>JBKGHI010000409.1:0-5050 GCA_046520405.1 Myxococcus sp. 1LA
CGGCCGAGCGCCCCCGCCGTGCCGTGGGGCTGTACGCGCTCCTCGTCCTCGTCTCGGCCGTCCCCACCGCGTGGCCCATCGTCGCCGGGCCCCAGGTGTTCGCCTTCAACCACTTCCTGGGCCACATGCCCGGCCCCCTCTACGACGAGGCCCTGGGTGTCTCCTCCGCGCTGGGCTGGTTCCGGTTGGAGACGCTGCTGTGGGTCAGCGTGCTCGCGGGCTCACCTCCGCGCTGCTGGACCTGGGCACGGGGCGCCTGCGCCGCGCGGGCCTCCGCCGGAGCACCCTGGCCGCGCTGGCCCTGCCGCTGGCCGCCATCGCCTACATGGAAGCACGCGGCCCCGCGCTGGGCCTGCGGATGACGGATGCGTGGCTGACGAAGGAGCTGGGCGGCCTGCGCGAGACAGAGCACTTCGTCCTCCACTACTGGCGAGGCAAACCGCGCGAGGACGTGGACCGCTTCACACGGGATTTGGAGTTCCGCTGGGCCCAGACTCGGCACTTCCTGGGCGTGGCCCCCACGGAGCCCATCCACGTCTGGCTGTACCGCGACGAGCACGAGAAGCAGCGGCTGGTGGGCGCCGGCCGCACGCAGTTCGCCAAGCCCTGGCGCCACGAGCTGCACATCCAGGACCGGTCCTTCCCCCACTCCGTGCTCCACCACGAGCTGGCGCACGTCATGGCCGCTCCCGCGGGCAGCGGCCCCTTCCGGGTCACCACCCGGCTGGGCGTCTGGCCGCTCATGGGCGTCATCGAGGGGTTCGCCGTCGCCGCGGATGGCCCGGTGCAGGGCGACCTCACGCTGCACCAGTGGGCGGCGGGCATGCGCCGGCAGAAGCTGGCGCCGGACATGCGCAAGCTGATGGGCCCGGAGGGCTTCTACCAGTCGGCGCCCGCGCGCGCTTACACCGTGGCGGGCTCGTTCCTGCGCTACCTGGCGGACACCTACGGCGCGGAGCGGCTGCGGACCCTGTATGCGCACGCGGACTTCGAGGCCGCGTATGGCCGGCCCCTGGGAGAGCTCGTCACCGAGTGGGAGCAGCACGTGGACGCGCTCCCCCTGGACGAAGCCTCCGTGGCGCGGGCCTTCGCGCGCTTCCGCACCGGCAGCCTCTTCACCCGCGCCTGCGCTCGCGAGGTGGCGCGCCTGTCCGACGCGCCCGGCAAGCCCTGGCGAGCGACCCCGAGGACGCGCTGGAGCGCTACCGCCGCGCCGCCGAGCTCCAGCCCGAGGAACCCTCCTTCCGCCTGGGCGAGGCCATCGCGCTGTCCCAGTTGGAGCGCTACGCGGACGCGGACGCGGTGCTCGCCGCGATGGGTGACCGCACGAAGGGCCAGGCCGTGCTGGAGGCGGAGGTCGCCATGGCGCGGGCGGACGTCGCGCTGCGCCGAGAGCAACCCGGTGAGGCCCGCCGCTTCCTGGACCAGGTGCTGTCCAAGGACGCCGGGCCAGAGCTGACGCGCACCGCCCAGGTGAAGCTGGCCGCCATGGAGTCCACCGCGCGCCAGGGCCCCATCGAGGCGTACTTCCGCGCCGGCCAGGACGAGGTCCGACTGTTGCTCCTCGCCCGCGCCCTGACGGCGGTCCCCTCCGACCCGTACCTCAACTACCTCATGGGTCGGCGGTTGCAGCAGGTGGGCTCACCGGTGCTCGCGACGGGGTACCTGCAACAGGCCCTGGCGGCGGAGGACCTGCCAGAGGCGCTGCGGCGCGAGGCCCTGCGCATGCGGGTGGAGTCCGCGTACCTGGCGGGGGACTGCGGCGCGGTCCGGCATGAAGTCGGTGCACTACCGGACTTTGGCGCCGCCTACCGGGCCTCCGCCGACGAGTGGCGGGAGCGCTGCGACTTCGAGGAGAAGACCTTCCGCGGACTGCTGGTGCCACGACAGGCTTTCCGCTAGCCACGCTTTCCGCTAGGCAGGCAACCAGACAGCGGTGACGTGCCAGCCTGGCAAGGAGGACGTGGATGCGTTTCGAGTCGCGGCATCGGATTCAGGGGACGGTGGATGAAGTGGAGCGCGCGCTCCTCGACCCGCGGTACTTCGAGTTCCTGCTCAAGCACCACGGCGTGCTGCTGGAGTTGCAGCCCCTGGAGGTGAAGCCGGACGGAGACGTCGTGCGCCGCCGGGTGCGCTACCGCCCCAAGCCTGTCATCGAGAAGATTGGCCCCAAGACGGTGCCCCCTGAGTGGTTCGCCTTCATCGAGTCGTCCACCTATGACAAGCGCCGCAAGGAGCTGACGTTCGAGAACGTCCCCACCTCGAACAAGATCTCCAAGATGCTGGTGAACACCGGCACCATGCGCTTCCGCGACGTGGGCGGCGGACAGACGGAGCGGGTGATGGAAGGCGAAATCACCCTCAAGCTGCCCTTCCTCCTCAAGCCGCTGGGCCTCATCGCGGAGAAGGTCATCCAGGCGGAAGGGCTCAAGATTCTCGACAACGAGGTTCCGGTGCTCAACCGGTTCATCGCCGAGGTCATCCGCCCCGGGTAGTCCCCCGCCCGCCCCTGGCGGGGCCTGGGAATGGGTTGACTTCCCTTGGGTTGTCCCAATAAGGCCCCGCCATGCTCAAACGCTTCCTCGCCTTCAGCGTCCTGTCCCTGCTGGCCGCGTGCGCCCCGAAGCGCATCCCCGGCACGGACATCGTCGACAACTCCGACACGCGCGCCATCCTCGCGGTCATGGAGCAGTACCGCACCGCGCTGGAGGCCCGGGACGCTCCGGCCATCCAGAAGCTCATCTCGCCCTCGTTCCAGGACGACGGCGGCACGCCGAGCGACCCCAGCGATGACCTGACGTCGGACAACCTGGTGCCGTACCTGGAGAAGGTGTTCGCCCGCATCCAGGGTCCGCGCATCGAGCTGAGCGTCCGCCGCATCCAGGTGGGCGAAGGCGTGGCCGCCGCCATCTACTACTGGAACGCCTCCTGGCGGATGCCGTCGCTCCACTCGCGCCCCATGAAGGAGTCCGAGCTGGAGCAGATGGTGCTCCGCAAGGAAGACGGCGTCTGGAGAATCGTCACCGGCATCTGACGGCCGTGGCCGTCACAGGCCCAACAGCGCGGCGAAACCCTCCGGGCCCATGGCATTCAACGCCCGGGCCCGGTTGAGGTAGGTGCGGTAGTCCTTGCGCACCAGCTTGTCCGCCGGCAGCGGCGACAGGTGGTAGTCCCGGATGCGGCTCGCCGTGAAGCGCACCGCCCCATAGAGCGCATGGCCGAAGAGGTTCGTGCGCTCCACGGCGGACAGCGGCCGGACGTCCACGTAGCCGCGGATGAAGGCCCGGCACAGCTCCGGCAGGTAATGCCCGCCGTCGAAGCACCAGGCATTGAGGGTGATGGCCACGTCCAGGCCGTAGTCCTCCCGGCACGCCATCTCGAAGTCGAAGAAGGCGCCCACGCGGTCGCCCAGCCACTTCACGTTGTCCATGAAGAGGTCGGCGTGGATGACGCCGCGAGGCTCCAGCCCCTGCCGCACCGTGCGCGACGTCTCCATGTCGCGTTGCAGCTCACGCGCCACGGCCGCGAGCTCCGCGTCCGGGTGCGCCGTCAAATCCTCCAGCCAGCCGCTCACCATCGCCGGGCCGTAGGGATTCTCCCGCGTGCCGGAGAAGGACTGCGTGTCGCGGTGCAGCTTGCCCAGCTCCGCGCCCAGCCGCTCCAAGTGGTCCGCGGTGAGGGCCGGATGGCGCAGCTCTTCCCCCGGCAGCCAGCGGAAGACGCTGACGCGGCCGCCCTCCATCTCCAGGAACGTCGCCCCGTCGCGCGTCGTCAACTGCACGGGGCCAGGGAAGTGGTACGCGGCCAGGTGCGCGAGCAGCGCGGATTCGAAGCGCAGGTCCTCCGCGGAGCGCACGGTGGTGTGGCGCACGAAGTAGCGCCCGCTCTGCGTCTCCACGCGGTGGTTGGTGTTGATGGAGCCCTGGGGAATGGGCGTCACCTCGCGCACCGCTCCCAACCCGAATGCCTCCGCGACCCGCTCGAATGCCTCGGGGGGTAGCGCCGTGTGTACCGCCATACTTCTGACCTCCCACGTCCGTGTTCACGCCGCCGCCCCCGTTGACAGCCTGGGGGACCGTTCCTATCTGAGCGCGGCTCCTATACCCGGCACAACGGCCGGCGCACATCCAACTCCAGCGCGGGGGACAGGTCCATGGGCACCGAAGGGCGCAAGGACTGGCAGCGGCGCGAAAGCCTCACCAGCGCGCTGGTTCAGGTGGGCGTGGTGGCGGTACTCCTCGCGGGCGCGGTGGCCTTCTTCGTCCACCGAGGCACCGTCCGCAAACAGACGGAGGAGCACCTGCGCGCGGCCCGCACCGCCGCGCAGCGAGGCAACCCCGCCGACTTCGCGCGCGCCCTGGCGGAGCTGGAGGCCCTCTTCCAAATCGACGCCGAGTCCCGCGACGCGCAGGCCCTGGCCGCCGACATCCAGACGGTGCTGTGGCTGGAGCACCGCCAGCCCGGCGCGGACGCCAAGGCCCGCGAGCACCTCTCCCGCGCCGAACAACTGGAGTCCCAGTCCGGCGAGCGCTACGGCGCCCACGCCCTCCACCTGCTGGCCACGGGCAAGGCCACCGAGGCGGAGCAATACCTGGCCGCGCTGGAGGCCCGGGGCGCCAACAACGCCCGGCTGACGCTGGCCCGGGCCCAGGCGCTCCAGGCCCGAGGCGACCTCCCCGGCGCGCGGCAGGCCTTCGCCCGAGCGGCGGAGACGGCCTGGAGAGATCCGCGCTTCACCACCGCGTATGGCGAGGCCCTGCTGGACGAAGGGCAGTACCCGCAGGCGGTGGAGGCCTTCGCCAAGGCCACCAGCGTCAACCCGGACCACCTGCTGGCCCGCGTGTCCGCCGCGCTGGCGCACACCTACCAGGGCCGCAAGACAGACGAGGCCCGGCAGGTGCTCATCAGCGTGGAGGCGCGCGGCGCGGAGCTGACGCCCGTGCTGAAGGCCGCGCCGGAGCGCTGAAGGCGGAGCTGGCGCTGGCCGCCGGCGCGCCCGACGAAGCGATTGCCGCCGCGGACGAGGCCCTGAAGGCCCTGCCCGACGAAC
>JBKGHI010000040.1:0-53603 GCA_046520405.1 Myxococcus sp. 1LA
GAGGTTGCCGCGCGCTACCAACTCGCGGCGTGACCTAACCTATTCGGCGCTCTAGCAAGATCACAGAGTTTTTCGACGGCACGAAGCAGATGATGGTGCCGCTGTTCCAGCGCTCCTACGAGTGGACCACCAAGGACTGGGAGACGCTCTGGGCCGACCTCCTCGAGCAGTACGAGCGGAGCGAGGAGGACACGGTCGCCACGCACTTCACCGGCGCGATCGTGACCGCTCCCGCGCGCTCGGTGCCCGTCGGCGTGTCGAAGTTCCTGGTCATCGACGGCCAGCAGCGCCTCACGACGATCGCGGTGCTCATCTGCGCCATTCGGGCGTTCCTCGACCCGGAGACGAAGGAGTACCGGCGACTGACGAAGCTCCTCATCAACGAGGACTACGACGAGTTCGACTACTTCAAGCTCCTGCCGACGCAGCCGGACCGCCCTGCCTTCCAGTCGCTCGTCGGCGCGAAGCCCCAGCCCGGCACGCGCTTCACGGAGGCGTTGGAGTTCTTCAAGAAGAAGATCGCGGGCACGGACTCTGACGGCGAGAAGCTCGACCTCGACCGGCTCACCAACGCCATCCAAAACCGGCTCACCGTCGTCGCGATCCACCTCGGCGACACGGACGACCCGTACCTCATCTTCGAGAGCCTGAACGCCAAGGGCGCTCCGCTCACCCAAGCCGACCTCATTCGGAACTACCTGCTCCTGCGCCTGCACTCGAACGCGCAGCAGAAGTCCTACGAGGAGGCGTGGCTCCCGATGCAGGCGCTGCTGCCCGGCGAGCACCTCACCGAGTTCATGAGGCAGTTCCTCATGATGACCGGCGAGGAGGTCGCGAAGTCGGCGATCTACAGCGTTCTCAAGAAGCGGCTGCTCTCGGTCTCAGACGCCTCCATCGCCGCGGAGTTGCAGCGCATTCAGCAGGCCTCGCTGCTCTACGCCGAGATCGTTGGACTCAAGAAGCCGATCGACGAGAACATCGCTACGGGGCTCGGTCGGCTGCGGCGCTGGGAGATCGCGACCGCCAACCCCTTCATCCTGAAGCTCCTCGAGGCGAAGTCGAAGGGCATCGTCTCGGCGGTGGACGTCGCGAAGTGTCTAGCGACGATCGAGTCCTTCGCGGTGCGCCGCACGGTCTGCGGTGTCCCGACGAACCAACTCAAGCGCATCTTCCTCTCAATCGCGAAGGAGATGCCCAACGCCGACATCCCCGCCTGGCTCAGCAAGACGCTCGCGGCGGGAACGAGCGGGCGGCGCTGGCCGAAGGACGAGGAGTTCAAGGAGTCGCTCCTCCGCTACCGCGCGTATGCGCAGCCGATCGACCGCTGCAAGTTTCTGCTCGAGACGCTCGAGGAGCACCACGACCACAAGGAGCCCGCGACCTTCGAGAGCGCGACGATCGAGCACGTGATGCCGCAGACGCTGAACGCCGAGTGGCGGACGATGCTCGGCGCTGGAGCCGACGACATCCACGAGAAGTGGCTCGACCTCCTCGGGAACCTCACGCTCACGGGCTACAACAGCGAGCTCTCGAACGACCCGTTCCCGAAGAAGAAGGCGCTCCTCAGCGACAGCCACTTCGAGATGAACAAGTGGATCGCGGCGCGCGAGCGGTGGACCGAGACAGAGTTGCGCGAGCGGACGGATCTGGTCTTCATGAAGGCGAAGGCTATCTGGCCGCGCCCTGAGTGATGGCGTGGGTCGCGGGCGTCGATGGGTGTAAGACGGGCTGGGTCGTCGTGCTGCACGACCTGGCGCTCAACACCCGGGTCGCGCGCGTCGTGCCCGACTTCGCGGCGGTGCTCGCGCTGCCGGAAGCGCCGTCGGTGATCGCCGTCGACATCCCCATCGGCCTCCTCGACCTCGCGGTGGCCGGCGGACGCGCATGCGAAGTCGACGCGCGGCAGCTCCTCGGATCGCGAGCATCGAGCGTCTTCTCGGCTCCGACCCGCAGCGCCGTCGCGGCGTGTCGCGCCGGCGGCGACTACGCGACGGTGTCGAGCGCCAACAGAGGGAGCAACCCGGGCGCGCCCGGCCTGTCCCAGCAGGCCTTCGCCATCGTACCCAAGATCGACCAGGTCGACGCCGCGCTCACCCCGAAGCACCAGCAGGTCGTACGCGAAGCCCATCCCGAGCTGTCCTTCGCCGAAGCGAACGGCGGCAAGCCGATGGTTCACTCCAAGAAGCGCAAGGCCGGGCGGATTGAACGTGAACGCCTGCTGGCGCGCCTTGGGCTCGCCACCCCCCTGAAGCTCCTGGGGCCGCGTCTCCCGGTGGGCGTGAAGGCCGACGACCTGCTTGACGCGTGCATCGCGCGCTGGTCCGCCGCCCGCATCGCATCGGGCGTGGCCGCTGTCATCCCTGCGTCGCCGCCGGTCGACACGCGTGGGCTGCGGATGGAGCTCTGGCGCTGAGCGTCGCCGGCCCCTCCGCGCCTCCCGGTGGATCGTCACAGCGCGCCGCTCGAAGCTGAAGGCGCCGGGACGGGGTTCGCGCCTGGGACTGGTGGACGGCAGGTGGACAGGCCCGGACACGTCGCTGTCCAGCCGTTTCCCTTCTCTTCTTCATTAGTTACGTATCTCTTCTCTCTGTGGACAGCTTTGTTCGAGTAGGTCTACCCAGAACGAGCTCGCGATTTCTTGGGGCATCTCCGAGCCTCATGCGCTTCGAAGAAGATCTCGTGCAGAGCATGTGCTGCTACCCACCGGACGGCGTCCACTGTCCAAGGTCGAGCCAAGCTGCCGTCATCACTAAGGAAAGTGGCTGACAGTGGCGGCGTTGGTCAGCCAAGTCTCTGTCCTGGGGTCCCAGGTACGAACGCCGTCCCGGTCACCGCCTGCGAGGTCGCTGTCCCGTTCCATCGTTCAGGGTCGCTTTTCCCCACCCATGAACGACACCGCCACCGACCACGACGCCTCGAACGCCCCGCTCCCGTTCCCGACGAAGGAGGAGCGCGACGCGCTCATCCTCGAGTTCCAGCGCCTCGCGGCGCGGCTCACGCAGGCCGGGCTCATCTCGCGCGTCTCCGCGGACCGCCTGATGCGCTCGATGAACCGCGAGCGCCGGTACGCCGAGGACAAGCGGCACGCGCTCCCCGAGCTGGTGCTCAACATCCTGCTCGGCATCGAGGAGGGCACGCTGAAGGAGCGCGAGCACTTCATGCGGCTGAAGGACGAGCACATCGCAGTCCACCTCGCGTCGGCGGGACCCGCGCTGTTCAAGGCCGGACGCGGACGGCTCACGCAGGCTGAAGCCCGGAGCCTCTTCCACTTCGGGTGGCTGCACTTTCGCAACGTCGTCGTTGCCCGCTCCGAGCGCGCGCGATTCGGCCCTGAAGAGGACCGCCGCCGCGTCGTCGTCCTCCACGTCCCCTCCGCGTACGAATTCGTCGGCGCCCGTCCGAAGCCTGTCCCATCTCGCTGAACGAGCCCGCGTTTCCCCACCCACCGACGCCACTCGAAGGCGCCGGCCAGGAACGCGATGGCTCTCAGGGACCTCATCAGACCGGCACCGCCGCCGCCCACGCCGGCCGCCGAACGTCCGCCCGGCATCACCTGCGAGAAGTACACGCGGGGCGAGGGCAAGCGCTGCCTCCACTTCCAACAGGGCGGCACGTGCCTCCTGCCGGACGAGTTCGTCTGCACCGAGTGGCAGAAGCACAACGGGCCCAACAAGCGCCCGCTCCCAGTCGTCGCGCCCGCGCCCGTCCTCGAGGAGCCCCCCGCCCCGAAGCCCGTGGCGCGCGACCTGTTCGGCAACCCGCTGCCCGAGGTCGCCACGCCCGCACCGGCGCCGAAGGCGTCGCCGCCCGCACCGATGACGGTTGCTCCGAGGCTCGACGCCGACACGACGCCCGCCGTCGACGTCGACCAGCTCCGCGGCTTCACCACCGACAACATCGAGTCGTTCAAGGCGCTCGGGGTCAAGGTGCTCCTGCGCTCGGAGACGTACGGCGACGTCTGGCTGGTGCCCGCTTACACGGGCCGGGACCGCAAGGAGATCACACCCGAACACGCCGCGACGCTCGCGCGCGTCATGAGCGTGTTCCCGGGCTCGCACATCGTCTCGTTCGAGAAGATCGAGAAGACCAACCCCAACAACCCTGAGCGCCCAGAGCGCCCTTCGAGGCGCTCATGACCAACGCACCGTTCAAGAACCAGCACCTCTCGTACTCGCGGCTTGCGCGATTCGAGCAGTGCCCCCTCAGCTACCGCCTGCACTACATCGAGAAGAAGCAGGCCGAGCTCGGGCTGGCGCTCCGCTTCGGCAAGACCATCCACGCCGTCCTCGAGCGGCTGATGAAGGAGGTGCTCGACGACGAGCGCTCGGGTCCGCTCTCCGAGGAGCGCGCCATCGAGCTCTATCGCGAGGCGTGGAGCGCCGAGCATCTCACCGGCATGGACGTGTTCGCCGAGGGGCTGCGCATCCTGCGCGACTTCATCCGCGACCAGGGCGTCGTCGACCACCGCGACGTCCTCGCCATCGAGAAGGAGTTCCGGCTGCCGGTGGGGCCGTTCACGGTCCTCGGCTTCATCGACCGCGTCGACTGGGTCGATGACGAGACCGTCGAGGTCATCGACTACAAGACCAACCACCAGCTCTTCACGCGCGACGAGGTCGACACCTCGCTGCAACTCTCGCTCTACCACGTGGCCGCGCAGCGCCTCTGGCCCTGGGCGAAGAAGGTGAAGCTGACGTTCTGGATGCTGCGCCACGGCGTCCGGCAGGAGACGACGCGCACCGAGGAGCAACTCGCCGACGCGCTCGCCTACGTCGAGACGCTCGGACGGCAGACCGAGACCGCGACGGAGTACCCGGCGCGCCTCAACGCCAACTGCTCCTACTGCGACCATCGCAAGCAGTGCCCGGCGTACGCCGACGCGCTCAAGAGCAAGCGCGAGTTCCTCTGCGAGGACCTCGCGGACCTCGAGGCCGTCGCGCGCGAGCGCGAGGAGGTCGCCCGCCTCGCCAAGGTGCTCTACGCGCGGAAGGAGGAGCTGGAGGACATCCTCAAGGCGCACCTGACGGAGCAGGACGAGCTCGTCCTCGGCGGCGTCCGCTACCGGATGTTCACCACGACGAGCCTCGACTACCCGCTCGATCCGACGCTCTCGCTGCTTTCCGAGGCCACTGGGCTCTCGCGCGACGAGGTGCTCGGCAAGCTCGGGACCATCGACAAGAAGGCGCTCGACGCGCTCCTCAAGTCGCTGGGCAAGAAGCTCGACAAGCCTCGCGTCTCGCTGCTCAAGGCCGAGCTCGACGCGCACGCCGACAAGAAGGTCTCGCCGCGCTTCTGGGCGAAGGAGGTGGCGTGATGCTGCTCCCGCCGTCCCTCGACCCGGCGTCGGCAGACGCCGCGCCCATCATCCCTCGCTACGTTCCGCGCCTGGAGCGCCGGGCGCCGAAGACGACCGTCGCCTTCGTCGACCTTGAGACGACGGGGCTCGATCCGTCGCGCCACGACATCGTCGAGATCGGCGTCGTCCGCGTTGACCCGCGCACCCTGGAGGTGATCGACGAGTACGAGACGCGCGTCGCGCCCGAGCGCCTCGGAGAGGCCGAGCTCGAGGCCCTCGCGATCAACGGCTTCTCGACGGCCGCGTGGGAGCGCGCGCTCCCGCTCCGCGAGGCGCTGCTCGAAGTGGCGCCGCTCCTCGACGGAGCCCTCATCGCCGGCCACAACGTCGGCTTCGACTGGGCCTTCCTCGACGCGGGCTTCCGACGCGCCGGTCTCGCCCTGCCGAACGTCGACTACCACCGGCTCGACACGGCGAGCCTCGCGTGGCCGCTCGTCGTCACGGGCGAGCTGCCGTCGACGTCGCTCGACCCGCTGGCGAAGCTGCTGGGCCTCGAGCGTCCGCACCCGCACCGCGCGCTCGCCGATGCGCGCTGCGCGCTCGAGGTCGCCCGACGACTGGTGGAGCGCATGCGCGCGGGCGGACTCATCACC
This sequence comes from Myxococcus sp. 1LA, assembly GCA_046520405.1. Classification (GTDB taxonomy): domain Bacteria; phylum Myxococcota; class Myxococcia; order Myxococcales; family Myxococcaceae; genus Myxococcus. The sequence continues at coordinate 5,950 of JBKGHI010000040.1, forward strand.
GGGCTCCCGGCGGATGAGCGACAGATCTGCGACGCGCTCCTCGGTCGTCTCGCGCAAGGCCGACGTCAGTACGGTCCGTGGCGCCTCGACTACGGGCGCGACTACCCGGGCGAGGCCTACGCCGAGGTGCTCGACGGGCTGCACTACAGGACCGCAGAGCTGGTGCGCCATCGTCGGCTCGAGGCCGGTCGCCGGCGACGCGTCTACGTCTGCCACCCGTTCGCCTCCGACCCTGCCGGCAACATCGAGCGGGTCCGCGCGATCAGTCAATTCCTCCTCGACGACGGCGTGCTCCCCATCGCGCCGCACCTCTACCTGCCGCAGCTCGTTGACGAGGCCACGGGTCGAGAGCAGGCGCTCGCGCTCTGCCTCGAGCTGCTCGCCACTTGCGACGAGGTCCGCGTCTTCGGCGAGCTCGTCACCGAAGGGATGGAGCGCGAGCTGCGTGAGGCGAAGCGGCTCGGCATCCCCGCGCGCTTCGTTCGGGAGGTGCGGGCATGAGCGGCGCGTACTCTCGGAGGAAGGGCGCCGGCTTCGAGCGCGAGCTCGTCCAGCGCTTCCGCGAGGCCATGTCGGACGCGCAGGTCCGCCGCGGCCTTCAGTTCCGCACGGGCGAGGAGACGCCCGACGTCGACTGCCCGGTGTTCTGGCCCGAGGCCAAGCGGGGCAAGCAGCCCAACGTCCGGGCCGCGCTTCGCCAGGCCACCGACGCGGCCCCGCCCGGACGCATCCCGATCGCCATCATCCGTGACGACCGCGCCGAGCCGTTCGTCGCGCTGAGCCTCGACGACTTCCTCGAGTTCGTCGCCGAGTGGTGGGCCCGGAGGGACAAGTGAAGAGCGCCCTCCGCACGGTCATCGAGCGGCTGCGCCGAGAGGCGCTCGTCGCTCCTCGGCGCGTCTTTGAGGCGGGCCGCATGAGGCAGGCCGCGCTCGAGGCGCACCCCGACGTGGCCTCGGTGCTCCTCGCGCTCGACGACGACGCGGAGAGCACCTACCCGGCACGGGAGGCGATGACGCGGGCGCTCATCGGCGAGCACCGTGCGAGCAGTGCCGCGCTCTGGGCGTCGATGCTGCTCGTCGCGTTCTCGCCGATGCTGGTGCGTCTGCGGAACCGCCTCGTCAGCGATACGGTCCCGGGCGACGAGCTCGACCAGCTCGTGGTCACGTCGTTCCTCGCGGCGCTGACGGAGCTGCCGCTCTCCGAGCGCACGGATCGCGTGGCGATGCGACTGCGTCAGCGGACCGAGCGCCAGGTGTTCGCGTTCCTTCGCAAGGAGCGCGATCACCGGCACCCGAGCCTCGACGTCGAGGCGGTGGCCGAGGCCGATCCCGAGGCACTCGCCCCGCGCCGGGCCTCGACCGACGAGAAGCTCTACGACCTCGTGCTGCTCCTTCAGCGCGCCGTCGAGGAGGGCATCTCGCCGAGCGGGCTCGACGTCGTCGAGGCGACGGTGCTCCGGCGCGAGCTGCTGCGTAGCTACGTCGAGCGCCTGGGCCCCGATGACGACCTCGAGCGCGAGCGCATGTACCAGCGGCTGAAGCGCCAGCGGTCGCGGGCGCTGCGACGCCTGAAGACGCTGTTCGGGGCCTCGTCCCCGCTGCTGCTCGCGAGCGGCTTCTGAGGAACACGATGGCGAAGAAGAAGGCCAACGGCGGAAGGCCCACGAAGGACGAAGGGCCGAAGCTCTCGCAGCCGGAGGAGGTCGAGCGCCTGCTCGTCGAGGGCGAGGTGGTCCCCGGGCCCGATGACGAGGCGAAGCGCGTGTGGCTCACCCAGCGAGACGTCGCCGCGCGTTTCAACGTCTCGCCAAGCCTGATCGCCGAGTTCGCGAAGAAGCATCGCACCACGGAGCGCCGCGCCGAGTTGCGGGCGAAGCTCGACACGCCGAAGCCGCCACCTCCGAAGGTCGAGGAGTCGACCGAGAACGCCGAAGCGGCGCCCGAGCCCACCGCAGGCCAGCCCGAGGCGCCGAAGGAGAAGCGCAGGCCCGGTCGTCCTCGCCATCAGGACGCGCCGCTCATCCCCTTCGAGGAGCTGGACCGGCTGCTCGTCTTCGGCGAGGTGCAGATCCTCGACGACGGCAAGACCACCACGGTGTACCCATCGTACCGCGCGCTCGCCGAGAAGTACGGTGTCGTGCCCAGCGTCATCGCCGAGTACGCACGCAGCCACAACACGATGAAGCGCCGCAAGCTCGCCGCGATGCGGATCGAAGCGCGCAAGGACGAGAAGCTCGTCGAGCTGCGCTCGGATGCGCTCGCCGTCGGCGAGGCTCGCCTCGTCGCGATGATCGACGACTTCCTCGTGAAGTTCGAGGAGGCGCTCAAGGACGGGCGCGTCCGCACCGACAGCCCCGCCGACGTGAACACGCTCGTGCGCCTCAAGCATTTCATCATGGGCGGCGCCGACTCGCGGCAGGAGGTGCGGAACATCCTCTCGCTCGAGGCGCTGCAAGAGCGCTACGCGCGGATGATGCGCGAGACCGAGAGCGCCACGCCGGCGATGGCCGGCGTCGTCATCGACGTGCGCGCGGAGGAAGTGAGCAATGAAACCGAGCAAGCGCGCGCGGGCAAGCAACTGAGCGCTCGGTTTCCCCCCGGCCCCTCGCTCGAAGGAGCCGACCAGGAACCGAACCTCTCCCGCGACCTCCGCCCCGCCTTGCGCGACCTGGTGAACCTCGCGCGCGAGCTCGCCGAGACGATGGGCGCCGACCCCGACGACGACGAGCTGATCGAGAACCGCGTGCTGCGCGCCGTCGAGCGCGTCGAGGCCGCGCTGGCCCCGCACGACGCCGCCGACGTTGGCCCACGTGGCGCCGAAGCCGAGGAGGACGAGGGATGATCGCCCCCCGGCGCCGCCGCGCGCCCACGCGGCCAGGACGACGCGACCAGCGGAGCCGCGCAGAGGCCCGCCCACCAAGCTCGCAGCGGGCAGGAAGAACACGCGCGCATCGCGCTGCTCGCGGGATTCCGCGGCCTTACGCCGCCGACCAGCGACGAGCGCTCGAGCACGACGAGTTCACCTCCGGGCGAGCCGGAACACGCGGGCGCCCACGAGATCGCAGTCGCCGCCGCCGAGACCGGCCTCGCCCGCGTCGACGGCGCGGATCCACGGAAAGCGGCCATTGGCCTCCGCGTCCGAGGCGCCGACGAGGCGCCGCAACTCCCCAAGAACGCGCAGCGCGCCGGGTGCGAACCGCCGCTTTTCTCTCTTAGCGGCGGTGCCGACGCGCCCCCGCTGCGCGCGCCTACCATGCTGGCCCCTGGCGTCGGCGGGCCGGCATCGGCCTACGTATGCCTACAATCTGCCGAAAGGGGGGAGGGGTCGAATTTTCGTGGCGCCGCGCGCCCGCCCCAGGGTGCCTGGGGCCGTTTTCGAGAGGGCCAGTTTTGGGAAACTGAGCAGCACTGGGATTCGAAACCGAGCGCCGCGCGGGAAACCGAGCACGCGGGCGCGTTCGGTTCTGCTCAGAAAGTAGGTCGCGAGGCGTCGCCTACGCGGGTGTGGACAGCCGCGAGCCCCGCCCGCTGTCCCGCCGCGCCCTCAGCAGACCAGCCCCTGGACCGACCGGAGCAGCTCCTCGTCCGAGGGGTGCGTGTAGATGCTGGTCGTCACCACCGACTTGTGGCGGGCGAAGCGCTGTGTGAGCCGGAGGTCGCGGCTCGCGCGGTAGACGGCGGTGCAGGCGCTGTGGCGCAGGCAGTGGAAGTTGAAGCGCCGGTCGAAGCCCGCGCGTTCCTGCCAGACGCCGAAGGCGTGTCGAAGTTGGCGCGCGGACAGGCGTCGCCCGAGGCGGCTCACGAAGATGGGCGTGCTCGGCATGACGGTCTCGCCCGCGCGCTTCCTCGCGGCCAGCAGCTTCTCGAGCTTGGCGCGCACGACGTCGGGCAGCAGCACCTCCTGCGGGGCCGAGTCCTTCGCCGAGCGCTTGAACACGCGGAGCGCGACGCGGCGCTTGGCGCGGCCGGCGTCATCGAACACATCGCCGACGTCGAGCGCGAGGATCTCGTGTTCGCGCAGGCCGGTGCCCATCGCCAGCGAGTAGATGCAGTGGTCCCGGAAGCCATCGACGTGTTGACCCGTGACCTTCAGGAGCAGGCGCTGCTCGCTCTCGGTCAGGGTGCGCGCGGGGCGCGAGATGGTGTCGGCGTAGGCGGTCATGGTCGCTCTCCTCGTCGTCCATGCAGGCTTCCTTTCCGCAGGAAGGCAAGGTCGCTCGCGACGTCGCGGAGGGCTGCATGACGCTCGGGATCGTCAAGCGCACCGAGGAGGAGTTCGCCGAGTGGCTCGTGACGGAGCCCGGCTTCGTCACGGGGCTCATGGCCTACGACGACGAGCCCATCGTGCTCGAGGCGTACCAGCGCGAGTTCCTCAACAACCGCTCTCGCTTCCGGTGGGTCACGAAGAGCCGCCAGGTCGGCTTCTCGTTCCTCTTCGCGCTGGAGGCGCTCGCGCGCTGCCACCTGCGCGAGAAGCACACCGCCGTCTTCGTCTCCTACAACCTCGACGACGCGAAGGAGAAGATCCTCATCGCGCGCCAAGTCCACGAGGAGTTGCCGCTCGCGTTCCAGAAGCGGCTCGTCGTCGACTCGAAGACGGAGCTGGCGTTCGAGTCGAACGGCGCAACGAAGCGGCTCTCGCGCATCCTGTCGCATCCTTCGAAGCGCCGCGCGGAAAGAAGGGCGACGTCTACCTCGACGAACTCGCGCACTACGTGAACGACCGCGAGGTGTACCGGGGCTCGACGGCGCTCATCCTGCGGAGCAACGGGCAGCTCACGGGCTGTAGCACCCCGCTCGGCCGACGCGGCATCTTCTGGGAGATCGCGAACGAGGAGCTGCGCAAGTACCCCCACCACACCCGCCAGCTTGTTCCCTGGTGGCTGTGCCGGTTCTTCTCCACCGACGTGCGCGCTGCTTCCGAGGTCGCGCTCGACCTGCCGACCGAGGAGCGCGTCACGCGGTTCGGACGGCCCACACTCATTGAGCAGTTCGACTCGCTGCCGCTCGAGGACTTCCAGCAGGAGTTCGAGGGGAAGTTCGTCGACGAGACGTACAGCTTCTTCCCCTACGAGCTGATCCTCCCGTGCACGAGCGACGACCTCGTCCTCTACGACGAGCCGACGAGCGTGCGCGCGCCCGAAGGCCGAATCGTCGCGGGCTTCGACGTCGGCCGCACACGCGACCGCTCGGAGCTGGCGGTGTTCGAGGAAATCGAGGGCCGCTTCACATGCCGCATGTTGCGCTGCTTCGAGGGGACGCCCTTCGCCGAGCAGGAGGCCGAGCTGCGGCGCCTGCTCGGCACGCTGCCCGTCGCTCGACTCTCCATCGACCGCAGCGGCATCGGCATGAACCTCGCCGAGAACCTGTCGCGCGACTTCCCGCAGGTCGTCGGCGAGAACTTCACCAACGAGGCGAAGGAGCGCTGGGCGACCGACTTCAAAATCCTCCTGCAGCGGCGTGACGTGACGATGCCACGCGACCGCGACCTCGTCGCACAGGTCCACGCAATTAAGCGGCGGGTGCTACCCTCCGGGAAGGTCAGCTTCGATGCCGAGCGCAACGCGCGAGGCCACGCCGACAAGTTCTGGGCTGTGGCGCTCGCCTGCCAAAAAGAGCGGGCGCCAGAGCGCCCGCTGGCTGGCAATATTGGGGTTCGCGTGCTGGGCTGAAGCGGGCGTGCGCCTACGCGGAGTGCTCCGGCAGCACGCCCCGCTGCCTCAGCGCCGCCACCCAGAGGCACTCGAGGAAGACCATCAACGCGTCCTCGAATGGCAGCTGCGCCTGCACCAGCTTCTCGCGCACGTCCATCGCCAGTGCCTCCGCCGCCTCGGAGTACACCAGCGTCTCCCGGCGGGCGCGCGCCTGGGCCTCCGCGAGCCCGTGCTCGTAGCCCAGGTTGAAGTACGCTTCCTCCCGGTCCAAGGAGATGTCGGTGCGCAGCGTCTCCAACTCCAGGAAAGCCTTCGTATTCTTCCCGAGTTGGGCCCGCACCTGCTCCTGAAGCTCCAAGAGGCGCTTGTGCTCAGCATCCTGAGGGAGGCGCTGCTGAACAGCGATATCGACAGGGTGGCCGTCCTCCCCCGGGCGCTTCATCTGGCAGTAGTAGCTGGGCCTCGGGGAGAGGGGCTGGGGATTGTGCGGCGGGTCTTGCTTCGATAGCTTCTTCATCGGTGAGCCTTTCGGTTGAAGGTTTACCCACGGGCCCGGACGTTCGCGCGTCGCGGGCCCACTTACGCACTACGGCTCCGTCGCCTGCCTGAAGGCAACCCCCTCGTAGCGAGAAAAGGCGCCGTCCCCGAACCAGGCTACCGCGCCGCTTTGCTCCCCCCGGAGGCGAGGCGCGCGGTCCAGATGCTCGGTGCCCAGGTGGACTGCCTCCTCGCTGGCTGGCCAAGCGCCTCGCCTCCGCTGATTCGCGGAGTCCACCATGCGGCGCACCCTCAAGCTTTTCGTCGTCCCGGCCGGCAAGCCCGGCACCCCGCCCGAGCCCGGGCCTGACGTCGAGTTCGAGGCCGTCAGCGACGACGGGCTCCTGGCCGCCGCCCACGAAGCGATCGCCAAGCGCGGCCAGCGGGCGCGCACGATCTCGTTCACGCCGACCGGGCTCGTCGCCTACGCGGAGGCAGCCGAGAGTCGCACTGGGTGGGGGTGCGGCGGATGGGCGAGGCTGGAGCGGCGGGCTGGGCGCCAGGGTATCGGCGACCGCGAGCCCGAGAAGTCGGTATTGTATGAGGTGAGGTGGTGCGGCAGCACCTCCAGACGCTTCTGGAAGAAGCGCAAGCCACGGGGTGGGGCCTGCCGGGCTCGGTGGAGCGAGAGTTCCGCCGGTACCTCGAGTGCGGCGTGCTGGCGCATGGCTTCGCGCGGGTGCGGTGTCGGACGTGCCACAACGGCAGTTGGTGGCCCTCAGTTGCAAGGGGCGCGGGGTGTGTCCCTCGTGCAACGCGAAGCGCTCGACCGTGACGGCCGCGCATCTGGTGGAGCGGTGCTGCCCGAGGTGCCCTACCGGCAATGGACGCTCTCCTTTCCGAAGCGCATCCGCTGTGTGCTGTTGCGGAAGCGCGCGGCGATGCGAGGGGCCCGCAACGTATTCCTTCGCGCCGTGGCTGCCTGGCAGCGGCGGACGGCGAAGCGCGTCGGCATCACGCGGGCGAGGACAGGCTCCATCACTTTCACCAGCACTTCGGTTCCGCGCTACAGGCTATGCGCTGCGCTACGGTAGGCGCTTCCCGGTTCTTCATCGATAGTGCGACTCGACCCTGATGGCCTTCCAGCCCCACATGCTCCGCTTCTTGTCGTAATTGATCACTGCCACTCCCTGCACCTCGTCTCCGTCGGAAATACCCGCAGACTCGACGAGGTCGGGCGGGATGAAGATGCCACCCGAGGTAAAGCCGAGACCATTGCGGACCTCGACCTTCTCGCTGAACAGCTCGCAGATGCCCTTCCCGGGCGCCCGGATGGAGGGCCGTATCGATAGAGCCCGAGAGCGTGGCCCGTTGCGGCTGTTGTAGCGAGCCATGCGCACGGCTACTGCCACACCGGGCCCCGCTACCCCCTCGAACTCCGACAGCGGACAAGTTCCATCAACGTCCTTGGCGACCACGAAGTGCAACAGCGCTTTCCCGCGGTTGACGTGGTCGATCACGCCGACCAACTCTGGTACGGCGTCATAGGGTTTGCCATCTTCTCGGGGCTGGATGCGGTGCACCGTGGTCCGCCACGGTTCTCCTGGCGGCGTCTCCATCTGCAGCCTTATCGAAGCACCGGGCGCCTTTCCCCGCACCTCAGGATGCGAAGCCGAGACGCTGATCTCCAGGGGGAGGGGTTGTGCGCTGACATAGATTCGGCGGCGATTCCGGTTCTTCTGCCCATCCTTGCCGTCGATGACGAATTCGTCGCCGAGCGACGCGTCGGTCCACGGGAGATGTGCGAAGAGCAGTTCCTCCGCTTGCGTCTTGAAGCGGTTGTAGAACGGCTTGCCCGATGGAATCGCGGTGGCAGCGACGAACCACCCGCTCTGCGCCAACTGCTGCGCCTCGGAGGGGATCCGGTCTCCACTACGGCGCTTGTGCTCGATCACGCGCTCGACCTCGGCCCTTGCTTGACCGGGATGATCGTCGGACAGGAGGGCCGCGAACTTGAGGCGCAGCTTGCTGACGAAATTGTCGTCCTCCGAACATGACAGCGCCTTCGCATAGCAGGCTAGCCGCATCGCGCGCTCTGCCTCCAGGTCACCGAGCAACTCCCAGGTCCAATATTCGTCGGCCTTGCTGCGCGCGAAATCGACGGCGAGCCGCCTGGCCTCATCCAGACGTTCCAGGCCACGCAGCAGCTTCACCATGCTCAATTTCAGCCAGACGGTGTCCGGGAAGCGTTCCAGCGCGTGCTCGACGTGGGGCAGGATGTATTGCATCTCATCGACGCGCCCACCCTTGGCGGCCTCTTTCGAGGCGCGCTGCAACACCTTCTCGGCGAGCGACGGAAAGACCTTGCCGTCGTTCGCCTTGCCCTGCTCGTAATCCTCGCGGCGGAAGCTCTCGAGCTTCCACAACCGGGCGAAGGCGACGAGGCGCAGGTGATCATATTGGGCGAGCTGTGCTGCCTGCTGGAGAATGCAGCTGTGCAACAAGTTCGGCCCAGACAAGCCGAGTTGGAGATAGGTGTTCAGGTGCCGCTTGATCGTGTGGACGGTGGCCGGCAAAAGATCCACTCCGCCGGCCGCCTTGATGGCCGACTTGACGGCGTGGAACAGTTCCCAGCCAAACGAGACTTTGTCGTCGTCGGTCAGGATGCCCTTCGCCATCAACGTCGAGAAGACGCGAACAGCATGCTCATGCTGGCCGTCCTTGCCGAGCTTCCTGGCCTCAACGATGGCTCGCCGGTCCTCGTCATCTAGCGCCAACGCCCGCCGCCTGTGCTCGGCAAGCAGGTCGTTCCCGCGAGGCACTTCGAAGGCGGAGAGTCGGTCGAAATACTCCCGTATCCGCCTTTGATCCCGGTCCGCGGCATGGCGCTTGACCAGGTCGATCAGGCACCACCCGTAGGCGGCGATTTCCCACTCGTTCACCTCGGGGAGGGCAACGAGTTCCAACGCCAGCCTGTATGCGTCGTCGATCCTTCCGCTCTTGCGGAGCGCCGTGACCTCCTGCGAAGGCTTCAAGGGATGACTTCCGAGGTCAGGATCTCCAGGACATCAGGCAGCAGCGAGCCCGGTGAGGCGTTGAGGCGGCCGAAATTGATCGGCATGCACTTCGTGAAGCGGTCCTTCCCATCGTAGAACACGTCGATAACGGCAGCCTCGTTGCCGCGCGCGAAGGTATAGCGCTGGCTCCACGCCTGTTCCTTCAATGAAGTGACGCGGATCTGCCTGGCATCGAGCAGGGGCAGAAGTCGATCGTGGAGATTCTTGAGGAACGGCCGACTGGGAACCGCCTGCGGCCCGGCGCAGGCCCCTGCAGCGGCGTGCGTAGACGAAGCAACCACTTGACCGATCAACGGCGCAAGGATGCTTCCGAGTTGATCACTGAGCGAGCCCGACTGAGGCGTCGTGACCGCACTGATCTTGAACTTGCCGTTGTAGCTGATGTTTGCCCTGGCAGTCTCGGCATCCCGTCGCAGATAGAAGGCCTCCTGATACTGGTGGTGCGCGACGTCGTCGATCTCGATGCCGGTGTTGGTCAGGAGCTCTCTCACCCTGGCCAGCACAGCATGCCGAAAGGTCTCCTGGGGCGACACGGATTCGGTCGTCGGTCCTTCCGACAACGTGGCACCGGGTTCCGCATTCGTCTGCTGGCCAGAGCCCGACCACCAGTCCATCCCGACAACCTTGATCCTGATCTCCGGTGGCTCAATCAAATACAGCTTTCCGCTGGATCGCGTCATCGCCGTGTAGAGCCAGCGGAAGTAATCGGCGGATCTAGGGTTCTGTCCGTGGGGGCAACTGACAATGACATGTTCCCACTCGCCGCCCTGAGCCTTGTGGCAGGTGACGGCATAGCCGAACCTGCTGCGCAGCGCGTTGAAGTAGGGATCCCCACGGAGAATCCCGACGAAGCTCTGCGGGTCGGCGTCCCGCTTCAGGCCGGGATGGCGCCTGAGGAAGTCGACGTAGAGGGCTCGCTGTTGGGCCGCGTCGAGTCCGGATCGGCTACCATGCAGATAGTCGTCGAGGATTTTCACGCGAAGAAGTGCTTCGCCCCCATCCTCCGTGGCGACGATCAGCAGAAGATCGCGGAAGATCAGCGGGACCTCGACGCTTTCGACAGCGCCCGTTTCGTGGTTGCGTTGCCGGAGCGTCACCGACCGTCGCTCGATCGCCGACTCCACCTCGGCCACCTGGACGAACTCGCCGTTCGCCAGCATATGGTCGCCGACGAACGCATTGGCGCTGACTATCAGGCGATCCCCTGAAGTGACGAAGTCACGGCCCGGAAAGATGGCGCTCCTGATGTCGCGATTGATGCCAGCGGCTTCAGCGTTGGAGTGTGTGATGACGATCGGCAGGCCCGACTCGGATCCTGCACGAGCGGCCATGTAGACCGGCAGGACCTCGTCGGCGCGGATCCGCCCAACATCCTCGTCGAAGTCGAAGCTCAGGCTGCTGAATACCCCTTTCGACAGGCTGTCACGGAGCGGCATGACGTTGCGGATCACGCCGCTGTCGGCTTTCTGGCGCAGAATCTCCTTCAGTTCGTATTCCGCCGGTCGGTAGCCGAAGTGTTCGCGGAGGTAATCGGCGTCGAGGGCTGGCGAGCTCGACATCCCGACCGGGGGAAGCTGCGCGGGATCGCCGATGAAGATAATCTTCTTGTCGTGCTCGCCGTGCGCGAAGCCGACATAAGTCAGGAAATCCTGCAACAGGTATCCCGTACCAGACCGGAAGAACTCGCTCTCGGCATAAACATCGGACACAAGCGACGCTTCGTCCACGATGTAGACCGTGTTGGCCTGACCCTGGTTGGATGCGATCTCGGCGTAGACCTTGAATGTCTCGGAGCCATCCGCCAGGTCGTCGTCGGCATACTCTTTGAGATTACCGAAATCGTAGATCAGCCTGTGCAGGGTTCGGGCGTCGCGTCCTGTCTTCTCCGAGATGACCTTGGCTGCACGCCCCGTCGGAGCACCCAGGCGGAAAGCACGTCCCTGGGCGGCAAGGAATTCGGTTAGGCCCCTAGCGAGAAACGTCTTACCGGTTCCTGCATAGCCCTTGAGCAGGAAGATGCGCTGTTCCCGATCGGCCAGGAACGTCTCCAGCGCGTCCAGGCAGGCACTCTGATCATCGGTCAGGCGTTCCGTGAACGCGTCGCGCAAGGTGATCCGGGTGCGCAGCTGTCGTACGCGTGGGTCGACCTGGGACATCGCCCGCGCGACCTCTTCCCTGATGCGCCGTATGCGGTCCTCGGGGAACTTCAGAATTCGGGCGGAATTGGCTATCGCGGTAGGCTGGCGAGCACCATCCACACCGTCGTCTGCTGGCGAAACGGCCACCGCGCTGTCGACCATGTCTCTGGGCGGGATCAGCCAGTGGATGTCCGGCCGCATGAAGCGGCAGAACCAGCACGCGAGCGACCATGCGTCCTCAATGAGACCTTCGACTTGCTTCGCCGTCACGCCCCGGTTGTGCGCGGCGTTGTTGCCCAGCCTACGTATCGTATGAAACTTGGCCAGAAGGCGAGCATCCAGCAGGTCGACCTTCTCCAGCTGTACCAGCCTTTCAAAATGCGTGTCGCTGGGATTGAACGCGAGTTCCAGTCGGTCGAACAGCTTCGGCACCATGGCCTCGGTGAATCCACGCAACCGGATCGCCGCGAGATCCGGTTCCGGCGCGCCGTACTGCTCCGCCTGCCGACCGAGTTCATACAGATTGGGCCAGAAAGGCTGGAGAAAGCGAAAGCTATCGTGCTGATGTGGATTCATCTCTGCGCGCCCGCGACCGCTGGGTAACCCCGACGCCGGCTTGTCACCGGTTCAAACATTCTCGCCCCCCGGCTATGAAAGTGTTTCAGGTCTTTCTCACCAACCTGATCGTCGCTGGATCCTGAACAGGCGGAAAGTTCTTTACTGGCGTGGGCGAGCAACTGTGCAGCAGCCTGGCGCTGCTGGACTTGGAGTAGTAGGCCTTGGCTGCCGTCGGCAAATCCCTGTCGTTGATTCCGGGCGGCGCTGCCAACGGCCAGGGCAACGCCCAGCAAGAGTGATACCCGGCTCCTCGGCATCGGCCCTCCGGAAGACAAGAAAAGTACGTTCGCAGCGTACTGGATCGCGTCGTTGAACCGAAGCGACTTTCGCGGCCAGAGCGCCGCCATGGCCGCGATGTCCCCCGCCGCCCGCGCTCGGAGGCTTTGCTTTCCCCGGAGGCGAGGCGCGCGGTCCAGATGCTCGGTGCCCAGGTGGACTGCCTCCTCGCTGGCTGGCCAAGCGCCTCGCCTCCGCTGATTCGCGGAGTCCACCATGCGGCGCACCCTCAAGACCTTCGTCGTCCCGGCCGGCAAGCCCGGAACCCCGCCCGAGCCCGGGCCTGACGTCGAGCTCGAGGCCGCCAGCGACGACGGGTTCCTGGCCGCCGCCCACGAAGCGATCGCCAAGCGCGGGCTCCGGGCGCGCGCGGTGTCGTTCACGCCGACCGGACTCGTGGCGTACGCGGAGGCCGCGCGGTGACGACGCCCGACGCCGTCTACGACGCCGAGCAGCGGCTCCAGACGATCCTCAAGGCGGTCGTGGTCGGCGCGCGGGTGCAGGACCCGGCGAGCCGTCCCGCGGGCGAGGACACGACCAGCGCATTCACCTCGGCCGGCGCGCTGCTGCCGCCCTACGACCCGGAGACACTCTGCCTCCTGGTCGAGCACTCCAACTCGCTGCGCCAGAACGTCGACGCCTACGCCACCAACATCGACGGCAACGGCTATCGCTTCGACGCGGTCATCGACTTCGACGCCGAGGACGCGCGCTCGAAGGTGGCCGACGCGATGACGCTCGAGCGGCTCGCCGCGCGCGACGCGGCACGCTGCCCGAGGGCATGGGCTCGCGCCGAGCGCCGAGGAGCTCTCGGCGCGCTTCGCGGAGCTGCGCCAGCTCGCGCGCGTCGAGCGGGCGCGCCTGGACTCGTTCTTCGACTTCGCCTGCTTCGACCACTCCTTCGTCGACCTGCGCCGCCGCACGAGGCAGGACCTCGAGGTCACCGGAAACGCCTTCTGGGAGGTGCTCCGCGACGGCAAGGGCGACCTCGCGCGGCTGGTCTACGTGCCATCGTACACGGTGCGACTCCTGCCGCTGGACCGCGAGGCGGTCGAGGTCCGCGAGCGTGTGCGCGTCTCGCCGGTGAGCTTCGACACCGTGAGCGCGCGCCGCCGCATGCGCCGCTACGTGCAGGTCCAGGGCACCGAGTGCGTGTACTTCAAGTCGTTCGGCGATCCGCGCGTGGTGTCGCGCTCGACCGGCCGCGTCTTCCCCGACATCGCCGCGCTCAAGGCCGCCAAGCCCGACGACGGCCCCGTCACCGAGCTGCTCCACTTCGCGATCCACTCGCCGCGTTCGCCCTACGGCGTGCCGCGCTGGGTGGGCACGCTGCTGTCCGTCCTCGGCTCGCGCCAGATGGAGGAGGTCAACTATCTCTACTTCGAGAACAAGTCGGTCCCGCCAATGGCGCTGCTCGTCTCGGGCGGCCGGCTCTCCGAAGCCTCAGTGCCGCGCATCGAGCGCTTCATCGAGGAGAACCTCAAGGGCAAGGCGAACTTTCACAAGATCCTCATCCTCGAGGCGGACGGCGCAGGCACGGGCGACGGCGGTCGCGCGAAGATCGAGCTGCGCCCGCTGACCGACGCGCAGCAGCAGGACGCGCTCTTTCAGGTCTATGACGAGCGGAACATCGACAAGGTCGGCAGCGCGTTCCGGCTGCCGCGCCTCCTGCGCGGCGAGAGCAAGGACTTCAACCGTGCGACTGCCGAGAGCGCGCTGCGCTTCGCCGAGGATCAGGTCTTCCAGCCCGAGCGCGACGAGTTCGACTTCCTGATGAACCGCAAACTGCTCGCCGACATGGGCGTGCGCTTCTGGCGGTTCCGCTCGCAGACGCCGGTCACGCGCGACCCGGAGCGCATGACCGAGATGGTCGAGCGGCTCGTGCGCGTCGGCGTGCTGACGCCCGAGGAGGGGCGCCTCCTGGCCGGCGACATCTTCAACCGGGAGTTCAGGAAGATCGGCGACGACTGGACCAAGCGCCCCATCACGCTGACGCTCGCCGGCATCCAGACCGGCGTCGAGGACCTGAAGCCGAAGACGGTGGGCGCCGAGTCCCTGCTCCCGAGCGCCAAGCAGCTCCTCGCGCTGCGCGAAGACCTGCGCGCCGAGGAGGAGCGGCTCGCGGCTGGGCGGCTCGACCTCGCGCGTCGCTACCAGGACGTCGAGCACGTGAAAGTGCCGCGCGACGAGTTCGCGCGCTGGTTCGGCGAGGTGCCCGATGCACCCTGAGCATCAGCGCGCGTGGGTACAGCAGGCCCAGCTCGACGCCGAGCGCGGCGTCATCGCCTGCCGAATGTGCAAGCGTCACGCGGGCCTCGATGAGACAATTACGCTCTGGCGCAACGGGCTGCTCGTCTTCGCGCTCTGCGACCGCTGCGCGGCCTCGCACGACGTCATGTTCTCGCCCACGGAGGCGGGCGTCGAGGTGCGCGCGAAGCGCCGAGATCCACTCGTCGTCGGAGGCGGGCAGTGAAGCTCGTGCCCTCGTCGAAGCGGCCGTGCCGCCTGGAGCGCGGAGAAGTCCGCCGAGTACCGCAGGACCGCACGAACCTCCTCGTCGGCTACCACGTCTGCTGCCCGCGCTGCGGGTTCAACACGCCCGCGCTCGCCGGCCACGACGACGTGAACATCGCCGAGGGCGACGAGCCCGACGACCTCACGTTCTCGAAGGCGCTTCGATGCACCTTTTGCCGCGTGCTGATGCACGTGCGCCACGGCGAGCTGCGGCTCGAGGAGGACGCTGATGTGCGGCACATCCGCTTCCGCTGATCGGCTCCTCGTCGTCCACGAGGCCCGCGTCGCCGCCGAAGAGCTCGTCGAGCGTGCCTCGGCCTCCCCGTGGCCAAGGCCATGAACCTCGCCAC
This sequence comes from Myxococcus sp. 1LA, assembly GCA_046520405.1. Lineage (GTDB taxonomy): Bacteria > Myxococcota > Myxococcia > Myxococcales > Myxococcaceae > Myxococcus. The sequence goes on from JBKGHI010000040.1 coordinate 21,056, forward strand.
CCGCGCCGGGTTCGACCGCGCCGTGGGCGCTCCTGGCCGCGCGGCTCCGGCGCGCCACCGGCCGGGCCGATGCCGACGCCGTGCGCGAGGCGATAGCCGTCCTTGACGTCGACTGGTCCCGCACCACCGCCGCCGAGCGGCGCCGCCTGGTCGCCGAGGCGATGAGCGCAACGGGCCGCGCGACGGCGATCGTCCCGGCGCGCATCGAGGCGCCGTTCAACAATGCCGCGCAGGAGGTAGTCGACGCCACCCGCGCCGAGGCCCGACGCGGGCAGCGGCTCGCGATCGGCGCCGAGTTCAACGCCCTCGACCAGCGCGTCGTCGCCCATGTGACCCGCTCCCAAGGCAACTTCGTCCGCGACGAGTACGGCCGCCGCATCGAGGGCTTCGGCGAGGAGGCCCGCCGCATCGTCGCGGCCGGGCTCGAGGAAGGTCTCGGACGTGACGACATCGCCGCGGGTCTCGAACGGGCCGCCCGCGCGGCCCTCGTCGATCGCGCGCCGTTCTACTGGGAGACGGTTGCCAGCTCGTTCATCTCGCACGGCCGCTCCTATGCCCAGATGAGCAGCTATGCCGAGGCGGGCATCCGGCAGTACCGCATCGAGGCCGTCCTCGACGAGCAGACCACGAACATCTGCCGCTACCTCCACGGCAAGACGTTCTCGGTGGCTGACGCCCTCCGGCGCTTCGACCGCATCGAGCAGCTCGAGGACCCGGAGGCCATCAAGCAGGCGATGCCCTGGGTTCGAGAATCCCGCGCCCCCGAGACGGGCCGGACCCGGCTCTACGTAGACGGGGGCGCCGGCCGGACCGACCTCGCCGAGGTGGCGCGCTCGGCGCTCGGCACCCGCGACGATCGCGGCGACTTCCGCGCGCTCGCCAGCGACTCCGCGCTGAACGAGGTCGGCATCGGCTTCCCGCCGTACCACGGGCTCTGTCGAACCACGACGCTCGCGGTCGTGTGACGTGTCCCCACTGCGTGCGGGCGGCGGCTTTGCCTCTGCGGAGGACGACGCATGCCCGAGACTGCGAAGCCGCGCGAGCACGAGAGCACCGCCCCGAGCACCGGAAGCGGAACGCCTCCGTCCGCGCCCTCGCTGCAGGCGAAGGAGGCGCCGGTCATCTGGCCGCGCGACCTCAACTCGCCCTCCACTGACAAGCCCGAGTGGGGCTCCGACCCGGAGACGCTGCGCGATGCGTGACCGCCGCGAAGCCGCCATCGCCTACGCGCGCCGTGTCCTCGCGGCCAACCAGGGCACCCGCGCCGACACCTCGGTGGTCGAGAAGACCATCTGGGGCTCGCCTGCGGGCAAGAAGCGCCTGGCGGACCGCCTCGTGGCGATGCTTCCGGCGCACAAGACCTACGTCGAGCCGTTCGCTGGCAGCGCGGCGGTGCTGTTCGCCAAGGAGCCCTCGGAGGTCGAGGTCATCAACGACGCCGACCTCGAGATCGCCGACGCCTACCGGCTCATCAAGAAGCTGACGCCCGAGGGGCTCGCCCGGCTGAAGAAACTGCCGTGGGTCGGCGATGAGAAGACGTTCAAGCGGCTCCTCGACGTCGAGCCCGAGGACGACGTCGAGCGGCTGCACCGCTTCCTGTACCTGACGCACTTCTCCTACGGGAAGATGCGCGGCAAGAGCTTCAGCCCGACGGTGGTCGGCGTCGAGGCGACGACCATCAAGCGCATCGAGAAGTTCGCGCCGCGCCTGAAGAAGGTGAAGGTCTACGGCGGCGACTACGAGAAGGTCGTCCGCAAGTACGACAGCAAGGACACGGTCTTCTTCCTCGACCCGCCGTACCCCGGCTACAACGTCGACGTCGGCGAGAGCGAGTTCGACGAGGGGCGCTTCTTCAAGCTGCTCCAGTCGCTCAAGGGCCGGTTCCTCATCACCTACGGCATCCGGGGCAAGTTCCCCGAGCTGGTGAAGGGCTCGGACTTCTGGACGAAGCGCATCCGCACCCGGCGCTCCATCGCGCACATGCGCGGCGTCGGCGGCTCGTCAATCCTCACGCAGCTCCTCGTCGCGAACTACGAGCCGACGACGAAGGCGCTCGACGACGAGCTCGTCCTCGAGGATTGGGACGGCACGCTCGACGCCGCCGAGGAGGTCGAGAAGGCCCAGCCCTTCGGCACGTTCGGCGGCTCGTTCCACTACGCCAAGCGCATCGTGCCGCTCATCCCGGCGCACAAGACCTACGTCGAGCCCTTCGCCGGCGCGGCGGCGGTGCTGCACGCCAAGGGCCCGAGCGAGAAGGAGGTCATCGCCGATCTAGACGACGACGTGGTGTTCCTGCACCGGAGCATCAAGGCGATGACGCCCGAGCGCGTCGAGGAGCTGCGCCGCCGCTTCGAGTGGACCGTCACGCAGGAGAGCTTCGCCAAGGCGCGCGACATGACGCCGAAGGACGACGTCGCGCGCTTCTACAAGCTCGTCTTCGTGCGCACGCACGCCCGCGATTGCCGCCCCGACGGCACGCACCCGGCGCAGCAGCACCTCGGCTCGACGACCAACCCCGAGAAGTACCTCAAGGCCGCCGAGCGCCTGAAGGACGTGGGCATCCTGCGGCAGGACTACCGTAAGACCATCGAGACCTACGACTCGAAGGACACGTTCTTCTTCATCGACCCGCCGTACCCCGGCGAGTGGTTCGACAAGGACAACGTCATCGACCTCGGCGAGTTCATCGACGCGCTCGCGAAGGTCGAGGGCAAGTTCATCGCGGTCCTCAACCCGACCCCGGAGAACGTCGCCGCCTTTAAGAAGGTCGGGCACGTGTTCCGGCTCAAGGTGCGCGAGGCCTCCGGGCGCGGCGGCGCCAAGCAGGCGATGCGCCTCTTCGTCGCCAACTTCCCGGTGCGCAAGGCCGAGGAGTTCGAGCTCGTGGCCAAGTGCGAGCACCTCTCGCTCGACCCCAGCGTCGACGCGCTGGTGTTCGACAAACCCTCGCGCCTCGTGAAGGGCATCGACCCGAACGACGAGCGCTTCGTGCTGGGCATCGTGCTCGAGCCCGAGGTGGTCGACGCGCAGGGCGACATCTACGCGGCCGACGAGATCCGCGCTGCCGCCCACCGCTTCATGGAGGACTTCGGCGGCCTCGGCCTCATGCACCGCCTGCGCGTCAACGGCCAGGTGAAGGTGCTCGAGAGCTACCTCGCGCCCACCGACTTCACCGTCGGCGAGCTCGCGGTCCGCAAGGGCACGTGGCTCCTCGCCGTGCGCGTGCTCTCCGACGAGCTGTGGGAGCGCGTGAAGTCGGGCGACCTCACGGGCTTCTCCATCGGCGGCTCGGCGCATCGCGTGCCCGAGCCCGCACCTGTTCCGACCTCGGAACAGTCGCCCACCGAGCCGCAGCCCTCGGCTCCTGAGCCCACCGAAGACGCCAACCCCGAGACGGAGGCCGCATGACGACCGAGGTTCGCAAGGGCGACGGCGTGCACCGCCTCGTCGACATGGTCGTCGAGGAGGTCTCGCTTGTCGACCGCGCCGCCAACAAGCACCGCTTTCTCATCGTGAAGAGGGACGAAGCAATGGACGACGACAAGACCCAGAACACCACCCCGGCCGAGCCGTCGCCGCCCGCTGCGCCCACGGCGAAGCTCGACGACAACTCGGCGCTGAACGCCGCGCTCGCGGCGCTCGAGAGCCTGACCGGGCTCGTCGAGCTGCTCGGCGACCTCGGCGCCGACCAGGCCGACGCGCGCCTCGCGGGGCTCGCCGAGGAGCTGCGCAGCGTCGCGATGCAGCTCCTCGAGCGCACTACCGACGACGAGAGCGAGGAGGACATCGAGGCCCGCGCGAAGCAGTCGCCGACGGCCGTCGAGGCTGCGACGTTCGCGAGCAGCCTCACCGCCGCGAAGCAGGCGCTCGCCCGCATCCGCGAGGCGGCGAGCAAGGTGCCCGCCGCGAAGACCGAGACGCCCGCGCCGACGCCCGCCGCCACCGAGCCCGCGCCCGGTGTGAACGAGTCGCTCGCGAAGCTCGCCGAGTCGTTCCGGTCGCTGTCGGAGACCGTGAAGGAGCAGCAGCAGCGGCTCGGGCGCGTCGAGAAGCAGTTCGGGCTCCCGAACAGCGCGGCGCCCGCCGAGCGCGTGTCGAAGGTCTCCGTCGAGGACGTGGGATGGCCGCTCGATCTCAACAAGCCCAAGGACCGGGAGAGCGTCGACAAGGCGATCTCCTTCCACGACCTCTGACACCCCGCCGGAAGGAGACCCTCATGAGCCACCTCAGCAACCGTTCCATCCTGGAGAAGGCCGATCTCGCGCTCGCCGATCTGACGGCGGGCGGCGGCATCCTCCAGCCCGCGCAGGCGCAGAAGTTCATGCGCCTGCTCATCAAGCAGTCCGTGCTCCTGCAGCTCGCGACCGTCGTCCCGATGGCCTCGCCGAAGCAGCAGGTCTCGAAGCTGAAGTTCGGCGCGCGCGTGCTGCGGCCGGGCCAGGAGGGCACCGCGCTCGGCGCCGCCGACCGCGTGAAGCCCGACCTGTCCGACGTCGAGCTCGACGCCAAGCTGTTCAAGGCCGAGGTGCGCCTCTCCGACGAGGTGCTCGAGGACAGCATCGAGCGCGGCGAGCTGCGCCAGACCATCATGGAGATGCTGGCTGACGCCATCGCGCGCGACATGGAGGACGTCGCCATCAACGGCGACACGGCCTCGGTCGACCCGTTCCTCGCGACGATGGACGGCATCCTCAAGCAGGCGACGAGTAACATCGTCGACGCGGCGGGCACGCCCATCACGAAGGACCTGCTCCGCGACATGCTCAAGACGCTGCCGAGCGAGTACCTGCGCGACAAGAAGGCGATGCGCTTCCTGTCGAGCGTCGACGCGGACCTCGGCTACCGCAACACGCTGGCCGACCGCGCGACGGTCGCGGGCGACCGCTTCCTCGAGGACGACACGCCGGTCCTCTACTCGGGCGTGCCGCTCCAGCCCATTCCGCTCTTCCCCGAGAACCTCGGCGTGGGCGGTGACCAGACGGCCCTCGTGCTGTGCAACCCGAAGAACGTCCACGTCGGCATCTGGCGGAACATCCGCTTCGAGTCCGACCGCGACATCTCGGAGGGCACGCTGAAGATCGTCGCGACGCTCCGCTTTGACGTGAAGTTCGCCGAGGAGCCGGGCGTGGCCAAGGCCATCAACGTGCAGCTCTGAGCTGAGGAGAACGAGACATGACCGACACCCTGCTGGTTCGCCTCAAGCCCTACGATCCACGACGCGGCTTCGTGCTGCGTCGCTTCACCTACGCCGGCATCCGCTTCCAGGACGAGCGGGGCTGGTACCGCGTCGAGCGCAAGGTCGGCGAGCACCTGCGCGCCGTGCGCACCGTACCCACCGACCGCTACGCTCCGCTCGCGTTCGACGTCTGCACCGAGGCCGAGGCCAAGGCGCTCGACGCCGGCGAGAGCGAGGCCGCGAAGGTCAAGCGCAGCGCCACCGACGATCTCAAGGTCGTCCCCGCGCGCGGCACCGTCACGACCGACGACCTGCCGAAGCCCACGCCTCCGGCCTCCACGCCGCCGCCCGCGAAGGACGACGACGCACCCAAGCGCGGCAAGCGCGAGCGAGAGTGACGTGTACGCCTCGGTCGCCGACCTGCGCGCCGAAGGCGTGACGGCGGCCGAGGCGAGCGACGCCCGCCTCGAGCTGCTGCTCGACGAGGCCTCGCGACTCATCGACCGCGTTACGGGCTGGTTCTTCGAGCCACGCCTGCTCACGCTGCGCCTCTCGGGGCGTGGCGCGCCGAGCATCGAGCTGCCGGTGCCGCCGATTCGCCTCGATCGCCTGGTGCTCGGCACCATGGAGCTGCCGCTTGATCCGAGCCAACTCCTCGTCGTCGGCGCGCCCATCCAGCCTGGCTTCGACGGCCCGCGCCTCACCCGCTGTCACGGGCGCACCTTCCCGCGCGGCCACGGCAACGTCGTCGCCGAGGGGCTCTGGGGCTTCACCGAGGACGACGGCACGCCCACGGGGCGCACGCCGCCCGCGATCCGCCGCGCGACGATGCTCCTCGTCCTGCGCTCGCTCACGCCGCTCGCCGACGACGCCTCGTTCGAGGCACGGAGCCGCTGGCGCATCATCGAGGAGCGGACGCGCGACCAGAGCTACCGGCTCGATCCCGCGAAGGCCTCGACCTCGGCCTCCCTCACGGGCGATCCGGAGATCGACGCGCTGCTCGCGCTCTACGTGCGCCCTTCTCCGCTCGGAGCTGCGTGATGCGTGGCCGGCTCATCTTCCCGTTCCTCGCGGAGCTGCATCGCCTCGACACCGTGGCGATGGCGGCCGACTACGACGAGGACTTCAAGGAACCGGTGCTCGTCGACGGCGACAACGACGGCGTCGCCGAGCCCTTTCGTCGCGAGCACCCGCCCGTGCGCGTCCCCTGCCAGGTCGAGCCGGAGGCTTTTGAAGCCTTGCGCATGGCGACGTCCGGGAACACGCCCAGGTCGAGCTTTGATCTGGTCTTCCACTTCAGGGATCTCGAACGGCTCGGCCTCGTCGACGCCGCTACGGGCGACGCCCTGATTCGCCCGAGCGACAGGCTGGGCGCGCTCTACGCGCGCGACGGCCAGCTCGTGCAGGCCGTGCGCACGCCTCCTGGTCTCTACGTGACCGAGGCGCGTCCCGTCGGCTTCGGGCTCCACCGGCGTCGGCCCAGCCGCAACCTGCTGCTCGTCTCCTTCCAGGACCGGGCGGCCGCACGGAGTGGAACATGATGAAGGCTCTCGCACTCACCACGCTCGCCGTGGTCTGCCTCGGCGCGCACTGCCGCCCCATCGACGGCTGCGTCCTCGGCGCCACGCGCTGCACCGGCAACGCCGCCGAGATCTGCGACGCGGACGGCAGCTATCACGAGCTCGCCGACTGCGACGACGTGAGCGAGCGAAGCGGCGCGCCCTTCGTCTGCGCGCACGTCGACGAGACGACCGAGGATGGCCACATCACCGGGCACACCTGCGTGCCCGCCAGCGACGCCGACGCGGCGGCGGGAGGTGGGCGATGAAGGGCTACCTCCAGTCGCTGCCGGTGGTCGGCAAGATCTTCCTCGACGTGCAGCCCGAGGAGGTCTGGGCGTTCTGGCGCTTCATGCAGGACCACTTCCGCACGAGCGTCATCAACAAGAACAGCGCGCTCGAGATGCAGCTCGTCGCGCGGGGGCTCGAGGCACTCGGCATCCAGAGCAAGGACCGCTTCCTCAAGAACTTCACGACCACCATCGGCCGGCGCATCTACACGCCGTTCGAGGTCGGCTCGCCCAAGGGCGGCTGGGACCTGTGGCACCAGATCGTCATCTGCGTCCACGAGCACCAGCACGTCGTGCAGCACGATCGCGAGGGGTTCTCCTACGAGGTGAGCTACCTCGCCGACCGCGCCGCGCGCGCCCGCTGGGAGGCCGAGGCCTACCGCTCGAACCTCGAGATGGCGTACTGGCGCACGGGCACCACGCCCTCGGCGCAGCGCACGGCCTCGGTGCTCGCGGACTACGGCTGCCGGGACGAGGACATCGAGGTCACGGCCAAGTCGCTCGCGCTCTCGGCCATCAGCGTGAAGCAGGGCGCGGTCATCAACGAGGCGACGCACGTGGCGCTCGGCTGGCTCAACGAGCACGTGCCGCGTCTGCGCTTCAAGCAGGGGTGAGCCGATGGCGGTCTCGCGCACCGGAGACTGGGCACGGGCGCGGCGGCTCCTCACCGCCGCGCCGCAGCGCCTGCAAGCGGCGATCGGCACCGCCGTGCGCCAGGAGGCCCACGCCCTGCGCAACGAGATCGTCCAGGGACTCACGAGCCAGGCGCCGGGCGGCGAGCCGCTGAAGCCGCCGTCGCCGCTCACAATCGCCGCGCGCCAGCTCGAGGGCTTCGGCGGGACCAAGGCGCTCATCGTGCGCGGAGACCTGCGCAACTCCATCACGGTGTTCGTCCACGGCGACGAGGCCTTCATCGGCGTGTCGCGCTCGGCGCGCTCGAAGGACGGCGCCTCGATGGTGGACCTCGCCAAGCTCCACGAGTTCGGCGGCCCGCCCGTCATCATCCCGATGACGCCCAAGATGCGCCGCTTCCTGTTCGCGCTGCTCCGGCAGGCTGGCAAGGAGCCGACCGGCGGCAGCGGGCGCGGCGTCATCGTCGTGCAGGTCCCAGCGCGGCCCTTCCTCCGGCCCGCGTTCGACAAGTTCCGCAAGGGCGCCAGCAAGCGGTTCCTCGAGCGCGTCGCCAAGGAGCTGGGCCTCGCGCCCTGAGGTGAAGGGGCGCGTCCCCTGAGCACCAGGCCCGGTGGCTTTGCCTCCGCGTGGCCCTCCCGACCCTCAGCTCCGTGCAGCCCGCAGCCGGTCCTTCGAGCGGCGGCGATCTCGTGCGGCTCGTCGGGATTGGCATCGCCGACCGGGTCCGCGTGCTGTTCGGCGGCACGCCCGCCGAGGTGCTGTCCGTTCGCGACGAGGCGGGACTCCGCATCGTCGATGTGCGCACGCCGATCCACGCGGTGGGGGACGCCGACGTCGAGCTGCAGAACCTCGACGCGGCGGGCGACCCGGTCGCCGGCGAGTCCGTCGTCGTCGCGGGCGCGTACCGCTTCGCGCGCCCCACCGTCGCCCGCGAGGCGGACCTCACGCGCGTCATCCGCCAGCTCCTGCGCGAGCTGAAGCGCCAAGTGCTCGCCAACGTGAGCGCCACGGTCAGCGTCGACTACGACGACACGACGCTCGACGGTCTCAACGTCATCGCGATGGCGAAGGTGCCGTCGCTGGTGCTCTCGGGCCCGACGCTGCGCCCGAACCGCTTCTACTCTGCGAACGTCGCGCACGAGGACGTGGTGGGCGGCGTCTCGGGCCCCGAGCTCGTTCGGCGCAAGCCCCCGTACACCGTCGACCTCGTCTTCACGCTGACCGCAGCATCCGAGCGGACCGCCGAGCTGTTCAACCTGATGGCTGCTGTCGCGACGTTCCTCAACCGCAACCGCTGGCTCGAGCTGGCGCGCGACCCCGCCGACGCCTCGCGCGGCACCGTGCGCTGGGAGCTCGACGCCGACGGCGAGTTCCGCCCCCAGCTCGCGGGCAAGGACGACGTGCGCGCGTTCACCTGTGGATTCGTCGTGCGCGGCTTCGACGTCGACGAGGGGCTGCCCCTCGACCTCGGCAAGCGCGTCACCGAGCCCGAGCTGATCGCGACGCAGGCCATCGCTCCCGGAGTTGCTCCATGACCGTTTCGCTGACCAACACGAGCGGGCGCTGCCTCGTCTTCGTGCTCGCGCACGAGACCTACTGCAAGGCGCTCGGCGAGTGCCGCTGCGACGTCGAGCAGGGCCGCCGCGCGCGGCGCACGGCGCGATCGATCACGCTCGCGAGCGGTGTGACGAGCCCTGCGCTCGATGACGCCGTGCTCGCCATCCCCGACGTCGTGCGCGCGGTGAAGCGCGGCGACCTCGCCGTGAAGCGCCACGTGCCAGAGCTGCCCAAGGCCGCCGTGGCCCCGACTCCCACTACGACCTCGCCCGAGGTCAGCCGCACTGACGTGAAGGCCCCCGAGGCGAAGAAGAAGAACAAGCGAGGTGCATCGTGAGCGGACAGCTCCTGTCGTCCAAGGTCGTCATCGTCGAGGAGGAGCCGAAGGTTCGCGGCATCCCCTCGGCACCCACCTCCGTCGCGGGCGCGGTCGGCATCACCGAGCGCGGCCCCATCGGCGAAGCCGTGCTGTGCACGTCGTTCGACGACTTCCAGACCAAGTTCGGCGGCTTCACGCCCGACTCGGACCTCGCGCTCGCCGCAATGGGCTTCTTCGAGAACGGCGGTGCGCAGCTCTGGGTCGTCCGCACCGCACACTACAGCAACGTCGCCGACCCGGCGACCGCCACCGCCGTGCGCGCGGCGGGCTTCCTCGTCGCGGGTGGCGGCCCCACGCCGGGCATCCTGCTCGGCGCCGCGCCCGGGCCCTTCGTGCTGCACGAGGGAGACCTGATCCGCCTCGCGGTCGACGGCGCGCCCGAGGTCGATGCCGTGTTCCTCGGCTCGCCGGCTGCGATGGCGGCGGGCGGCGCAGGTCCGTACGCGCTCGCCGCGCTGGAGCTGCTCCTGCGCGTCGACAACGGCCTCGAGCAGACCGTGCTGTTCTCGGCCGCCGACTTCGCCGACATCGCCAACGCCACGGCCACCGAGGTCGCCGCCGCCATCAATGCCGTCATCGTGGGTGGGCGCGCGACCACGCCGGGCGGCATCGTGCGCTTGGCGAGCGACACCGAGGGCACCGCGAGCCGCATCCAGGTCACGGGCGGCACGGCCAACGCGGTGCTGGCGTTCCCCGGCGCGGCGTCGGTCGGCGGCGGCAACGTCGCGAACCTCCGCGCCGTCGAGGTCGCCGAGGTGAAGGCGGTCGTCGAGGCGGCCATCCCGAGCGTCACCGTCGACGCGAGCGTGGGCGGCGTGCTCGACGTGCGCACCGTCGCCACCGGCCCTGGCGCCAGCGTGCAGGCCAACCCCGCGACGGCCGCCGCCTTCGGGCTCGACAACGCGCTGCACACGGGCGCGGCCTCGGGCACCGCCAACGCGGTGCGCGTCGAGGGCAAGGACCCCGGCGCCTACGCCAACCGCGTCGAGGCCGAGGTGCGTGCCGCGACCAACGGCTCGGCGAGCGCGTTCGACCTGCTCGTCATGGAGGACGGCGCCTACCGCGAGACCTTCCCGAACCTCTCGATGAACCCGGGCGACGCCCGCTACGTCGAGACCATCGTCAACGACGCGCGCACCGGCTCCGTCTACGTGCGAGTCATCGACCAACTCCTCGCGGGCGCGCCCATCCCGCCGCAGCAGACCGTGGCGCTCGCGGGCGGTGGCGACGGCCTCGTGGGCCTCGACGACGCCGACTTCATCGGCAGCGAGCCCACCAAGACGGGCCTGCGCGCGCTCGACCAGGTGCAGGAGCTGTCGCTGCTCCTCGTGCCCGGCCGCGCCACGCCCGCCGTCCACAACGCGATGGTTCGCTACTGCGAGGTGGAGCGCGACGGCGCGGTGTTCGCGGTGCTCGATCCGCCCGCGAACCAGAGCGCGATGGACATCGTCACCTACGTCGCGACGACCGCCGCCCTCGAGCAGCTCTCGGAGTTCGGGGCCATCTACTGGCCCCGCGTGAAGGTGCAGAACCCGGCCAAGAGCGTGCTCGGCTCGGCGGACCAGATCGTGGTGCCGCCCTCGGGCATCGTGGCCGGCGTCTTCGCGCGCACCGACTCTGCGCACCCGGGCGGCGTTTACGACCCGCCTGCAGGCATTGAGGCGGGCCGCATGTTCGGCGTGCTGGGCTTCGAGACCGACGAGGTCCTCGAGGAGAACAAGCGCGACCTCGTCTACCCGCACCGCATCAACCCGCTGACCACGGGCCCGGGGCTGCCGCGCTACATCGACGGCTCGCGCACGCTCAAGGGCGACGGCAACTTCCCGTACGTCGCCGAGCGGCGCGGCGTCATCTTCATCGAGCGCTCGCTGAAGCAGGGGCTCCAGTTCGCGTGCCACAAGAACAACACGGAGGGGCTGCGCGCGCAGGTGCGGCGCACCATCACCGCGTTCCTGCTCGCGCAGATGAACAACGGCGCGTTCCGCAGCAAGACGCCGAGCACCGCGTTCTTCGTCGACGTGAGCGAGCAGCTCAACACGCCCACCCAGATCTTCGCCGGCAAGCTCATCGCCCGCGTGGGCCTCGCCACCAACAAGCCCGCGGAGTTCATCGTCCTCCGCATCAGCCAGGACACGCGCGCGCTCGAGGCCGAGCTCGCGGCCGCAGAGGGATGACCATGCCGCGCGGTGTTCCGAAAAACGGGCTGTGGCGCGGCCAGGAGAGCGTCGCGTCGTGGGTCGCGCAGCAGAAGCCGAAGCCGTCTGACTGCGGCTGCGGGAAATTCGTCATCCCGCAGCCGTGGCACCGGTCGAAGGGCGTCCCGCGCTTCGTGCATGGCCACCATGCTCGTGTCGAGCACTGGAACTTCAAGGATGTCGCCGCGTGGGTCGCGGAGCAGCAGGGGCGGCACCGGTGCCACTGCGGCTGCGACGGCCCGATCGTCATCCTGAAGAGGCACAACGCGACGGGCATCCCGCAGTACCAGCAAGGGCACCAACCGGCACCGAAGAACCCGGCTGGCCCTGAGCATCCACGCTACGTGAAGGATCGCTCGACGATGAAGCCTCGCGCGGCCGCGACGCTCAGCCCGGAGACCAAGCGCATCATCTTCGACGCGCACGGCGGGCGCTGCGCGTGGTGTCGTTGTAACGACGCGCTCCAGTTCGACCACATCGTTCCGGTCGCCGAGGGCGGCACCGGCGAGCCCGACAACGGGCAACTCCTCTGCGCCAACTTCCACTGGTGGAAGTCGGGCGTCGCCCTCGACTACCGCGATCGTCGCCGCGCGCAGCGGCCCCAACCGAAGGAGCGTGCAGCATGACCGTCATCGGCAACCCCAGAAGCTTCCACAAGAAGTTCAAGTTCGTGGTGGAGGTGGACGATCTTGGACACTCGGGCTTTCAGAAGGCGAGCGAACTCTCCGTTGAGGTCGCCAACGTGCAGTACTTCGAGGGCGGCTCGCTCATCCCGAACAAGAGCCCGGGGCGCCTCACGTTCTCGGACGTGACCCTCGAGCGCGGCGCGACGCAGGATCGCGACCTCTTCGACTGGTTCCAGGACGTCGCCATCACGTCGAGCGGCCTCGGCCTTACCGACGTGAACTACAAGCGCAACCTCGACATCGTGCAGCAGGACCGCGACGGCGTGACCCTGCGGCGCTGGTCGCTCTCGCGCGCATGGCCGATCAAATTCGTCGCCGGCGAGTGGGACAACGAGAGCGACGAGAACGTCATCGAGCAGGTGACGCTCACGTACGACTTCTTCGAGCTGGTGCAGTGACTGGCCTGGTCACCGGACGCGATACAACTGCATCCGCGCCATCTCGATGAACTCGTCGTACGTGAAGATCGTCGCGTTCCGACGCGCGCGCAACCGTTGACGTTCTTCGGCCGTGAAGTCATCTCGATGGCCGATCACCAGGTAGGTGTGGGGCGTGTGGATCTTGATCCCCTTGGTCTCCTCCAGCCACCTGCGATGCACTTCTTGTGAGGACCACTCCGCGTACTCGTCGATCTGCGCGAGCGCGCTGTCGATCTCGGAGGATGGGCGGCTGCGTGTGTCGGTGCCGACGATCGGCGCGCCCTTCAACCGTGGCAGCTTGAACTCGAGGATGTCAGCGTAGCCGTCCATCTTCACAGGGAGAAAGTCAGGCTTCAGGTTCGGCTTGCCCGCATCGTACTGCCATTCCAGCAGGGTCTCGGGGTGGAGTGCGTGAGCTCCAAATGCGAGCTGAAGGATCTCGGGGCGCTCGGCGAGAAATCGGGTGATCTCCGGCTCCGACGCGTCGGCGCGTCCAACGAGTTCGATGAACTCGTTAAGTCGCCGATGAAGAGCGACCTCGTACTTGGGCACGCGGTGATTCAGGAGGAACTGCGCGAAGTGCTGGAGTCCCTCCTGCGTGTGGTAGGGCCATCCTCCATCCTGGATCGGAAAGAGCTCGAGGAAGTCGACCCGACGGATCCGCAGCGCACCGTTGGCGTCCGACCAGAGGAACGACGCGTTCGACACGTAAGTCGGCTCGGTTGCCACCGTGAAGTCAGGGAACCCGTTGAGCATCAAGTCGTTCGGGTTGGTGACGACGTCGTACATGTAGTCACCGAGCAGGCTGATCGCTTCACCGAGGAACACCTGGATGTTCTCGATGTTCGTCGGCATGGGGATGCGCATGCTCGGCAGATGCCCGATGTCGATGCCAAGGAAGTCGAGGACGGTCCAATCCGGGCGAAGCGCAGCCTCGATCTCGAAGCTCTCGTTCTTGGGATCTTCGGGGCCGACATACTCGACTACGAGGTGCGTTGGCAGCACGCCGATTCGGAGCTTCCTGGGGAACGGGAACGCGGGGTTGAGGTGTTCGCGGATGCTCGGGTTCTGCTTGAGCACCGCTTCCACGAACGGGAAGACCTTCGTGTTGAGGTCCTCGGCCATCGAGGCCACAGACTGTTCGAACTCGGACTCGTCGATGTTCATCCTGCTGCTCGTCGGGGGCGCTGCGCCGCGTCCATGATGGGCGCATGCGGACTGCAAGACCATAATACCACACACTTTCCGGCTCCGCGGGCGGCCACACTTGTGCCCTTGTCCCCTCACGCCTCCCCGGGCGGCTTTGCCCCCGAGGAGGCAGCGCATGGCAGACGTCATCACGTGCCCTTCGGGGCTCACGGGCCGCGTTCGCGGCATGAAGGTGCGCGAGGAGCGCGTCCTCGCCGACCGCAAGCTGGCCAAGAGCGGCGGGCAGGTCGACGAGCTGCTCGCGGCCTGTTGGGAGGAAACCATCGATGCCGGGCCCTACGCGCTCGGCGAGGGCGGCAAGCTCGATCTCGGCACGGTGCTCCAGGGCGACCGCTTCTTCGCGCTGCTCATGGTGCGCGCGCTGACCTACGGCCCCGAGTATGCGTTCGGCGTGAGCTGCCGGAACGACTCGTGCCGCGCGCGCATCGAGTGGGAGATCGACCTGACGAAGCTGCCCGTGCGCAAGCTCTCCGAGGAGAGCCGCGCCGCGTTCGTCGCCGAGAACCGCTTCGAGACCACACTGCCCGACGCGGGCAAGCGCGTCGCGTTCAAGCTGCTGACCGGCGAAGACGAGCGGAAGCTGCCCGCAGTCCAGCGCTCCTCGCCGGACAAGCTGCTCTCGGCCGTCCTCGCCTACCGCGTGCTCGAGATCTACGGCGTCGAGCCGAAGGCGAAGCGCCAGTTCCTCGAGGACCTGACGATGCGCGACGCCGACTTCCTCGTCGACGAGTTCGACCGCGTCGACTGCGGCGTCGACACGACCATCGAGATCGAGTGCCCCGAGTGCTTCTCGACGCAGGAGGTGGACCTCCCTTTCGACAGGGGGTTCTTCCTGCCGGGGCGGGACAGGACGGCGAGGAGGAAGGCCCGAAGCAGCTCTTCCCCGACGTGAACATGGAGCGCTGGCGCGAGGGACTCTTCCAAGTCTGCTGGCAGCAACACGGAGGCTCGGGCCTCGCAGTGACGCTGCACGATGCCCTCGAGCTACCGACGACCGACCGCGACTGGCTCATCGAGCGCATCGGGAGGCAGCGCGCGCGGGAGGCGAAGGAGCTCGAGAAGGCTGCGAAGCGGAGGTGACCGATGGCGCTCAACAACCTTGGCCTCGGCTTCGTCTTCACCGCGCGCGACCTCGCCTCGGGGGCCATCGGCAACCTCGAGCGCAACTTCATGAACCTCGACCGCCGCGTCGGGCTCGGCACCGAGAACATCCAGAGCGCGTTCCAGCAGCTCGGCGTGGGGCTCGCCGTCTTCACGGCCGGCGCCGCGACCGTGGGGGCCGCGTTCTCGCTCGCCAACGCGGCGGGCCGCTTCGAGCAGGCCGTCGCCTCGGCAGGCGCCATCGCGGGCGCGACGGCCGAGGAGCTGACCCGGCTCCACGACGCCGCCATCGAAGCGGGCCTCGCCACGCAGTTCTCGCCGACGCAGGCGACGCAGGCGCTGCAGGACCTGGCCGCCGCCGGCTTCAACGTCACCGAGTCGGTCCGCCTCCTGAACCCCGTGCTCGACCTCGCGGCGGGCTCGCTTGACCAGCTCACCCCGTCGCAAGCTGCGGGGCTCGCCTCCCAGGCGATGAAGGCGTTTGGTCTGTCCATCGACGAGGCGTCCATCTCGTCGACCGGATGCTGCAGGCGGTCAACGTGTTCGCGCTCGATGCGAGCGAGCTCCCGCTCGCCCTCGGCACCGCCTCGCGCGGCGCGCAGGCGCTCCATCAGTCGCTCTCCGAGACGCTCATCTCGCTGGGTCTCGTGAAGAACGTCGTGCCCGGCGTCGAGCGCGCCTCCACCGCCGTCGCGGTCGCGATGGAGCGGATGGCCGATCCCCGGGTGCAGCAGGCGCTGCGCGGCGTGGGCGTATCGGTGACGGACTCGCAGAACCGCTTCCGCAGCTTCCTCGACATCCTCGGCGACCTCGCCCCCCAGCTCGATCGCATGAGCGAGGCGCAGCGGTCGGCGTTCCTGCTCTCGACCTTCGGCCGCGAGGCGCTCGGAGGCGTGAACGCCATCCTCACGCAGGTCACCAACGGCGTGCGCACGAACACCGGCGAGACGCTGCGCGGCGCCGCGGCGATCGCCTACCTCCGCAACCAGTTCCAGAACGCCGGGGGCACGGCAGCGCGCTTCCGCGAGCAGATGCTCAGCACCTTCGAGGGCCAGAAGCAGCTCCTCGCGGGCTCGCTCGAGACCCTCGCCATCGTCGCGGGCGAGCCCTTCGCGCAGGTCTTCAAGCCGATCGTGATGATCGTCGTCGACCTCGTGAACGCCGTCCTCAACGCGTTCCGGCAGTTCCCGGCACCGGTGAAGCGGGCTTTCGCGGCCTTCGTGGTAGGCGCAGGCGCTGTCGTGGCGCTGGTCGGCGCGGTCATCGCCGCCAAGGCCGGGGTCGCGCTGCTCGTCATCGGGCTCAAGGCGGCGGGCATCACGCTCGGCGGGCTGCTTGCGACCATCCTGCCGGCGGTGCTCATCTTCGGCGTGCTCGCGGCCGTGGTCGCCGGCCTCGTCATCGCCTTCCGAAACAACGTCGGCGGAATCGCCGACTTCGCCGCGCGCGTCTGGGAGCGCATCAAGCTCGCCTTCCGGGGGCTCGTGCAGCTCTTCGAGCAGGGAGGCTTCTCCGGCGCCGTCCGGGAGGAGCTGAACCGCGCGGAGAACGCAGGTCTCAAGACGTTCCTCATCCGCGTCTACCAGATCGCCTTCCGCATCCAGCGCTTCTTCCAGGGCATCGGTGAGGGGTTCAGCGCGGCGATCAAGGCCGCTCGGCCCGTGTTCGAGGCCTTCGTCGGCGCGCTGCGCAGGCTTGGCGAGGCGCTCGGGCTCGTGTCCAGCGAGGGCGCCAACGCGGCCGCCGCCATCCCCTCGGACGACTTCGCCGCGTTCGGACGCATCCTCGGGCAGATCGCCGGCGTCCTCGTCGAGGTCTTCGTCGGGGCGCTCACCTTCGTCATCGATGTCGTCTCGAGCGCCATCAACGCATTCCGCTCGGCGATAGCGCCGCTGACGCCCATCTTCGACGCGGTCCGCAATGCCGTGGGGCTCGTGTTTCAGGAACTCGGCAAGCTCGGCGCGATGTTCGGGTTCACGTCCAGCGCCAGCGGGCAGACGGGCGGCGCGCTCGACGCCCTCCGCTCGATCGCCGAGTTCCTCGGGACGGTCATCGGCTACGTCGCCGCCGGTATCGCGGGTGCGATCGGCGTGATGGTCCAGTTCGTCGTCAACCGACTTGCCGTCATCATCGCGGCCTTCCGTTCGGTCGTCGGCTTCATCGGCGGCGTCATCGACATATTCGGCGGGCTCGTGACAGGCAACTGGGCGCAGGTATGGGTCGGCTTCAAGAGGGTGGTCCTCAACGCCATCAACTTCCTGGCGCAGTTCCTCCTCGGCTTCGTCGAGACGATCGCCGGCGCCATCGACACCATCGCGGGCATCTTCGGCGCCGACCTCGGAGGGGCAGACGCGATCCGCAGCCTGCGCCAGGACATCGAGCGCGGGCTGCTCGAGGGTGTCGACGAGGTCACGGCAGGCGTGCAGCTCGCGCCTCAGGGCCAGACGCTCGCCGCCCTCGACGCGGCCACCTCGACCATGCCCGCCGTCGCCGCGATGACGCCTGCAGTGCCCGCGTCGTTCCCGATGACGCCCGCCGCGCCGCCCGCGTCACCGCCCATCACGGTCAACCTCCAGGTGGACGGCACCACGCTCGCCACCGCGGTCCATCGAGCGGACCGCGACACGGCCACCCGCTCGTTCTCGCCGGTCCCGGCGTACTGAGGAGGCCGACGTGTCGTTCGACGGAGCCCTCGCTCGACCGCCCCGGTGCATCCTCGTGAACGTCGCGAGCGGCGAGTCCATCGAGTGCCTGTTCAATCCGACGCAGCTCTCCGAGAAGCTGCAGGTGAACTGGAACCGCCTCGCGGTGCCCGGGCTCTCGCACCAAGTGCTGCAGTTCCAGAGCACCGCGAACCGCCAGCTCTCGGGCGTCGAGTTCTACCTCGACCGCTTCTTCGCCGCTGAGCAACCTGGCGACGTCAACGTCCTCGAGTTCCGATCCTTCCTCCGCGCGCTCACCGTGCCGCCCGAGGGCACCGAGGACGTGGCCGCGACCGCGCCACCGCGCGTGCTCTTCATCTGGCCGGAGGTCGTGACCGTCGAGTGCGTCGTGGCGAGCGTCGAGTTCACCTACAAGCAGCTCGCCGTCGACGGCACGGTGCTCGTCTACGCGGCGAACGTCACGTTCGAGGAGATCCTCGACACGCGCATCACGAGCGAGGAGCTGCGCGAGGCCGAGCTGTAGGCCACGTCCCCGAGGGACCGTCTCGAGGAGCTTTGCCGGAGCATGCCTCCGCGCACCGGCTCCCGGCACTCCTTCGCGCTCGGCGTCCCCGACGAACTCGGGACGCGCTTGCTCACCGAGCGCGAGCCGTACCGCTTCAAGGACCACACCGACACCCGGGTCCACGTCGTCGCGCAGGGCGACACCCTCGAAGGCCTCGCCGGCCGGTACTACGCGCCGCTCCCGCGCGCATGCGGCTTCTGGTGGGTGCTCGCCGATTTCCAGCCCGACCCGATCGTCGACCCCACGCTCGAGCTCGAGGCCGGCCGACGCCTCTTCGTGCCGAGCCTGCGCGTGCTGACCGACGTCATCCTGAGTGAGCAGCGTCGGAGGTTCGAGTGACCGTGGTGGACCGCAGCGGCCCCGGCGTGCGCATCACGCTGCTCGAGAACGAGCGCGCGCCGAGCGGCGAGCCTCTCGACCTCGCCGGGCGAATCCTCGGCTTCACGTACGAGGACGCCGAGAAGAAGGCCGACCAGGTCTCGCTCCAGCTCGACAACTTCGACCTCGCGTTGTTCGAGCGCGCAGAGCTGGTGGGCGGCGCGACGCTCGAGGTGTCCTGGGGATACCCGGGCAACATGGCGCCGCCGCGCCGGGTGGTCGTGAAGAAGCTCAAGGGCTTCCAGACGCTGACCATCGAGGGCCAGGCCACCAGCGTGCTCATGAACCGTGAGGCGAAGACGCGCTCGTGGGCGAACAAGTCGCGCAGCGACGTCGTGAAGGAGGTCGCCGCGGAGTACGGCTACGAGGGCGAGTTCCTCGACGTCGAGGACTCGGGCCAGGTGCTCGACACCATCAACCAGAGCGCCGAGACCGACGCTCGCTTCCTCCGGCGCCTCGCCGCCCGCGAGGAGTTCGAGTACTTCGTCGACGACGCGGGGCTGCACTGGCGCTCGCGCGACCAGGCGAGCGCGCCGACGCATGTGCTCACCTGGTTCTCGGACCCGGGGCGCGGCGACATCATCTCCGTCAACGTCGAGAGCGACCTCTCGCGGCGCACCGGCCGTGTCGAGGTGCGCGGGCGCGATCCGCTCGCGAAGACGACCATCGAGTCGCGGGCGTCGAGCGCCACTGTCGAGCGCGCGACGCTGAGCGACGTCCTCGAGGTCGTCGACCGTGAGACCGGCGCAACCTCGCTCCAGGAACGCAACGCCACGACCAGCGTGCATCCGACCTCGGCGCCGACGCCTGCCGCTGCCGAGCGCGAGTCGGCCGCGCGCTACCGCCGCGCGGAGCGCGAGACGGTGAAGCTCGCGTTGCAGGTCGTGGGCGACCCGACCCTGCGCGCGAAGCAAGTCGTCGAGGTGCGCGGCATCTCGAGCCTGCTCTCCGGCAAGTACTACGTCACCGAGGCGAAGCACGTCATCTCGTCGTCCGGGTACGTCGTCGACCTGAAGCTCACGCGCGACGGCACCGGCGCACGTCGCGGTGCTGGCCCGGGCGCCCGTGGGCAGGTGCAGGGGGGCGAACCGAATCGAACCACCCCGGCCTCGGGCGGCGCGCTGACCGAGCTCGAGCGCATCGACCCCGAGACCGGAAGTTCGGTCGTGGAGTACCGGCGCGACGGCCAGGTCATCGGCGTTGAGGACCCTGAGGCCGGCGTGAGCGTCATGCGCTGAGGAGGCCCACGATGAGCACCTTCGACGACGACATCCACACGCACGACAGCCGGCTCCTCGGCATGTACGTGGGCTACGTCACCAAGCGCGACGACGAGGAGCAGCTCGGGCGCGTACGCGTCTGCATCCCCGGCGTGCTCGAGCCCGAGAGCGCTTGGGCCTGGCCGCTCGGGACGAGCGGCGGCGGCTCGAAGGATCGAGGCTTCTTCGCGGTGCCCGAAGAGGGCGCCGAGGTCGCGGTCTTCTTCAACCAGGGCAACGTCGACGCTCCGTACTACCTCTCTGCGCACTGGGGGAAGCCGAACGGCGAGAGCGAGGTCGCCGAGGAGGCGCGGAAAACCCCGCCCGACAACCGCGTGCTCGCGACGCAGACCTTTCGCGTGGAACTCGACGAGACGAGCGACGGGCGGAAGCTCCGGCTCACCAACAAGAAGACCGGCGACCACCTCGTCTTCGACGCCGAGGAGAACAGCGTGACCCTGCAGGCGACGACGGCGCTCACGCTGCGTGCGGTCGGCGCCATCAGCATCGAGGGCACGCAGATCACCATCGGCGGCCGCGTCGTCCGGCCCATCGCCGCCCCCATCTGAAGGAGACGAACGTGGCCCTCCCGGTCTGCCTCGAAATCCCTGAGTTCGGCGATCCGCCGGTCATCACGCTGCCGGGCGGCGTGAGCATCCAGCAGTTCAACCTGATGGAGGCCATCCAGCCCGCGCTCACGCCGCTGATGCCCGTGTTCGACATCATCGACACCGTGGTGGCGGTCTTCAACTGCGTGAAAGCCATCCCGGACTCGCTCGGGCCGCCGCCGGACCCCACCGCGCTCGCCGCGTGCATCCCCGAGCTGGCCGAGAAGGTGTCGAAGCTCTTGAAGCTCATCCCGCAGCTCTCGCTGCCGTACACCATCATCGGGATCATCGACCTGGTCATCGACACGCTGAGGCAGGCGCGCGATCAGCTCCTGCACCTGCAGCAGCAGATGCAGCAGATCCTCGGTGCCATCGACCGCGCGACCGAGCTCGAGGACGCGGGCCTCATGGCCATCACGAGCTGCGCCCAGGCGAATGTCGCGACCGAGGCGGCGAACGTCGGCAAGGCGCTCGCGAGCCTCGGGAAGCTCATAGGCATCCTCAACATCTTCCTCGGCATGGTTGGCGCGCCCGGGGTGCCCGACCTCTCGAACCTCGCCGGACGTCCGCTCGACGAGGTGGTGCCGCCGATCGACGCCATCGTGAAGGCGCTCCAGGACGTGCGCGGCGCAATCCCGGTGCCGTGAGGAGAACGCCATGAGCCGCGAAGCCCAGAACCTCCTCATCCCGTTCCGGCGCGACAAGAAGCGCGACTTCGCTGTGGGTAGCGGCGAGGCGCTGCTCGCCTCGAAGGTCCGCCAAGCCCTGCTCACGGAAGGCGCGACGGCGCGCTCGTCGGGCGAGCTGCCTTGGCGCACCAACTTCGGCGCGGGGCTGGCTCTCCTGCGCCACCAGCGCAACGACGCCGCCCTGAAGGAGCTGGCCCGGGTTTACGTGCGCGACGCCCTCAAGCGCTGGGGCCCCGGCACCACCCTCGTGAGTCTCGCCGTCGAACAGGACGGTCCGACGCTCACGCTGCGGGTGCGCGTCCGCGAGCGCGAGACCAAGGCAGCCGTGGACGTGTCGATCGAGCGGTGAGCCCGTCCCCGAAGGCTGGTTCTCCGGGGCTTTGCCTCCCCGGAGGCATCCCGCCGTGGCCACGCTGCCCGAGTCTGTCGACTACACCGACAAAGACTTCGACGCCCTTCGGGCGCGCCTGATCGCGCTCATCAAGAGCGTGTTCCCGGACTGGACCGACTTCGACGTCGCCGGCTTCGGGAACCTGCTTGTCGAGCTCTACGCCTACGTCGGCGACGTCCTGACCTTCTACCAGGACAACCTCGCCCGCGAGTCACGTCTCGTCACGGCCACGCAGCGCAAGAGCGTGATGGCGCTGGCAAAGATGCTCGGCTACCGGCTCCACGGCGCGCAGGCGGCGACCGCTGAGGTCTGGCTCCAGCTCGCGCGTGTGCCAGTGGTCAGCGTGACCATCCCGGCCGGCACGGTGCTGCGCACGCAGGAGGTCACCGAGCCGGTGCGCTTCCAGCTCCTCGCGCCCGCCGTCATCCCGGCTGCCGCCGATCCGCCGCGCGTGCTGGCGCTGGTCGAGAACTCGAAGGCGCACACGCAGCTCTTCGACGCCCGCGGGCTCGCCGACCTCGAGCTGCACCTCGACTTCGCGCCGTACCTCGACAACTCAGCCATCGTGACGACGCCGCAGGGTGCGTTCACGGAGGTCGACAGCTTCCTCGACTCGCGCCCGAACGACCGGCACTTCGTCGTCGCCGTCGACCAGAACGACCGAGCAACGCTGCGCTTCGGCAACGGCGTGAGCGGCATGCCACCGAGCGGCACCGTCTCGGTCACCTACAAGACCGGCGGCGGCAGCGCGGGCAACGTCGACGCCGAGCGCATTGCCGTCATCGAGGGCGCCTTCAAGGACGCCTACGGCAACGCGGTGCAGGTCTCGGTGCGCAACCCCGCGCCAGCCTCGGGCGGCGCGGACCGGCAGACCGTCGCATCGGCGAAGCTGCTCGCGCCCGAGAGCCTGCGCGCGCTCACGCGCACCGTCGCGCGCGAGGACTTCGAGATCAACGCGCGTCGTCTCTCCGGCGTCGCCCGCGCGCTGATGCTCACGTCGAACGAGGACCCGACCATCGCCGAGAACACCGGCATCCTCTACGTCATCCCACAGGCGCAGGCGCCCGGAGCGATGCCCACACCCGCGCTCAAGAACCTCGTGTTGCAGCAGGTCACCGAGGTCTACCCATGCACGCTCACGTTCCAGGTCAGCGTGCAGGACCCGGTCTACAAGACCGTCGACATCGCCGCGCGCATCTTCCTGCGCCAAGGCTACGCGCCGAACGACGTGCGCGATCGCGTGCGCGCGAACCTCGCCGCGTACTTCCGTGTGAACGAGCCCGACGGCACGCCGAACCCGCTCGTCGACTTCGGGTTCAACATCAAGGACGCCGAGGGCAACCCGGTCGGCGAGATCGCCTGGTCGGACCTCTTCAACGTCATCCGCGACACGCCGGGCGTGCGGAAGATGGGCGACGCGCGTCTCGACCTGTCGCTCAACGGCCTGCCTGCCGACGTGCGCCTCAACGTGCGCGAGTTCCCGGTTCTGCGGACCGTGACGCTGACCAACGGAGACACGGGGGAACTGCTCTGATGGCGCTGCTCAACCCGAGCTTCGAGGACGCAGGGCTTCTTCCGGGAGAGGCCGAGAACTGGACGCTGACGGCGTCGACCAGCATCGAGGTGCTGGCCGGCTTCGGAACAGCCCCCGAGGACGCGTGGGAAGCCTTCGAGCGCTGGTACGCGCTGCTCGCCTCCCTCGACGACGTGACGGTGGTACTCGCGTTCTTCGACAGCGCGCTCAAGGGCTACGAGGAGTTCGAGAGCGGCTGGGCGAACGTCGTCTACCTCTATGAGTTCCCGCCCGCTCAGCTCGTGACGGCGACCTTCGACGGCAACGACGCCGAAGACTGCGAGACCGGGTGGAGCAACGTCCCCTATGCACGCGACTGGTTCGACGTCGTGAGCGTGACCGGCGTGTTCGACGGAGAGCCGCGCGAGGACTTCGAGGACCAGTGGCGCTCGAACCACCTCTACGCCTGGACGTGGGCTGCGGTGACGGCGAGCGCCGCGCTTTTCGACGCGGGCGCGCAGGCTGTCGAGGACTTCGAGAACGCGTGGACGCACACGACCACCCTGTGAAGGAGCAGCCATGGCAGAGGCAGACTGGACCTACTTGAACGACGGGCTCGACATCGCGACGGTGGATCGCGGCGTCACGGCGGGCATCGCGTGCCCACCGGGCGGCGGCAGCTTCCTCTACGCCTTCAACTCGCTCGCGGCCGTCGAGGGAGCGGTGGGCCTCTTCGCCAACCTCGCGAGCTTCGCGCCCATGGCCAAGGGCGGCTCGATTCGCGGCGTCGTGCAGCGCGGGCCGGGCGGCGGCCCCACGGGCTTCTCGCCGTTCCTGTTCCTCTGCTGCCAGGGCAACTCGGTCAACGACAGCGCGTACCTACTCGGCCTCTCCGACGACGACCCGCACCGCATCGTGCTCCGCAAGGGCGCGGTCACCGTAGGCCTGCCCACTGCAGACGGGCCCGGCGTGCTGCTGAAGTCCGCGGCGTCCTTCGCGCAGGCGACGTGGCTGCACCTACGGCTCGACGTCATCGTGAACACGAACGGCGACGTGGTGCTCAAGGTCTTCCAGAACGATCTCGCGCTGCACCCGCTCGGCACGCCGCTCGACTGGCAGCCGGTCTCCGGGATGGTCGAGTTCATCGACGATCACCTCGGCATCAACTCCGGCAGTCAGCCGCTTACCTCTGGGCGCGGCGGCTTCGGCTTCTCCGTGAAGGACGTGACGCGCCGCGCGTTCTTCGACCACCTCGAGCTGTTCCGGCAGGTGTGAGCCGATGGCGCTGACCGCGTTCACGAGCCGCCTCGGGCGGGACCAGGGTCGCCTCCTCACGCCGAAGGCGACCGGCGGCGACTACTCCTTCGTGCTCGGCGACGCAGAGCCCGGGCGCTTCTTCGAGCTCGCGCCGGGGGACCACGCCGAGGTTACCCAGAGCACCGACCTCACGGGCGTCATGCTCGTGCGCGCGCTGCTGCGCCTGTCGGTGCCGGCGAGCACTCCGGCGGGGCTCGCGTGGGAGGCGAGCATCACGGTCGACGGCACGAAGCTCGCGAGGATGCGCGCCAAGCCGGGGCGCGATCGCCTCGTCACGGATCTCGCGGCGAACGTCTCGAAGCTCTCGGGCGTGCACACGGTCGGCGTGCGGCTCGAGCTGGTGAGCGCATGAGGAGCGCACCGTGAGCACCGTCGAGCTTCCCGCGCTCTACGTCGACAGCGTCGCGCTCCTCGCGAGCACGCCGCGGCTCGTCCTCGTGAACCGCGACCCGAGCCCCGGCGAGACCGGCGTGCCCGTCGACGCCACGGTCACGCTCGAGCTCGTCGACACCGGCCCCGATGGAGTCCACCGGGCCAGCGCGCGCGTGTGGGTCGACGGCGTCCTGGCATTCGAGGGTGGCGCTCTGACGGAGATCGTCCCGGCCTACGCGGGGCCGCTCGCCGCCGTCGTGCAGACCGCCGACACGCTGCGCGTCGTGCTCCATCCCGTCGTCTCGCTCGCAAGCCTGGCGACGGTCCACGTGCGCGTGCTCGCGCAGACGGTTGGAGGCGCGGCCTCGCTCGACGAGGTGTACTCGTTCGTCGTCGAGGACCGGACCGCGCCGCGAGTCGTCGGGGCCCAGGCACTCACGCAGAAGACGGTGCGCGTCGCCTTCGACGAGCCGGTGCTGGTTCCCGCCGACGCGGCCTTCGCGCTCACGCCCAAGAGCGCGCCCGCCGTCCCTGTGGCCGTCGCCGCTGTGAACGTCGAGGAAAGCATCGTCCTGCTCACGCTCGACACCGAGATGACGCCCGACGTGCTCCATGAAGTCGTCGCCATCGGGGTGACGGACCTCTTCGGCAACGCGGTGCTCGGGCCCTACGACCGCGCGACGTTCACCGGCTTCCGGCCTGCGCGTCCGCTGACGCGTCGATTCGACCTGTGGCACATGCTCCCGAAGCACAATCGGCGCGACGACCACACGGGCGATCTCTTTCGGTTCATCGCGTGCCTGCAGGAGGTCACCGACCTCCTACTCGCCGATGTCGATCGCTGGCCCGACATCTTCGACCTTGAGCGCGCGCCCGATGTCTTCGTGGACCTGATCCTCCGCGACCTCGGCAACCCATTCCCGTTCGAGCTCGACACGATGGGCAAGCGCCGGCTCGCGTCTGTGCTGGTCGAGATGTACCGCCAGAAGGGAACCGCCAAGGGCATCCAGAACGCGATCCGCTTCTTCCTGGGAATCGACATCTCGGCGATCACCCCGTTCAACGCCGACACGCTCTTCCTCGGCGAGTCGGAGCTCGGCGTCGACTGGGTGCTCGGCCCCTCCGACCGCTTTGCACGGTACGCCTTCAACGTCGAGGTCGCGCGTATCCTCATCGACCGCGAGCGCCGCCAGCTCCGCGCCATCGTCGAGTACCTGAAGCCCGCGCACACGCACTTCGTGGACCTCGTCGAGCCCCTGCCGCCAGTCCTGCCGAACCACTGGGAGCTGGGCCTCAGCGACCTCGGCGAGACGACGGATCTGCACTGAAAGGCGCCGAACGTTCCCGCCAGCTTCGGTATGATGCAAGGCCGAGGAGAAACAGTGCCTTCGAACTACGATGCGATCGGCGAAGAGAACCGACGGCGTTACGGGACCGACATCGGCCGGATCGGCCCGATGCTGCTGGCTGACCGGTACGACGACCGCACGCACTTCATCTTCGAGCTGCTCCAGAACGCGGAAGACGCCCTCGGTCGGCGCGGCGACCGGCACGGGCCGCGCAAGGTTATGTTCGAGCTGACGCCAACCAGCCTGACGCTGTCCCACTTCGGCATGCCTTTCGACGAGGCGGATGTCCGGGGCGTGTGCGGCATCGCGGAGAGCACGAAGGACCACTTCTCGATCGGCCGGTTCGGCATCGGCTTCAAGTCGGTCTACACGTTCACGGACCGCCCGGAGATTCACTCCGGCGACGAGGACTTCGCCGTCGAGAACTACGTGCAGCCGAAGACCGCAAAGCGCACGGCCCGCGCGGAGGACGAAACGCAGATCATCCTGCCCCTGAAGTCGGAGGACGGAACCGCGTGGCAGGAGATCACGGCTGGCTTCCAGCACCTGGGGCCTGGAGCACTGCTGTTCCTGCGGCACATCGACGAAATCAACTGGAGCGTCCAGGGCGGCGCGTCCGGTGTCTACCTGCGGAGCGACCCGGAATCGCTCGGCCCAAACGTTCAGCGCATTACGGTGATCGGCCAAGAGAGCGACAAGCCCGAGGTCGATCAGAATTGGCTGGTGTTCCACCGCGACGTGTTCTCGACCACCTCGACCACGCGGGAGAAGGTCGGTCGCGTGGAGGTCGCCTTCTCGCTGGTCGCCGTCAAGGATGCGCCCGGGCGCTGGTCGGTGCAGCCCGTGGCCGCGTCGCCGTTGGTGGTGTTCTTCCCCACGGTGGTCTCGACCAACCTCGGCTTTCTCGTGCAGGGGCCGTATCGCACGACGCCCAGCCGGGACAACATCCCGCGTGGCGAGCCGTGGAATCAGCACTTGGTCCAGGAGACGGCCGGCCTGTTGGTGGAATCGGTGCGCTGGATGCGCGACAATGAGATGCTGGACGCGTCCGCATTGCGCTGCCTGCCGCTCGACCGCGAGAAGTTTCCCGAAGGGGCGATGTTTGCGCCGATCTTCGATGCGGTCCGACAGGCGTTCTTGGACGCGCCGCTGCTGCCCCGCTTCGACGGCGGCTTCGTGGTTGCTGGGCAAGCAAGGTTGGCACGTACGCAGGAGCTGCGAGAGCTGTTCAGCGCGGAGCAGATCGAGGTGCTGTTCGGCGCCAAGGGATGCGCGTGGCTTACGGGGGACATCACCCAGGACAAGGCGCCCGAACTTCGAAAGTACCTGCTTCAGGAGCTGCACGTCCCAGAAGTTACGCCTGAACAGATCGTGCCCAAGCTGGATAGGGCATTTCTCGAAGCGCAGTCGGACGCCTGGATTGCGCGGCTGTACTCGTTCTTGAACGGCCAGAAGGCGTTGGTGAACCGTCTGAGCACGATTCCACTGGTCCGCCTCGACAACGGAACGCACGTCGTTGCTCGCGAGAACGGTAGTGCGAAGGCCTTTCTGCCGAGCGCGATCGAAACCAGCTTCCCGACGATCCGCCGCGCAGTCTGCGGGACCGCAGAGGCGCGCAGCTTTCTCGTTTCGCTCGGGCTTACTGAGCCTGATCCAGTCGACGACGTGGTGTGGAACGTGCTGCCGAAGTACCAGGGAGCCGAAGTAGATGTGGACGACAAGGCCTACTCCGCCGACATCGACCGCATCCGCGCCGCCTACAGCACCGACTCAAAAGCGCAGCGGGAAAAGCTGCTCGCTGCGCTGCGCGCAACGTCCTTCGTGATGGTGGTCGATACCGGCGACGGGAAGGGCTACGTCGACAAGCCTGGCAACGTCTACATCGCCACGGACCGCATGAAGGCGCTCTTCGCGGGTGTGCCCGACGTTCTCGTCATCGATGACGGGTACGACTGCTTGCGCGGTGAGAACATGCGCGAGCTGCTCGAAGCGTGTGGTGCATTGAGGTACCCGCGGCCCGTGGAGGCGCCGAATGCGCTTACGCGCGACGAGCGACTCGAACTCCGGCGCCAAACCGGCCACGAGGAGACGTCCGGCATCAACGACGTGGTGGTCGATTGGGTGCTGCAGGGCTTCGATGCGCTTATCGGACTGCTGCCGAGTCTTACGCCTGAACAACGCGCCGAGCGCGCTCGCTTGATCTGGGAGAGCCTGGGCGACCTCGAAGAACGCCGGGGGCGCGGCGTGTTCGATGGCTCGTATAGTTGGTCCCACTACGGCGTTCGCAGGACGCCGCCATTCCCGGCTGCTTTCCTGCGTCGCCTCAACAAGGCGGCTTGGGTGCCCGACGCCAGCGATGAGTTGGTGCCGCCGGGACTCGTGGTCTTCGACAGCCTGGGATGGAAACCCAATCCCTTCCTGTTGACCAAGATCGCCTTCAAGCCGCCGATCATCGACCAACTGGCGAAAGAAGCCGGCATCGATCCAGCAGCTCTCGACCTCCTGAGAAAGCACGGCATCACCAGCGCGGCTGACCTCGCAAGCCGGCTTGGCATCACCAGCGCGCCGCCCGAGGACGATGCGGGGCTCGATGCAGAAGATGGCGGTGCGGCAGAGCGAGGTCCCGACGACGATGCGGACGATCTCGACGCTGATGACGCTGCCAACGCTGACGGTACCAGGGGGGCCGGGTCGATCCCGCCAGGGGCAGCCCACGAGACCGACGGCGCGGGGAGCGGCGCGGGAAGTGGTGGTCGGGGCCGCACCGGCAGTGGGACACCCAGTGGGGGCACGCAACGCAACAGCGGGGCGCACGCCGACTCGGGCGTGCATCCAGCCGGTGCCGACAAAGGAAAGACAACTGACAGTGACCAGGGAACACACTCGCCTGCTCAGGGTGCAGAGCAGCACTTCATCTCCTACGTCGGAACTCACCCCGACGACGGACCCGACCCGGATGGGCTCGATCATGCGGCACGTATGGAGATCGAGGAGCAAGCCATCGCCCTGATCATCTCGCTCGAACCCCGGCTGCTTCGTACGCCGGAAGGCAATCCCGGCTTCGACCTCTACGAAGCCAACGACAGCGGACAGAAGGTTCGATGGGTCGAGGTCAAGTCGATGACGAGAAGTCTGGAGGATCGGCCCGTCGGTCTTTCCCATACGCAGTTCGATTGTGCGCGTGAGAAGGGCGATGCGTACTGGCTGTACGTGGTCGAGTACGCAACCGACCCAGCGAGGGCGCGGGTGCTCAAGATTCAGAACCCCGTCGCTCTCGCGCGGACGTTCACGTTCGATCGTGGCTGGAGGAATGTCGCCGCAGAGACCCGGCCACCCGGTGCCGTGAGTGACAGCTCCGGTGAATGACCGAACAGCGTAGCCGGCTGTCCCCTAACGCCTCGCCGCGCGGCTTTGCCTTCCCCGGAGGCCCCGTGCGCTCCGAGGCAAGGACATGGCCGATCGCGCCGATTTCTACTTCCGCCAGCGTGTCACCGAGGCCGAGCTCGACCTCGCGTTCGCCTTGCTCGAGAAGGCCGACCGGGACCTCGCCGCCGACCTGAACATCTACGGCATCGTCGCGGGCGCCGTCCCCGCGCCGCACTCGCCGGTGCCCGACCTGACGGTGGACCTCACCGCGCCCGGGCGCGCCTACGACAACCTCGGCCAGCGCATGTTCTTCGGCACCGGGCAGACGGTGGACTGCGCGGTCGACCTGGTGGGCATCCCGACCGACGTGGCCACGGTTGGCAACGAGCGCTGGCTCAGCATCTTCCTCCGCTTCAAGCGCCAGCTCTCCGACCCGCGCACGGACGGCAACTCGCAGCAGGTGTTCTTCCGGCGCGACGAGTCGTTCGAGCTCGTGGTGCGTCAGGCGCCCGAGGGCGCCATCGGCGTCGCGCCGAAGCCGGCGCTGCAGGCCGACGAGCTGCTCGTCTGCGATGTGCGCCGCCGCCCGGGGCAGACGCAGATCCTCGTCGCGGACATTGACACCTCGCGCCGGCAGGCCTTCATCTTCGCGCAAGGCACCTCGGTGGCCGTAACCATCGGGACCTGGAGCATCCTCCAGCCGCTCGCCGCGACGGTGCAGGCGGCGTTCGACGAGACCGACGCCGAGCTGCGCGACCACTTCACGGCCGTCGCCCGGCGCCACGCAGCCAGCGCCATCGACTACACGCCCCACGGCTTCGTCGGCGCCGGCAACGTGCAGGCCGCCGTCGACGAGCTCATCGACGACCTGGCCACCGGCGCGGTCGGAAGCTCCGGCGCCACGCGCGTCGGCGTCGACGCGGCTGCGGGCGCGCCGAACGCGCTCCCTGCGGGAAGCGTGAAGAGTCAGCTCGCGCAGCTCCTCGGCTTCCTGAACACGCACGTGAGCGCGCCGACCGGCGCGCACAACGCCGCCGCCATCGCGGCGACGCCGCACAACAACGTCGCCGCCACGAACGTGCAGTCGCAGCTCCAGGAGATCGTCACGGACCTCGTCGCCACGAGCGCGGCTGCCCCCGGAGCGGGGCTCGTCGGCGTCGATGCGATCGCGGGCGCGCCCACTGCCATCGCCGCGGGCACGCTGCGCGCAGCCCTCGTGACGCTGCTCGGCAGCCTCAACGGCCACGTGAACCAGGCAGCCGGAGCGCACGCCGCGAGCGCCATCTCGGTCGCCGATGCCGGCAACAACCTCAACGCGGCGAACGTCGAGACCGCGCTCGCCGAGGTGCTCGACGCGTACGAGGGCGACCATTTCCGCGGCAATGAGGCGAATCCGGGCCAGCACCGCACGATTCGCCAGCCCAACCTCGGCGGGACAAAGGCGTTGCTCTGGGACGCGCAAGGCAACGGCGGCATCGGTGCACGGCTTCGCGTCTACGCCGACTCCGACAACATCTGGTTCACGCTCAACGCTTCGTGGAACGGGAGCGCGTGGGCTCGCGACAGCACCAGCTACTTCGCCGGAGGCTTCCGCTTCTCCCGCCTCGACTTCGAGTTCATGCATGAAGACAGCTTCGCGGCGACGTTCACGACGTGGACCCGGAGGTGGGTGCTTCCGATGAGCAGCACCGTCAATTCCGCGTTCGAGCTGACGGGCTCGGTGCAGGAGACCGGACGACTGGGGCTCGAGTGGACCAACGCCGACACTTCGCTCCACACGCTCGCGCTGGGTGGAGCGGTGACGTTTCGGAATCGGTTCCCGGCTGCGCCATCGTCGATCACGCTGACACCGAGTTCAGTTGGGGGCGGCTTCAGTGGCAATCCGTCGACGTTCTCAGTCGATAGGGATGGCTTCGGGTTCTTCAGCTTTCAATCGATGGCCGGACTGCAGAACATGTACTGGTTCGGCAGATACACGGCCGTCGCGTGAGGTACAGCATGAGTATTCGCGAGGTCACTGACACGGACGTTGTGCAGCAGTGCGGCCACTGCGGCGCAAGCACGCGAGTCCAGATCGACGCGCTCGAAGTGGGCGTGGCTCGCGACGATCAAACCGACGCGAGCGTCGTCCCGTTGCCGGCGTGTCCGACGTGCCGCTCGACGGAGTTCCTCCTTCGCTCGCCGGACGACGAGCCGCCGCATCCCGCACCGGGCAGCTTCGGTCACCTCCACCGGCTCCTCGTCGATGAGGTTCACGCCGAGCTGGTGAAGCGGAAGAAGGTCATCCCGCTGCTCAAGGACAAGCAGGGGCGCGTCGACCCGAAGCTCGCGAAGCCCGTCGCCGCCGAGGAGCTCGCCCGCTGGTTCCCGCAAGGGTTGAAGATCGAGCCTCGGGTCGCAGAGGCCGTACGCGCAAAGGAGCCCGGCCAGTGAGCGGCTTCATCGTTCGCGGGGGTCCGACGCCCGAGGTCGCCGACCTCGCCGTGCGCACCTTCGCGGACGGCGAGGTGCGGTTTGCCTCGAAGGGCAGGCGCGCTCGTGTGACGGAGCTCGTCATCCACGAGACGGTCACGCGCAGCGTCGAGTCGACCCTCAGCGTGCTCAGGAAGTGCGGCCTCAGCGTCCACCTCGTCCTCGGCCCCGATGGCCAGCTCACGCAGCACGGCGACCTCACGAGCGACGTGCTCTGGCACGCGGGCCCGGTGCACAACGGACCTTCGTTCGGCGTCGAGGTCGTGAACCCGTACTACCCGCGGCTGCTCCGGAAGGGCCTGCCGTGGGAGCGCACCATCAAGGCGCCCTGGGCGCACGAGGGGCAGTACGTGCTGCCGACCCCGGCGCAGGCCGAGGCGGTCGCGGCGCTCGTGCGCTGGG
>JBKGHI010000410.1:0-5036 GCA_046520405.1 Myxococcus sp. 1LA
GGCCGCGGGCCTGGCCGCGCCGGCCGGGCGCCAGAGCCCCGGGCCGCGGGCGCCTTGAGGCGCAGCGTGTAGTCCCCGAGCAGGATCTCCGACTGAGGCGTCAGCGCCGTGGGCTCCGCGATGCGCTGGCCGTCCACGAACGTGCCGTTGGCGCTGCCCACGTCGTCGATGAAGACGGTGCCGCCTTCCTCGAAGACGCGCGCATGCGTGCGCGACACGCCCCCCTCGGTGATGAGGATGTCACTGCCCTGCTGGCGGCCAATCTTCAGCTCGCCGGTGATGGCGTATTCGTTCTCAGTACCGTCTGGGAGACGGACGACCAGAGTGGCCATGGATGCGTCACTCCTCGCGGAAGATGCTCATGTTGACGGGGATGCCCTTGCGCTGGAGCTCGTCGTAGAACTTCGGCACGAAGCCGGAGGCGACGTAGCGACCACGGACCTTGTGGTCCTCCGTGAAGCCATCCTGCTTGAAGTAGAAGATGTCCTGGAGCGTCACGATGTCGACCTCCATGCCGGACACTTCCGTGATGTAGCAAATCTTCCGCGTCCCGTCGGAGAAGCGCGTCTGCTGCACGATCATGTGCACCGCGCTGGCGATCTGCTCGCGGATGGCCTTCACCGGCAGGTCCATGCCGGACATGAGCACCATCGTCTCCAGGCGGGCGATGGCGTCACGCGGCGTGTTCGCGTGCAGCGTGGTGAGCGAGCCGTCGTGGCCCGTGTTCATGGCCTGGAGCATGTCCAGCGTCTCACCGGAGCGGCACTCACCGACGACGATGCGGTCGGGCCGCATGCGCAGGCAGTTCTTCACCAGCTCGCGGATGGTGATGGCGCCCTTGCCTTCCAGGTTGGGAGGCCGGCTCTCCAACTGCACCCAGTGGTCCTGCGGCAGCTGCAACTCGGCGGCGTCCTCCACCGTGATGATGCGCTCACCCTCCGGGATGAACGAGCTGATGATGTTCAGCGTCGTCGTCTTCCCGGAGCCGGTTCCGCCGGAGATGACGATGTTGCGCCGGGCCGTGACGCACATCTCCAGGAACTCGGCCATCTGCGCGGTGACGGTCTTGTACTTGATGAGGTCCGCGATCTTCAGCGAGTCCTTCTTGAACTTGCGGATGGTGATGCAGGGACCCTTCAGCGCCAGCGGAGGGATGATGGCGTTGACGCGGCTGCCGTCCTTGAGGCGCGCGTCCACCAGCGGGCTGGATTCGTCGATGCGGCGGCCGATGGGCGCCACGATGCGCTCGATGACGCCGAGCACCGCCTGGTTGGAGGAGAACGTCTTCTCCGACAGGGTCAGCTTGCCCTTGCGCTCAATGTAGATCTGGTTGGCGTGATTCACCATGATCTCGCTGATCTCATCCGACGCGAGGAACGCCTCCAGGGGCCCCAGGCCCAGCGCCTCGTTGATGACGTCGGTGAGCAGCTCCTCGCGGTCCACGTCCTCCGGAAGCTCTCCGTCCGCTTCCATCTGGTCGATGATGTCGCGGATGGCCTTCTCGGTCCGGCGCCACAGCTCGTCGTCACCGAGCCGGTCCATGTCCATGCGACGCAGATCGAGGTACTCGATGAGCCGGTCGTGGATCTCCTTCTGGAGCCGGGTGTAGCGCTCCTGGCGCGGATCCACCTTGCGCTTGTTCTTCGCCAGGGCGGACGCCAGCGACGCGGGCATGCCCTTGGGCGCGGGCGCGGGAGGCGGCGCTTCTTCCTCCTCCTCGTAGGGCTCTTCTTCTTCGTAGGCCCCTTCCTCGTCCTCGTAGGGCTCCTCGCCCTGCTCGTCGTAGTACTCCTCCTCGGGCTGACCGCGCGGGTCATCACCGGGCCCTCGTCCTCGAGCCCTTCCACGTTGAGGATGTAGTCGCCGATGTAGACCTGGTCGGTCGGCTTGAGAACCTGGGGCGCGGCAATCTTCTTGCCGTTCACGAACGTGCCATTCGTGGACTTCATGTCCACGATGATGAACTTCCCGTCCTTGGCGACGATTCGCGAGTGGTACTTGGAGACGTTGCCCTTCGCGAGGATGATGTCATTGCCCGGCAGACGGCCGATGGTGACTTCATTCTTGTGGTACTCGCGCTGCTCGGTCCCGCCGCCCTTTTCCGCGAGGGTGATGAGAAACATGGGGACGGATGCTAGCAAGCCCCCCTTCGTCCTCAAAGCGTGAGAACCGGGTCGCATGCCTGCCCGCAAGGCGACGGGCCGGCATCCGCCCCCAGAAGGGGTGAAGCCGGCCCGTGCCGTGGGCCCTCGAGGCCCGTCTGGAGCGGCGCCCGGGGCGCCCGCCTCAGTCGAAGATGTTGAAGTTCACCTCGGACCGGGCCTGCTTGTAGCGGCTCTTCACGTCCTCGATGATGGTCCGGACCTTGTCGGAATCCGGGTTCACGATGCGCGGGGTGACGAAGATGACCAGCTCGCGCTTGGTGGAGTCGAAGCCGCGGCTCTTGAAGAGCTCGCCGACAATCGGGATGTGACCCAGACCGGGGAGCTTGGACACCGACTTCTGCTCGTCGTGGCTGAACACGCCGGACAGGACGATGGTCTCACCGTGGCGCACGGTGACGTTCGTCTTCACGCGGCGGGTCCGGAAGCCGGGGATGGAGGACGAACCACCGAAGGACACCGCCACGGAGGTGTCGATTTCAGAGGCCTCCGCCTCGATCTCCGTCTGGATGTTGCCGTTGCGGTCCGCGGTGGGGCGCAGGTTCAGGATGACGCCGTACTTCTTGAACTCCACCGTGAACTGGTTGTTGGTGATGAGCGGGATGGGGACCTCGCCACCGGCGAGGAACTCCGCCTTCTCACCGCTGGCGCACACCAGCTTGGGCTGCGCGAGCAGGCGGC
This sequence comes from Myxococcus sp. 1LA, assembly GCA_046520405.1. Taxonomy (GTDB): domain Bacteria; phylum Myxococcota; class Myxococcia; order Myxococcales; family Myxococcaceae; genus Myxococcus. The sequence goes on from JBKGHI010000410.1 coordinate 2,844, forward strand.
CGTAACCGTCATTCCCCTGGAAACCGAAGGAGAAGTCCGAGTTTGCGCTGAAGTTGAGCGTGGACACGCCCGAGCCGAACGTCCCCGGGAAAAGGTCCTTGGAGATGTTGGCGATGGCCGTCGCGGTACCCGTGATGTCCGTGGGGTAGCGGATGCCGTAGCGGTCGCGGCTGTTGCGGCGGATTTCGACGAACTGGACCTCGGAGAGGATCATCCGCTTGATGCCGACGACGAGGAGGTTCTCCACCTTCTCACCGATGGCCTTGGTGATGAGCTCCGCCTTCTGGAGGTCCTGCTGGCTCTCCACCGAGCCCTCCAGGAAGATGGTGGCGCCCACGACGTTGGCCTGCACGTTCTTCAGGCCGGCCTTCTGGAAGGCCGCGTTGAGGTTCTGGGCCACCAGCTTCTTGGCGTTGGGGGCAATCTTCACGAACGACTTCACGTTCGGGTAGAGGCCCACGACCTGCTCGATGCGGTCGGCGTCCTGCGTGGTGTAGGCCTGCCCGTCCAGGTAGATGCGGTCACCCACCATGCGGACGGAGACACCTTCGATTTCGCCCAGGAGGCGCTTGATCTCGGTGATGACCTCGTTGGGGTCCTGCTTGCGGACCGCGACCAGGTAGCTGACGCGCTGACCGGAGGACTTCCAGACGAGCAGCGTGGTCTTGCCTTCGGCCTGACCGGTGATGAGCAGCTGACCGGAGCCCAGCGTCTTCACGTCGGCGATGCTCGGATCACCGAGCGCGACGCGGCTGAGGCCCGGAATGGTGATCACCTTCTGGGAGCCCACGCCGAGGCTGACGTTGGTGCCATCCTGCGCCAGGGCGCTGCCGCCCGCCACCAGTGCGATGAGGGCGCCAAGCGCCGCGGCATGCGTGATGCGTGTGAACATCGTCCGTGTCCCCTCTTCTCTTCCAGAAGTCCGAGCTAACCCAACGTTCCGTGCTGCCACCACAACGCCCAGACGGTGCCGAGCGCGATGGCCACTCCATAGGGGATGTGGCGCTGGGGCGCCGGCTGCGCATCCGCGCTGGCCAACCGCACCCGAACCGCCCACCGGCGCACCACCGCCGCCAGCGTGTCCCAAACCGCGCCTTGCCAGAGCAGCGTCACCACCGCCTGAAGCGCGCCAACCAACGAGATGAAAGCCGCGGCCGCGAGCACCGCCGGGAAGCCCAGCACGGCACCGACCCCGCCCATCAACTTCACGTCGCCCACCCCATCCGCCCGCGCAGCGCCGCTGGCAGCAGCAGCAACGCGAGCCCCACCCCCGACACCGCCCCACTGATGAGCCCGCGCTCCAGGTCCCCCACCCCTTCGGTGGCCAGGCGCACGCCCAGGCCCACCGCCATCAGCGGGTAGGTGACCGCGTCGAGGATCTCGCGGCGAAGCACATCCGTCACCACGGAGATCACGAGGGCCACTCCAAGAACCGTCCACAGCGCGATTTGAACAGGCGTCATCAGCGCCTGTCCTCTTCGCGGCAGGCGTCCGGTATCAAACCAGGGACGCCTGGAGCCCGTCAATTGGCGAACAACCAGAAGCCCCGCGGGGCGGGGCCCGGGTCACCGCTTTATCGGACCAAGAGACGGATTTTCTCGCTGCAGATGAAATACTCGTCCCCGTCTTCAATCTTGCGGCGCTTGATGCGCTGCTTGTTGAACCAGGTTCCGTTGGACGAGCCCAGGTCCTCGATGATCCAGTCGTCGCCCTCGTGGACGATGACGGCGTGCTCACGGGAGACCTTGCCGGAGTTGATGACGAAGTCGCAGTGCTTGCCGCGTCCGATGACGAAGCGCTCCTTGACGATCTGCTCCTGATCACCCGACTCGGTCACCAGGTACAGCGCGCCAGCCTCCTCCTCCTCGGCGAGGTCGTCCGCGGGCTCTTCCTCGGCCTCTTCCGGGGGCGGCTCCTCGTCCATGAGGCCCGGATCCTCGGCCTCGGGCAGCGGCTCCTCGTCCTCCTCCACCATGTCGTCGGCGGGCGGGGGCGGCTCGCTGTTCTTGCCCTTGATGAGGCGCTCGAGCTCCGCGGCGGTCTCCAGGACGCGCTCGGCCACCTCGCGGCGCACCGGGTCATTGTCCAGGCCGTTGGCGGAGGCCCGCTCCTCCGGCGTGGAGCGCACGGCGGACGCGCGGGTGCGGGCGTGGCATCCGGCCTGGGCGCGGGCGCAGCACCGGGGCGATGCCG
>JBKGHI010000411.1:0-5029 GCA_046520405.1 Myxococcus sp. 1LA
CGGGGCCGGGCCGCATGACGGAGCGAGGGGGCGGGCCGCGTCAGGGCGCCCAGCCCGCCTCCGGCGCGGGGCAGAAGCCGCAGTCCAAGCCCGCCGAGAAGAAGGGCCCCGAGCCGTTCAACAACCCCTTCAGCAAGCTCAAGCGCTGAAGGGGCGTCGCCTCACGGCTTCGCGTCCACGGGGAAGGGACGGACCTCCCCCGCCAGCACCTGGTTTCGCGCCAGGAGCCGGGCGAAGCGGTCCGTCCCGTTGCGGGTGTCGAAGCGGTTCGCGATGTCCCGGGCCTGCTCCAGCGTCCAGGTGTGCAGGGCCCGGACGTCGTAGCCGCCATCCGCCTGGTGGAGGGGGAACGCCTTGGGCATCCGCAGGCTCACCGTGTCCCGGTCCCCGGCCGCCAGCACCCGCTCCAACAGGAAGGCGGCGGCGGCGTAGAAGGTGAAGCGGTCCCGGTAGCTCGGGTGGTCCAACGCCCAGCCCAGGTGCTTCTCCAGCAGCGTCAGCCCACGTGACAGGTTGTCCGTCAGCGCGAGGAACTCCAGGTGCTCACCCACGGTGGAGAGGAACTCGCGGTTCTTCGTCACCATGCCGTAGCCCCGGCGGTGGATTTCGCGCGCCTGCTCCAGCTCGCCCAGCTTGAACAGCGGGTAGAGCACCGTGCCCAACGTGAGGTGCGGAATCTCCGCGCAGGCCTTGCGGCCCTCCAGGATGGGCCTGGCCTTGCGCAGCACCTGCTGCCACGCGCCGGTGTCCACCAGGTGGTCCAGCTCGTCGTCCAGCTCGCACACACGGCAGTCGGTGAGGTGGTCGCGCGGGGCCTCCAGCCACGCGTTCCACAGCCGCTCCACTTCCTCGGCGGCGTCGCCCATCTCCCGCGCGGCCTGGTAGCGCAGCTTCAGCACCGCGCGCACGCCCGAGTCCGTGGCCTGGAAGCACTGCTCCACGTCATCCAGCGCGTCGGCAATCTGCTTGCGGGTGATGTGGGGGAACTCCTTGATGCGCCCCACCACCCACTTCTGCTTCCAGAACATCTCCTCCGGGTCGAAGCGCTTGGGGTCCTTCTTCTGCTGGCCCCGGCACCACGCGAAGGCCACCAGCGCCTTGTCCGGGAAGCCGCCGAAGGTCGCCGCGTCGATGAGGGCGTCCCGCATCCGGTAGCCCAGGCCCACGTCCTTGTGCGTGTCCGCCAGGCGCACCGCTTCTTCCAGGAGCCGCACCTTGCTCTCGCCTTCCGTCAGGCCGTCCGCCTGTTCGAAGAGCGACTCCACCTGCTCGCGCCAGTCACCGCTCATCAGTGCAGCCCCCGGGGACCCGCGCCGCCGCTGCCCTCGCCGCCGCCGCGCCCGCTGTCTGCGCCCAGCTGCGCGGAGATGAGGCCCAGGAGGCCCTGGTTCAGCAGCACCATCTCCTGGGCATTCAACGGATGGTGTCCCAAGAGCAGGGCTTGCACGTAGAGCATCTCCACCGACAGCTTCAGCATGTCCCGGTCCGCCACCGCCGCCAGCCGCCGCACCACCGGGTTGTGGAGGTTGAAGCAGAGCTGCGCTGGCTCACCGCCCGAGGCCGCCATCACGCTGTCCAACACGCCCGCGTACAGGTCATCCGACTCGTCGCGGGCGCGCTCGGCGTCGCGGCGGAACGCGCCCTCCGCGTCCGCGCTGTAGAGCGTGGGCACCTCCGCCGGATAGAACTTCTTCACCACCGCGCCGCAGCGGAACGGCGCCAGCACGCTCTCCGCCATGCGCAGCAGCGGGAAGGTGGCCTCGCGCTCGTCCAGGGTGAGCTCCTCGAAGCTCTGCGGCAGGTCCGCGGAGGAGAAGGGCTCCACCTGCACGTCCGGCACCGCGTGCGGCAGCTTCTCCAGCAGCGACGTGTCGTGAGTGTACGCCGCGTTGATGATGCACAGGCCCTGGGCGCCCGCCACCTGGGCAATCTGCCGGAAGCCGTCCAGCGTGGACGTGTAGCGCACCACCGGGTGCGCGCGCCGGTAGTCCGCCAGCGTCATCATCCCCAGCGACGTCTCGAAGGGCAGCCAGTGGATGATGAGGCGGTAGAAGTCGTCGTCATCCAGCGCCAGCGCCTTCACGCTCAGCCCGTGCAGGGCAATCAGCCGCTGGAGCGCGCGTGGGTCCTCGCGCGCCAGCTCCATCAGGTAGGCGCGCAGGGACTGCCCCAGGGACTCGCGTGCCGCGGCGAGCGCCTCGTCCTCGTAGAAGGACTCCCGGCTGGCGGTGGGCCGCAGCGCGTTGGCGTTCACCACGCACTTCACGAAGAAGGCCCACTCCGGCAGCAGGTTCTCCGCGCTCTCCGACAGCAGCATGTGCTTGAGGTACACGCGGTGCTTCTGCCGCGAATTGAAGTGCGGCGACGCGGGCAGCACGTAGGCCACCCCGTCCACGTCACCCGCGGTGGAGCGCAGCGGGATGCAGTCGATGAAGTCCGTGTCGAACAGCTCGCGCCCATAGGCGAGCAGCGCCTTGCGTCGCTCCGACACGCTGTCGTACTCGCGGCGCCAGGGCGGGCCGGAGGTGTCCAGCCGCTCCGTGCCCTGGTCCGTGGTGAGGTGGATGGGGAAGGGCAGCAGGCCGCCGTAGTGGCTGGCGAGGTTGCGCAGGCGCTTGGCGGTGAACCACTGCGCCATGTCCGGACGGGCCACCAGGAACACTTGCGTTCCGGGGGCGGCGAGCGGGTGCTCGGAGGGCCGCACGGCGTAGGTGCCGTCATGCCGGCCCCGCCACTCCAGGGTGCGGCCGTCGCCGCGCGCCGAGCGCGTCACCACCAGCAGCTCGTCACACACCATGAAGCACGACAGCAACCCGATGCCGAACTGGCCGATGAAGTCGTTGCGGCGGGCTTCCAGGGCTTCCCGTTTGGAGGACTCTCCGATGGTGGCCAGGAAGCGGTGGATTTCGTCTTCCGTCAGCCCCACGCCGTCGTCCGTGAAGAGCAGGGTGGGCGGGCTGCCGTCCTGCTTCTCCATCAGTTCCAGCCGGACGGTGCCCGCGTGGCCGGGCTCCAGGAGCTGGCGGGCGCGGATGGCATCGGTGGCGTTCTGGAGCAGCTCGCGTACGTAGACTCCCGGGGAGCTGTACAGGTGGTGAGACAGGAGGTCGATGACCCCGCGGAGGCTGACTTGAAATCGGTGGTCCACGTGCGGCCGACGTTAGCGCACGCCCCCCGTCGTATCGACAGCCGAATCGAGCTTGAGACGTGCCCCGCACTTGGGCATCCATGGCGGGCCCTTGATTGGCTGCTCGGATAGCGTCAGGTGGCAATCCGGCCGTGGGGTGCTTGTCACCACGGCGGCGGCAGGTCTTCACCTCGTAGGCAGGAGTGGATGGATATGCGGACGAAGCTCATGGCAGTGGTGGCGGGCGCGGCAATGGCCTTCGGCGGGACGGCGGCGGCGCAGGGCACTCCAGCGCCCGTGAAGCCCTCGGCGGCCACCAAGGCCCCGGCGGCGGCGGCCCGGGGCAAGGCGGAGGTGACGTGGTGGGGCCACGCCGCCTTCGTGATTCGCAGCCCGGGCGGCGCGGTGATTGCCATCGACCCCTGGCTCACCAACCCCAAGGCCCCGCAGGGCGCCGCGCAGCCGGAGGCCCTGGACGCCATCCTCCTCACCCACGGCCACTTCGACCATGTGGGCGAGGCCAAGGCGCTGGCGCAGAAGACGGGCGCCAAGGTCTACGGCTCCTTCGAGCTCATCAACCTGCTGGGCCTGCCGGAGGCCCAGGCCGTGGGCGCCAACGCGGGCGGCACCTTCCAGGTGAAGGATGTCACCCTCCACCTGGTGGAGGCGGTCCACTCCAGCAGCTACGCCGCGGACCCGAAGTCGCCGGCGCAGTACGCGGGCGCGCCCCTGGGCTACGTCCTGGAAATCGACAAGGGCCCTACCTTGTACCACGCGGGTGACACCGGACCCTTCGAGGGCATGTCGCTCATCGCCACCCAGTTCAAGCCCACCGTGGCCCTGCTCCCCATTGGCGGCCACTTCACCATGGGGCCCGCGGAGGCCGCCCAGGCGGTGCGCCTCTTGAAGGTCAAGAGCGTGATTCCCATGCACTACGGCACCTTCCCGCTGCTCCAGGGCACCCCGGACGCGCTGACCGGGGAACTGAAGAAGCTGCGCAGCACGGCCAAGGTGGTGACCCCGGAGCCCGGCGCGACAACGGCGCTGTAATCGCCGGAGGCAGATGGTTGGGCCCGGTAGAAGTGGCGGTTCTGCACCCGCTGACTTCCGGGCCTTGACCCTGTCCCGTGGCCGAGTGGAAACCAGAAGGCCCCTGGGTTACATCCCGCTTCTTTCTTTCGCGCGCGTGAGCCTTTTCCGCGGGCGTCCAGGGGTGTTCGGGTGTTGGACTTCACCAAGGCAGGGTGGCTGTTGCCACTCCTGACGGAGGCGGTCGCTTTTGAAGCGGCCGCGCCGCCGCCGTCCGTGCCGCCGCTGGGGTCCGGCAGGGCCCGGGCTCGCGCGTACCTGCGCCGGACGCTGCGCGCTACGGGTCTGCTGTACGGCACGCCCGCGGATGCCCCCTCCGCGGCGGAGGTAACACCCCCCACCGAATTCCAGGCGCGCCTGCTGGAGGACCAGCTCTTCCACGCGGTGGTGCGGACCCTGGCGCTGATGGCGCTGGAGCTGGGCCGGCTCGTGGGGGCTCCAATGGCCGTTCGCACCGAGCAGCTCCTGGTCCTGTTCGCGGTGCTCGCCGGGGAGCTGGAGCTGGCGCGGACGCTGGACGCGACGATGGCCTCCGGGCGTCCGGTGTCCCGGCGGATGGCGGCGAAGGTGGAGGCGTCGCTGGTGAAGCGCTCGCCCGTGCTGGCGGGGGACCCGGTGTACGGGCTGGTGCTGCACAACGGCGCGCAGTACGCGGACGCGCAGTTGTTCTGCCGGCAGGCCATTGACTACTTCTCGCGCGGCACGCTGCACCGCGAGCGGGCGCAGCGGCGCCTGGACTTCGCGGCGCGGCAGAAGGCGCTGCTGGTGGACGTGCTGACGGGGCTGGCGTGTGTGGACCGGGTGCCGGGCCTG
>JBKGHI010000412.1:0-4993 GCA_046520405.1 Myxococcus sp. 1LA
CCGGCTTCGCGCCCGCGGGCTCCAGTGGCGCAGCCCCGGCCGGGGGAGCCGTCGTTCCCAGAGGAGCCCTCGGAGGCCCAGCCCCGGCAAGAGGAGCGGTCGTTCCCGGAGGAGGCCACGGCCGTGGCCCAGGGGGGGGACGAGGCGACGCGCGGGATGAAGGTGGACCCCGAATCCCACACCACCAGCGACCCGTTCCTGGAAGTGTCGCTGGACACGGGCTCTGGCGGCACGGTGGGGGATGCGCCGGCGCGCCCGCCCCTGGCCCGGCTGACGCTGGGCGGCACGACGACGTGGCGCAACTACTGCGCGCGGCCCGGCGTGAAGTCCTGCGGTGAGTACGACCGGCTTCCGGCGAACGAGCGGCTGGGGGACACGGTGAGCTACTCGTCGTCGGTGCCATACTTGGGCATCGCGGCCGAGCTGGAGCTGCTGCCGCTGGCGCACAGTGAATCGCCGCTGCGCGGACTGGGCCTGTCGCTGGGCTACCGGCGGGGGTACTCGTCCACCAACGTGACGCTGGTGAGCGACGCCGGCCAGTCGACCACGCGCGAGGTGGTGGCCACCGACTCGGTGCTCACCGCGCAGGCGCTGTATCGCTACTTCTTCGGCATGGGCGAATCCAAGGCGTCGCTCGGCTACGCGGGGCTGCGCGCGGGACTGCTGACCCGCGCCTTCGACGTGGACGAGTCCGCCGACAGCCCCCTCACGGGCACGCACCGGCTGTTCCCCGCGCTGGGGCTGGAGGTGTCGGTGCCGTTGCTGCGCTGGGTCCGGCTGGAGGGCGCGGGGCAGTTCTTCTTCAGCCCGAAGCCGGGCAAGGGCCTGGGCGGTGGCAGCGCGGCGCTGGACGCGGAGATCGGCGACTACGGCACGTCGGTGTCCAGCTTCGGCTGGGAGGCGGAGCTGGGCGTGGGCGGCGACATCTGGGGGCCCTTCGGCTATTCCCTCCGCTTCCGCCTCTCCCGCTTCCAGGACACGTTCTCCGGCGCGGGGACGAAGCTGGGTTGGGATGGCGGCGGCGTGGCGGCGGAGACGTACTCCAGCCTGCACTGGGGCATCACCGCGTCCTACTGAGGCGCGCTCCTGGCTCCCACTCCGGCGTCGCTGAGGCGTAGGGTGCGGACATGTCCGAGCACGTGTCCCCTCAGGAGCTGCGCAGGAAGTGGAAGCTGGCGAACGCGGAGCCGCTGGAAGGCGGCCGGCGGCGCGATGCATACCGCGCGCTGGCGCACGACTGTCCCGCGTTCGTTCCCAACCTGTTGTCGCTGAGTCACACGCTGCTGGCCGGCCGGCACGAGGCGGCGGACGCGGACGCCGCGGTGGCCGAGGCCGAGCAGGTGCTCCGCTCCGCGTCGGATGTCTCCGCGGGGGCGCCGGAGCCCCTGCTGGCGCTGGGGCACTTCCTGGCCTCGGTGCGGCAGGCGCCTCATGAGGCGGAGCGGGCGTTCTCCTCCGCGGCGAGCGCGGCGATGGCGCTGCTGGAGGAGGCGTGGGCGGGGTGGATTCAAGCGCTGGGGGCGCAAGGGCAACTGGATGCCGCGCTGGAGGTGGAGGAGCAGGCGCGCCGCATCTTCCCCAACTCCAAGGCCATCACCCAGGCGGTGGCCTCCGCGCAAAGGCACGCGGGGCAGCGCTAGGGCATGCGCTCCAGGGTGCTCCGGCCACCCGCGCGCACGGCCTGACGGTGCTGGGCAATCCGGTTGCGGGCCCACTCCGGCGCCAGCTCCAGCTCCTCCGGGAAGAAGAGGTCCTCGCCCAGGCCCTCGACGAGCACCTGGATGAGCGGGTCATCCGGGTACTGGGTGGCCGGGTCGTCGAACACCAGTCCCACGACGACGCCCGTCTTGCCCAGGAAGCGGGGGCTGATGGTGCCGTCCTCGGAGTGGGGGATGACTGTCACGGACGTGCCGATGCGGACCGGTGCCCCGTCCACGTCATGACAGATGATGAGTGAGGGGTCCTGGATCATGGCGCGTAGGAACGAGGCTTGAGTGACTTCGAGATGACCACCAGCACGGCGGTGATGACGACCCAGGCCAACAGGTGGTGCGAGAGGACGTGACGCCCGTCCTGTTCGCAGGCCAGCTCTCCGAGCAGCGCGCCCGTCGAACCCACCGACAGGCCCGCCACCACGGCGCGCAGGGGCTGGAACACGGCCCCGCGCAGTGCGACCAGCGCCACCACCAGCGGCACCACGCCAATGGCCAGGTGGCTCACGGTGCAGACCCAGCCTGGCAAGGTCGACGGGCTGTGGGGTGTGCCTCGGGCCAGCACCAGCGCCGCGGCGCTGAGCACCGCCAGGCCCATGCCCAGCCGGCGCGCCCAGCGGCCCTTCGGGGACAGCGCGCCCCACGCGCACACCGCGCTGGTTCCCACCAGCAGGGTCAGCAGGCGCCCGCGCCAGGAGCAGGGGACCGCTGACGGCGCCCACCGCGAGCATCACCACCGCCGCCAGGAGGCCCAGTCCCGCGGAGGCCACCATCAGCCACACGGCCTGCGTGCGCCAGCGTCGCACCGGGAGCCGCAGGGCCAGTTCACCTCGGGCCGCCGCGAGCACACGCGCCATCGCGGCGGAGTCCCGCGCGGGCTCCTGGGTGAGCAGCCGGTCCAGGTCCATGGGCGGCTTCATCGCGCCACCTCCGGCTCCAGCTCGCCCAGCAGCTCGCGCAGCCGCTCATAACCCCGGTGCGCCCGCAGCCGCGCCGCGCCAGCGCTGATGCCCCGCAGCGCGCCAATCTCCTCGAAGGACCAGCCCTCCACCTTGCTGAGCACCACCGCTTCCCGGTGGTCCGGGTGGAGCTGTTGCAACGCGTCCAGCAGGTGCCGGCGCAAGGACGGGTCGCTGGCGTCCGGCGCCGGAGCCAGGGGGGCGGCGGTGTCCTCCTGGGTGGCGTAGGCTTCCACGTGCCGCTGGTGCCTCAGCGCGTCGCGCGCCGCGTTGGCGGCGATGGTCATCAACCACGGGGTGAAGCGCGTGCCGGGCTCGTAGCGGCCCCGCGAGCGGATGACGGACAGGAAGGTGGCCTGGAGCAGGTCTTCCGCGAGCGCGCCATTGCGCACCATCCGGGCCAGGAAGCCTTGGACCCTCGGCGCGTGCCGCGCGAAGAGATCCTCGAAGGCGTCCTGTGCTCCGTCGCGAAACCGTTCCATGAGCTCTTCGTCCGTTTGGCTCCGCATCACCCGGCTCATCTACGGGCCACCCCCGAAAGTGTTTCCGGCGGGGGTGATTCTCAAGCTCCGGCGGAGAAAGGCTTGAAAAGTCGAGGGGTTGTGCGCATCCCTGTCAACCCGTCCTGCCCCGCGGGGCCAGGCCGTTAGTGTTGGGCGCGGAGGCACCTCGGACGCGTGGACCATTGGAGCATCGAAGGCATGGGGGCGGGGTTGGTGGCAAGCCTGCTGGCGGGCACGGCGACGGGACTGGGCGCGTTGCCCGTGCTCGTCACCTCGGAGCTCAGCCGGAAGGCCCAGGACCGGATGTTGGGCTTCAGCGCCGGCGTGATGCTGGCGGCCACGTCCTTCTCGCTGGTCATCCCCGCCATGGAGCTGGTGCGAGGCCAGGGGTACGACGGGCCCTCGGCGGCGCTGCGCGTGGCGGCGGGGGTGTTGCTGGGTGGCCTGTTCCTGCGCGTGTGGCACGACCTGATGCCGCACGAGCACGCGCTCAAGGGCCATGAAGGCCATGGCGGCGCGAAGTGGAACAGCGTGCTGCTGTTCGTGCTGGCCATGACGCTGCACAACTTCCCGGAGGGGCTGGCGGTGGGCGTGTCCTTCGCCGCGCCGCAACCGGAGCTGGGCCTGTCGGTGGCGCTGGGCATCGGCGCGCAGAACATCCCCGAAGGCCTGGTGGTGGCGCTCGCGCTGCGGGCCACCGGCGCGTCGGCACGGCGCTCGGCATTGCTCGCGCTGCTCACCGGCCTGGTGGAGCCGGTGGGCGCGCTCGTCGGCCTCGCGGCCCTGTCACTCAGCTCCGCGCTGCTGCCGTGGGGCCTGGCCTTCGCGGGAGGGGCGATGCTCTACGTCATCAGCCACGAGATGATTCCGGAGAGCCACCGCGGCGGCTTCGAGCGCGAGGCCACCACCGGCCTCATGTGGGGCTTCGTGCTCGCGCTGGTGCTGGACATGTCGCTGGGCTGACGGCGCCCGCCCGCGGGTTACGCGGGCAGCAGCACCAGGCGGGCAATCTCCGGGGGCGCACCCACGCGCATGGGCGGGCCCACGAAGCCGCAGCCCCGGCTGACGTAGATGAGCGAGTCACCGGTGCGGCTGAGCCCCGCGTTGCGGTCTCCCCAGATGAGGTCGCCCATCAGGTTGCCCGGGAACATCTGCCCGCCGTGCGTGTGCCCTGACACCTGGAGCCCCACGCCGCGCCGGGTCGCCTCGTCGAAGTTGGACGGCTGGTGCGCCAGCAGCACCGAGGCCTGGTCGGGCCGCACGTCGCGCAGCGCCGCGTCCAGGTCATAGCCGCGCTCGCCCATCCGGTGCGCGCTCCAGTCATCCACGCCCGCCAGTTGGAAGGACGCCGCGCCGTCGCCAATGGACACCGAGCGGTTGCGCAGGACGTTGATGCCCAGCCCCTCCAGGAAGGCGACCCACGCGTTCGCGCCGGAGTAGTAGTCGTGGTTGCCCGTGACGAAGAAGGTGCCGTACCGCGCGCTGAGCTTGCCCAGGCCGCCCGCGAACAGGCCAAGCGCGTCCACGGAGCCGTCCACCAGGTCCCCGGTGATGGCGATGAGGTCCGGCTTGAGCGCGTTGGTGCGCGCCACCATGTCGTCCACGAAGCGGCGCTGAATCACTCCGCCAATGTGGATGTCGGTGAGCTGCACCAGGGTGAAGCCCTCCAGCTCGCGAGGCAGGTTCGGCAGCCGCACGGGGATGTCGCGCACATCGGGCGGGTGGTAGGCGCGCCAGCCGCCATAGGAGCTGGTTGCCACGCCCGCCAGCCCCGCGCCCATCGCCAGCCCTTGCCCCAGCAGGGCCCGGCGCCCCGGCG
>JBKGHI010000413.1:0-4894 GCA_046520405.1 Myxococcus sp. 1LA
ACGCGCGCCCGTCCTCGAGCACCGCGACGTGCTCCACGCGCCCGCCTCGACGTAGGCCGGCGTGTAGACGCCATACGGCGCGCCGTCGGAGGGCGGCGCCGTCATCGTGAAGCCCGGGTAGCTGCCCAGCGCCAGCTCCACCGCCGCGCCGCTGAAGGCCCGGCCCACCACCTTCGCGTCCGAGTCCTTCGCCACCACGCGCAGGAAGGCGGCGGCCTGCTCCTCCGTGGCGGCGTCCTCGCGGTCCGTCCGGGTGAGTGACCACTGGAGTTCCTTCGGCTTGCGCGTCAGCGCCGCCTCCAACTGCTGGCGCGCCAGCCTCGCCTTCTCCTCGATGTCCAGCCCCACCAGGATGAACGTCGCCTCGTTGCGGTAGCCGCCCAGGTGGTTGAGGCACACCTTGACCGTGGGCGGTGGCGGCTCGCCGCGCACCCCGGAGATGCGGACCCGGTCCTTGCCGTGCGACGCCAGGGCGATGGTGTCGAAGCGCGCCGTGGCGTCCGGGCCCGCGTACCGCGCGCCAGTGATTTCATAGACGAGCTGCGCCAGCACCGTGTCCACCGTCACCGCGCCGCCCGTGCCCGCGTGCTTGGTGATGACGCTGCTGCCGTCCTCGTACAGCTCCGCCAGCGGGAAGCCGGGGCGCCGCGCGTCCAGCTCCGTGAAGAAGGAGAAGTTGCCGCCCGTGGCCTGCGTGCCGCACTCCAACACGTGGCCGGCCACCATGGCCCCCGCGAGCCGGTCCCAGTCCTCCGTCTTCCAGCCGAAGTGCGCCGCCGCGGGACCCACCACCAGCGAGGCATCCGTCACCCGTCCGGTGACGACGATGTCCGCCCCCGCGCGCAGGCACGCCGCGATGCCCCACCCGCCCAGGTACGCATTGGCGGTGAGCGGCGAGCCCAGGCCCAGCGCGTCCGCGTTGGCGGAGAGGTCATCTCCCTCCACGTGCGCCACCTTCACCTTCAGCCCCAGCTTCGCGGCGACCTCGCGCAGCGCGGCGGCCAACCCCGCGGGGTTCAGCCCGCCCGCGTTGGTGACGACCTTGACCTGCTTCTCCACCACCAACGCCAGACACTGCTCCATCTGCTTCAGGAACGTCTTGGCGTAGCCCGTGGACGGGTCCTTCATCCTGTCCCGGCCCAGAATCAACATCGTCAGCTCGGCCAGGTAGTCGCCAGTCAGGACGTCGAGCTGGCCGCCTTCGAGCATCTCCCGGACCGCCGAGAAGCGGTCCCCGTAGAAACCCGAGGCATTGCCGACACGCAGGGGGGACGCAGGCATGAGCTCTCCACTCGGCAGCAACGAAAGACGCGTGAGTCTGGGCAGGCACCTCTAAAAAAGCAAGCGTGCTTGCTTTTTTAACCCTTGGCTCGCATCCTGGCCGGGTGAGTGAGGCATCCGTCACGCCCGGCAGGCAGGAGCAGGAGCGCAGCCGCGTCACGCGCCAGCGTCTGATGGAGGCGGCCATTGGCGCCCTCTCGGAGCTGGGATGGGCGGGCGCGACCATGACGGTCATCGCCGAACGGGCGGGTGTGTCCCGAGGCGCCTGTCAGCACCACTTCCCCACCCGCGCCGACCTGGTGGCCGCCGCCGTGGAGTATGTGGGGCACCAGCAGGTGGAGGCGGTGCTGCGCAAGGCCGCCCAGCTTCCGGCCGACGCTCGCCGCACGGAGGCCATCCTGCACATGCTGGCGGGCATCTACCTCAGCCCCGTCTTCACGGCGGCGGTGCAGTTGTGGGTCGCCGCCGTGGCGGACGCGGAGCTGCGCGCGCAGCTGGCCCCTTTGGAGGCGCGCGTGGGGCGGGAGTTCCACCGGCTGACGGTGCAGCTGCTCGGCGTGGATGACAGCGTCGCGGAGGTGCGCGAGCTGATTCAAGGCACGCTCGACCTCATCCGGGGGCTCGCGCTGGCCAACCTCTTGCGGGATGACAGCGCGCGCAGGAAGAAGGTCCTCCACCGCTGGGCGCTCACCTTGGACGAGGCCTTGAGCTCCCGGCGCGGGCGCAAGGCCTGAGCACCGACGCTTTCACGAACGACCTCCACCTCAGGAGCTGAACATGGGCTACCGCTCTCTCTTCGCACCGGGCTGTTTCAGCAACCGCACCATCGTCGTCACCGGCGGCGGCAGTGGCATTGGCCGCTGCACCGCGCACGAGCTGGCCGCGCTGGGCGCCAACGTCGTCCTGGTGGGCCGCAAGCCCGACAAGCTGGAGGCCGTCGCGAAGGAAATCCAGGAGGACGGCGGCAAGGTGTCCTTCGAGGTGCTCGACATCCGCGACGAGGAGGGCGTGAAGGCCACCGTGGCGCGCATCGTCGCCGCGCACGGCCCCATCCACGGACTGGTCAACAACGCGGGCGGCCAGTTCCCCTCGCCGCTGGCGGCCATCTCCAAGAAGGGCTTCGACGCGGTGGTGTCCACCAACCTCACCGGCGGCTTCCTGATGGCGCGGGAAGTCTACCTCCAGTCCATGAGCAACCATGGGGGCGCCATCGTCAACATGCTCGCGGATTCGTGGGGCGGCATGCCGGGCATGGGGCACTCCGGCGCGGCGCGCATGGGCATGCTCAACCTGACGCAGACGGCCGCGGTGGAGTGGGCCGCGTCGGGCGTGCGCGTCAATGCCGTGGCGCCCGGCTGGGTCGCGTCCAGCGGCATGGACAGCTACAAGGACGAGGCCGTGAAGGCGATGATTCCCCTCCTCAAGAAGGAGGTGCCCCTCCACCGGCTCGCCACCGAGTCCGAGGTGAGCGCCGCCATCGTCTTCCTGCTCACCGATGCCTCGGCCTTCATCACCGGCGAGGTCATCAAGATTGACGGCGGTGCGTCTTGCAACACGAAGATTTTCCCGCTGGAGGAGACCACCGCCTCCAAGCCCTACGAGGGCTTCCATCGCGCGACGGCGCCGCGCATCCTCGGCGGTGAGTCGAAGGAGTAGTTGGGAGACAACACCCCGCTTCCGCCAGCGCTGCGCGGAAGCGGGGCGACGTCAGCTCAGCGGCCGTCCGGGTAGCAGAAGCCGTAGCTGCGGTCGAAGCCACCACCCGAGAGCGGGTAGGTCACGAAGCCCAGCTCCTCACCGGCGCCGCACTCGGAGCGGGCACGGGCGTAGCGGTAGCAGTACGCCGGTCCAGAGCCCGTCACGTTCGCGCAGATGCCACGCGCGCCTTCCGTGCCGCAGAACTCGGCGTACGACAGGGTGCACGCCTCGCCGATGAGCGCGGGGTCGAAGTCGAAGCCCCCCGACACCAGGATGGACTGCTCCTGGCACAGGCCCTGGACGCCGCACACGGTGCCCGTGGGGCAACCGGGGTCGGCGGCCGTGTAGTCGCACGTGGCCATGCACTTGGCCGGCGAACCCCAGGCCGTCGTACAGGCGTTGCCCTCCGCGCAGTCCGTGGACGCCAGCTCGTCCTCGCTGGCGGGCGCGGTGTATGTGCAGGCCTCGCCGTGCGTCTTCGTGCCGAGCGACCGCTCCAGCGTGCCGTCATCCGCGGCGCGGTTGGTGGCCACGCACGTGTGGCCAGGGATGTTCGCCGTCGGCGAGCCCTCGCGTGGGTCACACCCGCCGGGGCGGATGGTGTCCCACAGCGCCATGCGGATCCACCGGCACTCGCCGCCCTGCACCGGCGCGGTGCCCGTGTAGGGCGCTCCCTGCGGAGGCGCGGCCACCGTCTGGCGCAGGGTGACGTCGGTCAGCACACCGAACGTCTGCTGCGGCGACAGCTTGGCCAGGAGCACGAGCCAGCCCGACTCCGCCACGAAGGTCTTCGCCGTGGAGGTGCCGGAGTCCTGGATGCCCCAGACGCACTGCTCGCACGAGAAGAGGTTGGCGGCTCCAGTGGACAGGTTGTGGATGCCGACCGGCGTGTTCACGTCCAGGCGGATGCGGGCGACGTCCGCGACCGCCGGGTCGCCCTGGTCGGAGAACGTACCGACGTACGTCGGCTGTCGCTCGTACTGCACCGGCGTCCGCTCGATGCCGTTCGTCAGCTCGCCCATCGTGATTTCGGTACACCCGGCGGGCGGCGTGAGCAGGGACGCCTTCGCCTCGATTTCGCGCAGCGTCTCCTGCTCGGCGGCGGGAGGCGTCTCGGCCGGCTTCTCGGCCACACCACAGCCCACCACCGCCGTCAGCAATGCCACACTCCAACGCCACTTGCCTGCAAATGCAATTCCAGAACGTCGATTCGTCATGAGGTCTAATCCAGTTGCCGTCCCGGCCTGCGGCTTGCCCCGATGGATTCGAGGGAAAACGAGTATTAGACGAGGGGTCTGACATCAGGCGACTGGCCGCTTCGGCCTCTGACAAATTCTTTCGCGGCGATGCTTATTGGTTCTCGCGCCGGGGTGGGTTGGGCCAAGCCGAGCGATTGCACAGCCCACTCACGGAGCAAGCCTCTGGCGATTACCTCTGGAGAGGTATGGCTGACCACGGCTGGCTGCCAGATGTTTGGCATCCCTTTAACCAAGGAGATGCCATGGTTGACGATCTCAGAAAGCGCGGTCCTGCTGACCGCTCGCGCATCAATGTCAATGAGTCTTGGGAGGTGGAGTGGTGGTGCAATGAACTCAGGTGCACGGAAGCAGAGTTGCGCGCCGCGGTGAAGGCCGTGGGCGTGATGGTCGTTGACGTGAAGCGCTACCTGGGCAGGTAGGAAGCACGCGCATGACAGCAGACCTGAAGGCATCCCCGTCATTTAGCGAGTTGCTCAGCAGGCGCCTGTAGGCTGCTGCGTGCGAAGACCGGTGGCGACTCCGGACAGAGACGTGGGCCACCCATGGCGCGGCGCAAAATGGCTATCGACGAGGGAGCAGGTCCGAAGGTTTCTCACCGAGGTTTCGAGGACGACCTGCACGTCAAACGCATCGTGTCCCTCGCGCACGCGACGCTG
>JBKGHI010000414.1:0-4860 GCA_046520405.1 Myxococcus sp. 1LA
CTGGAGGTCTACCGGGGCCTGGGGGCGCGCGAGGCCATGGCGCACTGCCTGGTGCGGCTGGGCCGGCCCTATGAAGCGGCGCAGCTCTACCGGGAGCTGGGCAGCCCCACGCGGAGGTGGAGTCGCTGGCCAGCGTGCCCGCGGGAGACCCACGTCACCTGGAGTCCGTGCTGCGCATGTGCAAGCTGCTGGACGGCGAGGGCTTCACGCGGCGCGCGCTGGCGCTCCTGGCCGACACGATGCGCGGCTCCGACACCGCGCGGCGGACCCGGCGCTGGCCGCGGAGAAGGCCCGGCTGCTGCGCCGCCTGGGCATGGACGCGGAGGCGGAGGCCGTCATCGCCCGGCTGCCGTCCAACGCGGCGGCGCCGGAGTCCAACGGCTACCACTACCTGAAGGCCATCCCCATCTTCGGCGAGCTGTCGCTCGACGACATGAAGGACCTGTACCGCGTGGCCCGGCAGGTGCTCATCCCGGCCGGCGCGGTGCTGCTGGAGAAGGGCTCGCCGGGCAGCGGCTTGTTCGTCCTGCTGGAGGGAGCGGTGGACGTGTTCAGCGGTCCGGAGCCGGATGCGCGCCAGCTCAACACGCTGGGGCCCGGCGCCTACCTGGGGGAAATCTCCCTGGTGCAGGATGCCCCGGTGTCCGCGCAGGTTCGCGCTCGCACCGCGGTCCGTGCGTTGCGCATCACCCGCGCGGGTTTCCAGCATTACCTGGACACGCACGAAGCGGCGGCGCTGCGCATCTTCCGCCTGTTCACGCACAACCTCGCGGCGCGCGTGCGGGCGCTCAGCACCTGACGGCGCGCGTGTCTGTCTTTCCGGGCCTGGGATTTCACACCCGCGCCCGGATTGACAACACGCCGTCTGTGCTTTACTTCAAACGCATCATGAGGCCCGTCTCCTTCATCGCCCCGCTGAGTGCGCGCACCTTCGCGCCGGCGGCGGACGTGTGCCTCGCCCCCCGTCACGAGGTTCTGCTCGACATTTGAGTGGGCGGACCGGTGTGCTCCGATGCGCGGGTGGTCTGGTTCCCGTGCCCCGTGAGTCCCGGCTCCGCCTGACTCATGCCGCGGCTTCGTGTGTCCTCATGCGTCCCTGAGCGGGCCTGACGCGCCCCTCCGGGGAGTCGCGCGTGCGTGCCACCGAGGCCTTCGCGGCGTCGTCTCTTCACTCCAACCGACGCCTTCAAACACAACCCGCGGGCCTCGCTGCCCGACGGGAACGGGAGTCCTTCATGTCTCGCCACACTCGCATCGAGCGGTACCGCAACATCGGCATCATGGCGCACATCGACGCGGGGAAGACGACGCTCACCGAGCGCGTGCTCTTCTTCACCGGTCGCATCCACTCCGTGGGCGAGGTCCACGACGGCTCCACGGAGATGGACTGGCTGCCCCAGGAGAAGCAGCGCGGCATCACGATTACGTCCGCGGCCACCACCGCGTTCTGGCAACCCCGGCAGGGGCTGGGCGCGGGTGTGCCCCACCGCATCAACATCCTGGATACGCCGGGACACGTGGACTTCACCATCGAGGTGGAGCGCAGTCTGCGCGTGCTGGACGGCGCGGTGGCGGTGTTCGACGCGAGCCAGGGCGTGGAGCCCCAGTCGGAGGCGGTGTGGCGTCAGGCGGACCGGTACGGCGTGCCGCGCATTGCCTTCATCAACAAGATGGACAAGGTGGGCGCGGACTTCGCCATGAGCGTCGCGTCCATCCAGGCGCGGCTGGGCGCGCGTCCGGTGGCCGTGCAGTGGCCGCTGGGCGAGGGCTCGGAGTTCCGCGGCCTGGTGGACCTGGTGCGCATGCAGGCCGTGACGTTCGACGCGGAGGACGGGACCTTCGTGGAAGGGCAGCCGGTGCCGGAGGACGTGCGGGCGGAGGTGGAGGCTCTGCGGCTGCGGCTCATCGAGGTGTGCGCGGACGCGGACGCCACCGTGCTGGAGAAGTTCGTGGAAGGGCGGTTGGACGAAATCACCGTGGAGGACCTGGAGCGCGCGCTGCGCGCGGGCACCCTCGCGCGGACACTGGTGCCGGTGCTGTGCGGGTCGGCCTTCAAGAAGAAGGGAGTGCAGATGTTGCTGGACGCCATCGTCAACTACCTGCCCGCGCCGTCGGACCTGCCCGCGGTGGAGGGCTTTGTTCCGGGCTCGGAGGAGCGTGTGTCCCGTCCCGTGTCCGATTCGGGGCCGCCAGCGGCCCTGGCCTTCAAGCTGATGAGCGACAAGGCCGTGGGCGGCATCGTGTTCCTGCGCGTGTACTCAGGCACGTTGCGCGCGGGCGCCGTCCTGCTCAACCCCGCCACCGGGCGGCGTGAGCGGGTGGGGCGCCTGATGTTCATGCACGCCAACCGCCGCGAGGAGGTGGCGGAGGTCCATGCGGGTGACATCTGCGCGGCGCTCGGCCTGAAGGGCGTGCGCACGGGCGACACGTTGTGCGACCCGGCCGAGCCCGTGGTGCTGGAGTCGTTGGGTGCCATGGAGCCCGTGGTGCAACTCGCCGTGGAGGCGCGCTCGCCCGCGGAGCTGACGAAGCTGGAGGACGGCCTTCACCGGCTGGCGGCGGAGGACCCGTCGCTGAAGGTGGGCGTGGACCCGGAGAGCGGCCAGGTGCTGCTGTCCGGCATGGGTGAGTTGCACCTGGAGGTGGTCGTGGACCGGTTGAGGACGGAGTACGGCGTGGAGGCACGCGTGGGACAGCCCAAGGTGGCCTGGCGCGACACGCTCCGGCGCCAGGTGCGCCAGGAGTACCGTCACGTCCGCCAGTCGGGCGGGCCCGGACAGTACGCGCGCGTGGTGCTGGACGTGGGGCCGGCGCCGCGCGGCGCGGGGCTCGTCTTCACGGACGACACGCGCGGCGGCACCATCCCGAAGGAGCTGGTGCCCGCCATCGAGAAGGGCGTGGCGGGCGCCATGGCCCGAGGTGTCCGTGACGGCGTGCCCCTGGTGGACGTGGAGGTGCGGCTGGTGGATGGCGACACGCACGTGCGTGACTCCACGCCCCAGGCCTTCGCCGTGGCCGGCTCGCTGGCGCTGCAAGAGGCGGTGAGAAGGGCGGGCGTGCAGCAACTGGAGCCGGTGATGGAGGTGGAGGTCACCACGCCCGAGGAGTACCTGGGCGAGGTGTTGGGTGACCTGGCGGCGCGGCGGGGGCGGGTGCTGGGCATGGAGGCGCGCGGCGTGGCGCGGCTCGTCTCCGCGCGAGTGCCCATGGCCAGCCTCTTCGGCTACGTGACGGGGCTGCGGGGGCGCACCCAGGGACGGGCCCAGGCCAGCATGCGTCTGGGCGCGTACGAGCCCGTGCCGGAGGCCCTCCAGGCCTCGTTCCCGGCGGAAGCCCGGGCCTGAGGTGAAGCGTGCTCCCGGGAGCCCCGCATGGGCTCCCGGGGGCCGTGGGACATTCCAGGTCTTTCAAGGTGGAAGGATCTGGATGCTGTACAAATGTCCACCAGGGGCCACAAAACCGGTAAGCAAGCCGTTGATTTCACGGGACTTCCGGGACAGGAAAGTGCAGGGTCCCCCGCTGATTCTCCGGAATGGGTAGGGCTGACCCCCTGTTTCCATCCGTTCCCAAAGCGGTTCGGCCGGCCGGGCCCGACTGCGCACCGCCAGGCGCCCTGGGCATGTGCCCGCACGGGCGCGCTGCGCGGGCTTCCTCCCTTGGGGAGGGAGCGGGCTCACTTCAACTCAGGAACCCATGACTTTCGACGAACTTCAGCTGCACGAAACCCTCCTGCGCGCCGTCAAGGCGGAGGGCTACACCACCCCCACGCCCATCCAGCAGAAGGCCATCCCCCATGCGTTGACGGGGCGGGACGTGCTGGGCGTTGCCCAGACGGGCACGGGCAAGACGGCGGCCTTCGCGCTCCCCATCCTCCAGCGGCTGTCCGCCAAGGCGCCCGCGGGCGGGCGCGGCCGGTGCGCTGCCTGGTCCTGACGCCCACGCGCGAGCTGGCGGGCCAGGTGGGTGACAGCTTCCAGACCTACGGCAAGGGGCTGCCCCTGCGCCACGCGGTCATCTTTGGCGGCGTGGGGCAGAACCCGCAGGTGCAGGCGCTGCGCAACGGCGTGGACGTGCTGGTGGCCACGCCGGGCCGTCTGCTCGACCTGATGGAGCAGGGCTTCGTGTCCCTGCGCTCGCTCGAGGTCTTCGTGCTCGACGAGGCGGACCGCATGCTCGACATGGGCTTCATCCACGACGTGCGGCGCGTCATCAAGGCGCTGCCGCCCAAGCGGCAGACGCTGTTCTTCAGCGCCACGCTGCCGCCGGACATCGTGGACCTGGCCCGCAGCATCCTCACCGACCCCATCCGCGTGGAGGTGACGCCCGCCTCCAGCACCGCGGAGACGGTGAGCCAGCAGGTGTACTTCGTGGAGCGCGAGCAGAAGCGCGGCCTCCTGACGCACCTGCTGAAGGAAGGCAACATCTCCCGCGCGCTCGTCTTCACGCGCACCAAGCACGGCGCGAACCGGGTGGCGAAGCAGTTGGAGGGCGCGGGCGTCAGCTCGGCGGCCATCCACGGCAACAAGAGCCAGAATGCCCGCGAGCGCGCGCTCGACGAGTTCCGCGCAGGAACGCTGCGGGTGCTCGTGGCCACGGACATCGCCGCGCGCGGCATCGACATCGACGGGTTGAGCTACGTCGTCAACTACGACCTGCCCAACGTGCCGGAGCAGTACGTGCACCGCATCGGCCGGACCGGCGCGCGGGCGCCAGCGGCACGGCCGTGTCCTTCTGCGACGCCGAAGAGCGCGCGTACCTGCGCGACATCGAGCGCACCATCCGCCGCAACGTGCCGGTGGTGGAGGACCACCCGTACCGCTCGGGCCAGCCCGCGCCGCGTCCGGTGAGCCACGCCTCTGG
>JBKGHI010000415.1:0-4851 GCA_046520405.1 Myxococcus sp. 1LA
TCGAAGGCCGCGTCCGCCAGGGACGCCAGCAGCGCCTCGTCCTCCGCCGCCACGCGCGCGAAGGCGGCCAGGTGCGTCTCCACCGCGAAGCCCGCGGCGCGCGACAGGGCGGGGAGCACGTCGAGGCGAACGCGCGTCCGGAAGTGGACAGGGTCGGCGTTCATCGGGTCTGTCGAGTAGGCGACACCCTGCTCGGCCACGAAGGCCTCCACGTCCTGGCGCGTGCACGCCAGCAGGGGCCGCACCAGGCCGGGGCGCGCTTCGTGGATGCCCACCGCTCCGCGCAGCGCGGTGCCTCGCGACAGGCGCATGAGCAGCGTCTCCGCCTGGTCCGTGGCGGTGTGCGCGGTGGCCACCGCGTCCAGGCCCGACGCCAGGCGGAGCGACTCCAGGGCCGCGTAGCGCGCCTCCCTCGCGCGCGCCTCCATCCCCGTCCCAGGGCGCAGCCCCAGCTCCCGGACGTGGCAGGGCAGCCCCCGCGCGGCCGCCAGGACGGCCACCGAGCGGGCTTCCCCGGCGGATTCGGGCCTCAAGCCGTGGTCCAGGGTGGCCACCTCCACGCGCAGCCGCAGCTGACGCGCCACGCAGGCGGTGCCCACCAGGAGCGCCGTGGAGTCCGCTCCTCCGGAGACCGCGAGCAGCACCGAGCCTCCCTCCAGGCCCAGCCGGGTGTACGCCTCTTGAAGCGTCGTCGTCAGGAGCTGGGTGGCGGAATCAGAACGAGGCATCGGACGGCGGTGGAATGGAGTGTCGGGTGGGCGGGTTACAGAGGCACGTGCGGTTGAAGGCAGGGGGGCTGATTCTTATGATCGTCACAACATCGAAGCGGCGTTGATGCGGTAGCGGAAATACACGCGGCCGCGCACGCTGTTCTTGGGACGGTCGAATTTTGAGCTGTTGGACCTAGGGGTCCCCCCCCTCCCCCTCTGGGTCCACGGGTCCGCCCGGAGACTTTCTCCAGGCGGTCCCTCTTTCCGAAACGCCCCGGACTTCCTCGTGGAGTCCGGGGCGTTTCCTTTTTTCGCGCCAGGTTGCACAGCTTACGTGCGACTGGACGAGCCCGGGGACGGACCGTGCGACCTCGGAATGAGTCCTTGGAAACCGTTGACCCTCTTGGGAGTCTGTCGGATAACGGCCCAGGTGTGTTCAGGTCGTCACCCCGAATCCGCCCCGGAGACCCAAGTATGGCAGGCACCGACAAGCGCAAGCAGTCGCTGTACTTCCCCGAGGAGATGCTGAAGGAGATCCAGGAAGAGGCGACCCGCCAGGACCGCTCCCTTTCCTGGGTCGTGCAGCAGGCGTGGAAGATCGCCCGCGAGCGCATCAAGTCGTTCCCCGCCGTGAACGATGTGACTGGCGACGAGCGCCAGGACCCTCGGGAGGAGTAACGACGGATGGCTACGACGGACCATCGTAAACAGAGTCTCTACTTTCCCGAGGACATGCTGGAGGAGATCCAGCGCGAGGCGACGCGGCAGGACCGCTCGCTGTCCTGGATTGTCCAGCAGGCGTGGAAGGTGGCGCGCGGGGACATCCGGAAGATGCCCTCGGTCAACGACGTGCTCAGCCCGCCGCCTCGTCCGGCGGCGCCCGCTCCTGCCCCCGCTCAGCCCGCGGTGGCCGTGGCGGCGGCGCCTTCCGAAGAGCCCAAGTAGTTCCGAAGGGCCGGCTTCACGTCCGGCCCTTCACCCTCACCTGCCCGCCGGCCTCGCGGGCAGCGCGCAATTCTGGAAGGTGATGCGCGGCTCCTCACGGAGCGCCTGGACAGGCGTGGGATGCTTCTCCCGCATGTAGGCCGACGCCAGGTTGGCCTCCGTGCCGCCCAGCTTGCGCGCCTGCACCGGGTTGCGGTCGGGGTTCTGCCCCGCGCTGCCCAGCGCCGCGCTGTAGCCGTCTCCGCCCTCCAGGAGGAACGCGTTCATCGCCACGCGGTAGCGGATGGACGGGTCTTCGCGTGGCGGAATCTGCACGGCCACGCCGCCCACCGTCAGCTCGCGCACGCGCTGGTTCTCCTCCGCGTTGCAGTCCACGCGCATCGAGCTGCCCTCGGACAGGTGCAGGAAGGCGCCGGAGGGCGAGGCGATGGTTTGCCCTGCCGGATACAGCGCCTTCACGGACAGCTCCATCATCTTCACCAGCTCCACCTCCGTGAGGTCCACCGTCACGACGAGGTTCTCGAAGAGGATGAGCTCGTGGAGCACGCCGTCGGTGAGCGGGCCCTGGCGCAGCTCGGTGCGCGTGACGCACAGGCCTTCCTGGCGCAGCGAGCCGCCGTTGACCACGCCCAGCACCGCGGGACGCGAGGAATCATCCTCCGCGTGGAGGATGGCGTCCGCCACGAGCTGGCCCAACGCGTGGTTGTCGTGCCGCGTGTAGACCTTGTCGAGCAGCACGTTGGTGGCCAGGTAGCCCGCGACGGCGTCGGGGTCCTCCACCAGGGGCTGGCACGAGTCGTTGTAGGCGATGCAGCCGCCCTGGAAGGCCCCCAGGGCGACGGTGAGCGCGACGAAGAGGGAGCGGGAGCGCGGCATCAGTAGTGGGCCCTCACGGTGAGGTATCCGGACATGCCCTCGCGCGGCAGCAGATTGGGGACGCGGTCCGGGCGAGGGACGTCGTCGCGGAGGTCGTTGTCGAACAGGTTGTGCGCCACCAGGGCCACCTCGAAGTGCTCCAGGATGGGCTCGGTGCGCAGCTGCGCGGTGATGAGGCTGTAGGACGGAATCTTGTAGCGGCGGATGAGCTCCAGCACGGAGCGGCTGTTGTTGCGCCGCTCGGCGCCCGTGCGCACCACCACGTCGAAGTTCACGTAGGCGCCAATGGGCATCGTCACGCCCGCGTTGAAGCGCGCTTGCGGCGTGTCGGTGAGCAGGCGGGACTGGGCCGGCAGCTCCAGGTCCTCCGCGCGGGAGATGCTGGCGTTGAGCCACGCATACGCGCGCTTGGAGGCCTCCAACCGGGCCTCGCCCTCCACGCCGTAGACGCGCACGCCCAGCTCGCGGTTGCGCAGCGGGACGATGTTGCCCGTCGTATCCACCGGGACGATGGGCGAGCCGAAGAGCGCCACGTACGCGTTGGCGCGCAGCCGCACCCGCGCATCACCCGCGGCCTGGACGAGGTCCGCGCCCAGCTCGAAGGTGTCCACCGTGGCGGGCTGGAGGCGCGGGTTCCCCTCGAAGCGGCCCTGGTTGTAGTCCGTGTCCGGGATGCGCTCGACCAGCTCCTGAAGCGTGGGCGCGCGGAAGGCGCGCCCGTAGAGGGCCTTGAGCACCAGCGCGTCCGTGGCCGCGAACACCAGCCCCACGCGCGGGTTGAGGGTGGGCACGAAGCGGGTGCCGTTGATGGCGCCGGACGCGTCCACCGTGGGCAACTGGGTGGCGTCCATGCGCACGCCGAACGTGAGCGTGAGCGCGTTGACCACGGTCCACTGGTCCTGCGCGAACAGGCCCACGTTGAGGCGGCGGGACGCGGCGCCGCTCGTCAGGTCCACCAGCCCCTCCGGCCGCGCCAGGCCATCCGGGCGCACCTGGGCGTCCAGCGTGTAGTTCGTCTCGTACTCGTAGGTGCCCAGCGTCTGCTGCTCCACCACCGCGCCCAGGGAGAGGCGGTTGTAGGCGCTCAGCGCCACGTCCGCGTCCACGGTGCCCGTCAGCGAGCGCACGGAGACGCGCGTCTGCTCCTGCATCCCCTCCTCGAACAGGCGGTTGGCGCCCGTGCCGGTGCTGAACTCGTGCGGGGTGATCTGGAAGAAGCGGTCGGTGGACTGCTGGTCATACGCGGCCCGGGCACGCAGCGTCACATCCGGCCCGAAGGAGCGCTCCCACGTCAGGTCCGCGAGGAAGACGTTCCAGCCCAGCTTGGAGTCCTCGCCCACGGTGTCGAAGAGGCCCACCAGGGCACTGCGCTGCTCGGTGATGAAGCGCGCGGAGGCGCCCAGGCGTCCCGCGTCGCCCGCGGCGTAGCTGGCGCCCACGCCCGCGTTGAAGAGGAAGCGCTCGTCACGCGTGCGGCCCGCGGGGTCCGACACGTCGCGCAGGCCCTGGGAGCGGGCTTCGTCGTCCAGGGCATCGTTCTCGATGTGGGTGGAATCCCCTGCCTGGCTCCACGCGTCCACGTCCGCGAACACGCGCAGATTGCCGGCGGTGTGCCCCGCGGAGAGATGCCCGTTCCCCGTGACGGCGAGCCGGTCATCCTGTCCCGGATAACCGCCCACGGACACGGCCGTGCGGACGCCGTCCGAGCGGTCGGTGACGATGTTGACCACGCCCAGGAACGCGCCCGTGCCATACAGCGCGGAGCCGGGGCCGCGGATGACCTCCACGCGCTCCAGGTTCTCCACGGGCAGGTTCATCAGCGCCTTGCCGTCGAAGAAGTTGTTGAGGCGGTGGCCGTTGAGGAGGAAGAGCACCTCCGCGTCGTTGCGCAGGCCTCGAATGGCGGTGCGGTGGAAGCCCTGCACGTCCCGGCTGACGGACAGGCCGGGCACCACGTCCAACACGTCCGCCACGGTGCGCGCGCCCAGGGAGCGCAACTGCTGCTGGCTGAACGAGGCGCCAATCGCGGGCACGGTCCGCACCGTCGCTTCGTGGCGGGTGGCCAGGGCCAGCGTGTCCTCGGCGCTGTAGAGGGCCAGGTCCTCCTCCAGCTCCGAGCGCGAGGGCGGGGCCTCTCGCGACGCGGATGCGGCCGGGCCACCGGAAGCAGCCGAGGAGCGAGAGGGACGCGTCTCCTGTGAGTCCGTCGGCGCGTCCGACGGCAGGTCCGCCGTGAGCGCGGCCATGGAGTCGTCCTGGGAGCGACCACGGGCGCATCCTTGCGCGGCGCCGGAGCCGTGGCCTGCGCGCGCGAACGCTC
>JBKGHI010000416.1:0-1446 GCA_046520405.1 Myxococcus sp. 1LA
CTCAGCCCCGTGGAGGAAGGGCTGCCCCTGGATGCCGTGGCGCGCGGCTTCAGCGTGGCGGTGGAAGGGGAGCTGCTGACGCGCCTGGACGGGTTGGTGGCGCTGTCGGGGCAGCTCGGCTTCCAGCCGGAGATGAAGCGCTTCCGGGGACGGGCCACGGACAAGGCCTTCGGGGAAGGGGCGGCGCGGATGGTGCGCGCCCGGGGCAGCGGCGTCCTGTACCTGGAGCCGGCCACGGCCCGCACCTTCCTGGCGGTGGACCTGGGCGAGGACTCCGCCTATTTCCGCGACGAGTGCGTGTTCGCCTTCGAGGAAGCGGTCATGTTCGAGAACGGCCGCGTGCCGTCGGACATCGCGCCGGACCTGGACCTGGTGCACCTGCGGGGGCAGGGGCGGGTGCTGTTGAGCCTCCCTGGGCCGCTGCGCTCGGTGGCGGTGCGACAGGACCAGCCGGTGTCGGTGCCGTTGACGCACCTGGTGGGGTGGCAGGGCAACCTCACGCCGCGCATGGTGCCGGTGCTCAAATCCCCCTCCGGAGAGGTGCTCCGGGCGGCGGTGGAGCTGGGCGGTGAAGGTTTTGCCCTCATCGCCCTCGGTGTTCGCTAGAAGGGCCCCTGCCATGGCCATGGACCGAGCGGCGCGGAAACAGCGGAAGCGAGAGGAGCGCGCCCGGAAGCGCGCGGCGCGCAAGCCCAGCGTGTTGGTGCAGGAGTTCTGGAACCTGCCCAACATGCTCACGTTGGGGCGCATCCTCATCATTCCGCTCTTCGTGTGGCTGACGTACGACGCGGACCCCCTCAACTCGCTGCTGGCGGGGCTCGTCTTCGCGGTGGCCGCCATCACCGACGTGGTGGACGGCTACCTCGCGCGGAAGTGGAACCTCATCACCGTGGTCGGCAAGTTCATGGACCCGCTGGCCGACAAGCTCATCGCCATGGCGGCCCTGGTGATGATGGTTCGGCTGGGGCGCATCGCCGCGTGGGTGGTCATCGTCCTGCTGGCGCGAGAGCTCATCGTCAGCGGGCTGCGCACCATCGCCGCCAGCGAGGGCATGGTCATCGCCGCGGGGCAGGAGGGGAAGTGGAAGACGTCCCTCCAACTGGTGGGCATCATCTCGCTGTGCGTGCACTACGTGCATCCGCTGGAGCTGGGCAGCTTCTCGACGCCGGTGGACTACAACCGGGTGGGGCAGGTGCTCGTCTACCTGTCGGGTGCCTTCTCGGTGTGGAGCGCGGTCGTCTACTTCCGAGCGTTCCTGGCCATGCTCGCGAAGCGAGGGGGGGATCCGGCCCCCGCGAAAAGTGTTTGACGGGTCCGGATGGGCTCTGTATACCGCACCTCACTTTCGCCCCGGCGGTCACACGGCGGTGACGAAGGTGCGGTAACCTGATGCGGGAATAGCTCAGCGGTAGAGCATCGCCTTGCCAAGGCGAGGGTCGAGGGTTC
>JBKGHI010000416.1:1546-4828 GCA_046520405.1 Myxococcus sp. 1LA
AGCATCGCCTTGCCAAGGCGAGGGTCGAGGGTTCAAATCCCTTTTCCCGCTCCAAATCAAGGCCCTCTGGGAAACCAGGGGGCCTTTGTTTTTTCTCGGCGTCCTGTTTCCTCAGGCGCTGAAGCCAGGGCCGGACAGGCGCTCGGTTGATGGGTTGCTCCTCGGGAGAGCCGCCGCCGAGCGCGCCATCAGTGTGGGCCCGAGGGCGCCTGGCGTCCTCGCAACGGCGGGAGGCCCTGCTATAGAAGGCCCCCTCATGATTCGGCTCGTCCGTGAACTGTATCAGTACCGAGGCTTGCTCATCAGCCTCGTCCAGCGGGAACTGAAGGCGCGTTATCGCGGCTCGTTCCTGGGCTTCCTGTGGACGTTTCTGAATCCGACGCTCCACATGCTGGTGTACGTGCTGCTGTTCACCGTGGTGATGAAGCAGAACATCCCCAACTTCCCGTTCTTCATGTTCACCGGGTTGCTGCCGTGGATCTGGTTCTCCACGTCCGTGGGCGGCGGCGCCAGCGCCATCAGTGATCGGCGGGATTTGCTGACCAAGGTCCGCTTCCCGGCCCAGGTGTTGCCCACCTCGGTGGTGGTGACGAACCTCTGCAACTTCGTCCTCTCGATGCCGCTGATGCTGGCCATGGGCATCGCCTACGGCCAATGGCCCACCTGGCACGTCGTCATCTTCCCGGTGGTGGTGCTCATCCAGCTCACCTTCACGCTGGCCCTGACGTACATCCTGGCGGCCATCAACGTGACGTTCCGGGACCTGCAGCACATCGTGAGCAACCTGCTGACGCTGTGGTTCTTCGCCACGCCGGTGCTGTACCCGCTGTCCACCATCCAGGATGAGGGCATCCGCACGCTGCTGACGGCGCTCAATCCCATGGTCAGCCTCATGACGGCGTACCAGGCCATCTTCTACGAACACCGGCTTCCGGATTCCGGGCCGCTGCTGGCCCTGGCCGCTGTGTCCGTGGTGCTGCTGTGGGGCGCCTCGTCCATCTTCGAAGCCCGCCGCGAAGAGTTCGCGGAGTCCATCTGAGTGAGCGTCGGCATGACTGAATCCATGGACGCCATCATCCTGAAGGACGTGGTGAAGAGCTTCCGGAAGCGGACCATCCGGGGCGAGTACACGACCTTCAAGTCGGAGTTGCTGCGTTGGCTGCGCGGTCAGCGCCAGGCCCGTGATGCGACGCTCATCACCGCGTTGCGAGGCATCAACCTCACCATCCCCAAGGGGAAGACGGTGGGCATCATCGGGCGGAACGGCTCGGGGAAGAGCACGCTGCTCAAGCTCATCACCGGCATCTACACGCCCACCTCCGGTGACCTGCAGATCAACGGCCGCATCTCCGCGCTGCTGGACCTGGGCGCCGGGTTCCACCCGGACTTCTCCGGCCGGGAGAACATCCTCATCAACGGCATCATCCTCGGGATGACGCGCACCGAGGTCCGGGCGCGGATGGATGAAATCATCGCCTTCAGCGAGCTGGGCGAGTTCATCGACGAGCCGGTGCGCACCTACTCCAGCGGCATGTACATGCGCCTGGCGTTCGCGGTGGCCACGCACGTGGACCCGGACATCCTCATCATCGATGAGATCCTCGCCGTGGGTGACGAGCACTTCAGCAAGAAGAGCCTCGCCAAGATGATGGACTTCAAGCGGCAGGGGAAGACCATCGTCCTGGTGACGCACGACTTGAGCACCGTGGAGCGCTGGTGCGACCTGGCGGCGTGGATTGACGGTGGCTACATCCGGCGCGTCGGCAAGCCGTCGGAGGTCACCGCCGAGTACCGCGAGGCCATCTCCCTGGCCGAGGCGCAGTCCGTCGCCTTCACGCCGCCGGCGCTCACCGAGGGCGGCGGGGCGCTGCCGCAAGTCCCTGCCGACGTCCTTCCCTCCGAAGGCCCGGTCCGCATCCGCGGCGTGCAGTTGATGGACGCCCAGGGAGAAGTCCTGGAGGTCGTGTCACCGGAGCAGGCGCTGGAGTTCCGCGCGGACTTCGCGGTGGAGGGCGTCTGCGAGGAGGTGGATTTCGAGGTGCGCCTCCAGGCCGCAGATGGCCGCACGCTGTATGAGACGAGCACCCGCCGGGAGGCGGTGGTGCTGTCTCGGATGCCAACGCACGGCGTGCTCCGCTTCCTGGTCGAACGCCTGGGCGCCCTAGGCGGTGACTATTCGCTGGTGGTGTCCGCCCGCTCCGGGAAGGGGGACTCGTCCGCGCGTTGTGCGTTCCGGGTGGTCTCCGCGTCGGAGGACGAGGGCGTGTTCCGGCCTCCGCACCGGTGGTTGGTGGAGGCTGGCCCGGAGGCGCAGCAAGGCATCCCGTTCGCTCCAGGAGCCACGCCGCGCGTGGAGGTGGGATGAGCGAGCCGGAGCGCGCCAGTACCCACGGGGAAGGGTGACTCATGTGGCAGAAGTGGGCTGAAGTGACGCAGGGGCCTTCCGCGGCGCCTGGTCCGGGGGACTTTGCTCAGATGGCGGCGGTCCTCCGGAAGGTGCTGGAGGAGCGGCTGCCCTGCGCGTCCGAGCAGTGCGACGAGCGCGAGGCCCTGGAGGGCGCGCTGCGCCTGGTGACGGAGCAGCTCCACCGCGCGCTCCCCGACGGGGGCCAGGCCCTGTCCTCGCTCCAGGAGGCCGCCCGGCTGGCGGAGCCGACCACGTTCTCCGTTCCCGCGTCGCATCGGGCGCGAGGCGGAAAGCTGGTGACGGGCGCCAAGCGGGCCTTCGTCAACGGGCTGGAACCCTTCCACATCGAGATGCTTCGCCCTCAGGGCCGCTTCAACCGCGCGTTGGTGCGCGTGCTGGAGTACCTGACGGTGCACCGGGCCCTGGGCCTGCGTGACGACGTGGCCTCCTGGGCCGTCGCGCAGTTGGAGCCGCTGGCGGACCCCACCCGTTGGGCGGTGGGCTCGCACCGTGGGCGCGTGGCGGGTGCGTTGGTGGGCATCGCCAAGCGGGGCTACCTCTACACGCTGGGCCCCGTGCTGGAGGCCGTGCTGCGGGGCCAGGCCCGGTGGAACCTGGCCATGGTGGACGCCGTCCGCGTGGCGGCGGGGCTCAAGGCCCCGGGAGAAGCCGAGTCCCGCCGTGTGGTGGAGGGCGTCGAGGCGCTGCGGGAGCCGCTGTCGGGCCGAGATTTGCCCGGGGCGCTCCGCGCGACCCAGGCGCTGTGGGGCGAGGTGCTGCGCCGCCAGTCCCGCTTCAACGCCGAAGCCGTGCTCGCGCTCGCCAACCTCCTGGGCACGCGGACCGCGCCTCCCCAGCCGCCGTCTTTGGCGGAC
>JBKGHI010000417.1:0-4779 GCA_046520405.1 Myxococcus sp. 1LA
CGCCGTCCCCTTCACCCCCGCCACCGGGCGCCGCGTGCTGGTGGCCCCGGGCGAGGACCGCGCCGCGCGCGAGGCGGAGCTGTACGCCGCCGCCCAGGAGTTCGCCCGCGCCGAGCGCCTGTCCGGCATCCACGTCCTCTTCCCCACCGAAGAGGAGCTGCCCGTCCTGGAGGCCCAGGGCTTCGCCGTGCGGCTGGGCGTGCAGTACCACTGGCGCAACCGGGGCTACCGGACGCTGGAGGACTTCCTCGCCCGCTTCCACGCCAAGCGCCGCCACCAGCTCCGCCGGGAGCTGCGGGCCCTGTCCGAGCGTGACATCCAGGTGCGCACCCTGCGGGGAGAGGCCCTGGCGGACGTGGACCCGGACACCGTCCACCGCCTGTACGCCACCACGGTGGACAAGTACCCGTGGGGCCAGCGCTTCCTCACCCCGGACTTCTTCGCCCGGCTGCTCGCCCGCTTCCGGCACCGCTGCGAGTGGGTGGAGGCCCGCCGGGAAGGCCGGCTGGTGGCCGGTGCGTTCAACTTCACCGGTGCCAACGTTCTGTATGGCCGTTACTGGGGCTGCTTCGAGGAGCACCCCTTCCTTCACTTCAACGTCTGCCTGTACCACCCTGTCGCGGAGGGCATCGCCTCCGGCCTGGAGCGCTTCGAGCCGGGCGCGGGCGGGGAGCACAAGCTCACCCGGGGATTCGAGCCGCACCTCACGTACAGTGCGCACCTGCTCCTCCACCCGGGCATGGACAGGGCCGTGCGCGGCTTCCTGGCCCACGAGCGGGCAGCCGTCGAAGGGGGCCTGCCCCACTGGCGGGCGGAAACGGGTTTCAAGGAGGGGGACTGACAATCCCCCGCTGGTTCAGCAAAGGGAGTCCGAACGACTTATGGCGCAGAAGCATGAGCACGATACCTCCGTCATCACGGAGTCCGCCCCCAAGCAGAAGCTCAAGAAGCCGCCGCTCTACAAGGTGCTCCTGCACAACGACAACTACACGACCCGCGAGTTCGTCGTGGCCGTGCTCAGGGAGGTCTTCCACAAGTCGGAGACGGATGCCGTGCAGATCATGCTGCACGTTCATTACAACGGTGTCGGGGTGGCCGGCGTTTATACGTACGACGTCGCCGAAACGAAGATTCAGACGGTGGAGGCCGCGGCGCAGGAGAACGACATGCCGCTGCGACTCTCCATGGAACCCGAGGAAGGTTGAAACGTGGCAGGACCGCTGATTGCCAAAGAGTTGCAGGCCAGCTTCCGCACCGCCCTGGACGAGGCGCGGAAGATGCGCCACGAGTACCTGACGCTGGAACACCTGCTCCTGGCGCTCACCAAGGATTCACGCACCCGCGAAATCCTGAAGGGGTGCGGCGCCAACGTGTCACAACTCCAGGAGCGCCTGGTCTCCTTCCTGGAGGAGACGGTCGAACGCCTGCCCGAGGGCGTGGACGCCGAACCGCAGCAGACCATTGGCGTGGAGCGGGTGCTCCACCGCGCCGCCATGCACGCGCTGTCCGCCGAGCAGAAGCTCATCGACGGCGGGGACGTGCTGGTGGCCCTCTTCCGCGAGGACGAGAGCCACGCGCTCTACCTGCTCCAGCAGGAGGGCGTCACCCGGCTGGACCTCCTCAACTACATCTCCCACGGCGTCACCAAGGACGGCGAGGGTGAGGGCGAGGAGGGCGCCAGCCACGCCGCCCCCGCGGGTGACGACGACGAGGGCGAGTCTCCGAAGAAGAGCCCGCTGGAGGCCTACACGGTGCAGCTCAACATCGAGGCCAAGGAGGGGCGCATCGACCCGCTCATCGGCCGCGAGAAGGAGCTGGAGCGCACCATCCAGGTGCTCTGCCGCCGCCGGAAGAACAACCCGCTCTACGTGGGCGAGGCGGGCGTGGGCAAGACGGCCATCGCCGAAGGCCTGGCGCTGCACATCCACGAAGGCCGCGTGCCGGAGGTGCTGAAGGACGCCGTCGTCTACTCGCTGGACATGGGCGCGCTGCTGGCGGGCACCAAGTTCCGCGGCCAGTTCGAGGAGCGGCTCAAGGGCGTGCTGAAGGCCCTGAAGGAGCAGCCGAACGCCATCCTCTTCATCGACGAAATCCACACCATCGTCGGCGCCGGCGCCACCAGCGGCGGCTCCATGGACGCGTCCAACCTGCTCAAGCCCGCGCTGGCCAGCGGGCGGCTGCGCTGCATCGGCTCCACGACGTACCAGGAGTACAAGTCCGCCTTCGAGCGCGACCGCGCCCTGTCCCGCCGCTTCCAGAAGGTCGAGGTGGGAGAGCCCTCCATCGAGGACACCGTCCTCATCCTGGAGGGGCTGAAGAGCCGCTACGAGGAGCACCACGGGGTGAAGTACCAGCCCGAGGCCATCCGCGCGGCGGCGGAGCTGTCCGCCAAGCACATCAACGACCGGTTCCTGCCGGACAAGGCCATCGACGTCATCGACGAGACGGGCTCGGCCGAGCGGCTCAAGCCGGAGGGCCAGCGCTCCAACACCGTCACCGGCGCGGACGTGGAGGCCGTCGTCGCGAAGATGGCGCGCATCCCCGCCAAGAGCGTGTCCGCCAGCGAGGGCGTGCAGCTCCAGAATCTGGAGAAGGACCTCCAGGGCGTCATCTTCGGGCAAGATTCGGCCATCAAGGACCTGGTCAGCGCCATCATGCTGGCCCGCTCCGGCCTGCGCGCGCCGGAGAAGCCCATTGGCTCGTTCCTCTTCTCCGGCCCCACGGGCGTGGGCAAGACGGAGCTGGCCAAGCAGCTCGCGCAGTCGCTGGGCGTGGAGTTCCTGCGCTACGACATGAGCGAGTACTCGGAGAAGCACACGGTGAGCCGGCTCATCGGCGCGCCTCCGGGCTACGTCGGCTTCGACCAGGGCGGCCTGCTCACGGACGCCGTGCGCAAGCACCCCTACGCGGTGGTGGTGCTGGATGAAATCGAGAAGGCCCACCCGGACCTCTTCAACATCCTGCTCCAGGTGATGGACCACGCGACGCTGACGGACAACAACGGCCGCAAGGCCGACTTCCGCAACATCGTCCTCATCCTCACCACCAACGCGGGCGCCCAGGAGATGAGCACCAAGGCCATTGGCTTCGGAGATTTGGCCAAGCCGGCGGACGCCACCCGCGCGAAGAAGGCGATTGAGCGCACCTTCACGCCGGAGTTCCGCAACCGCCTGGACGGGTGGATTCTCTTCTCCGGCCTGCCGCCCGAGGTCATCCTCAAGGTGGTGGACAAGGAAGTGCGCCTGCTCCAGAAGATGCTGGACGAGAAGAAGGTGAAGCTGTCGCTGACGCCCGCCGCCCGCGCGTGGCTGGCCGAGCACGGCTATGACCCGGCCTTCGGCGCGCGGCCCATGGCCCGGCTGGTGGACAACTCGCTGAAGAAGCCGCTCGCCCAGGCCATCCTCTTCGGGGACCTCAAGGACGGCGGCACCGCCCACTACGACGTGGACGGTGAAAGCCTCAAGCTGCGCACGGAGCCCGCCACCGCCGCCGTGGCTTGACCCCTGCCCGCGCTGGTCGCGGACACAACGAGGCCCCGGTCCCCTTTCCGAGGGAGCCGGGGCCTTCGTCTGTCCGGCGCGCTACTCGACGCGGTAGCTCTTCACCGCGCTGGAGAGCTGCTCGGAGATGATTTGCAGCGTGGTGGCGGCCTCGCCGGTGGAGCCGATGCGGGCCACCGTCTCGTCCATCATCTTGGACAAGTCATTCACCGCCAGGGTGATTTGGTTGATGCCCACGTTCTGCTGGCTGACGGCGGCGGCAATCTGCCGCACGGCGGCGGCGTTGTCCTGGACGATGGAGGACAGCTCGCGCAGGTTCTGCCCGCTGGTGCGCACCTGGGCCAGGCCCGACTCCATGCGCTCGGCGCCGCGCTCCGTGATTCGCACCGCCACCGTCACCTGGTTGGCGATGTCGTCCAGCAACTCGCGCACGCGCGTGGTGGCTTCGATGGACTGGTCCGCCAGGGCGCGGATTTCGCGCGCCACCACGCCAAAGCCCTTGCCGTGCTCGCCAGAGCGGACGGACTCGATGGCGGCGTTGAGCGCCAGCATGTTGGACTGGTCCGCCAGGTCCTTCACCGTCTGCGTAATCCCGCCAATCTGCTGCGTGCGCTCGCCCAGCTCGACGATTTTCTGCGCAATCTCCCCCACCTGGGCGCGGATGTCGTTGAGGCCCGCCATGGTGAGTTCAATGGAGGCCTCGCCGGACTTGGCCAGCGTGTCGGCGCGCTCCGCCACCGACAGCACGCTCTCCGCCTTCTGCGCGGCCAGCATGGAGGTCTGCTTGATTTCCTGCGCCGTCACCTGCGTCTCCTGCAGCGCCGCGGCCTGCCGGGAGATGGTCTGCGCCTGCTCCGTGGAGGACGAGTTCAGGTGCTCGGGTGGACTGGGTGAGGGGCACGGCCGCCTGCTCGGAGGTTGAGGCGTCACCTCGCGCAGCCGCTCCACCATCCTGCGAGAAGGAGCTGGCCAGCCGGCCCACCTCCGTCCCCGCCTCTTCACCTGGATGGGACGGGTGAGGTCGCCGGACTCCACGATGTGGCCGGCCACCTCCGTCAGGTTCTTCAGCGGCCCGACGATGCTGCGGCCGAAGAGCGCGGACACCGCCACGCCCAGGGCCACCAGCAGCGCCGCGAAGCCCACCATGCGCACGCGCAGCGCGGACACCAGCCCGTCGATGTGGTCCCGGGACACGCCCACGTGCACCGCGCCCAGGCGGCCACCGGCCACCGGCGCCACCACGTCCATGGCGCGCAGGCGGCGGCCCCCGGCGTCCGCC
>JBKGHI010000418.1:0-4720 GCA_046520405.1 Myxococcus sp. 1LA
GAACTACGTCCTCAAGCCCCGGATGGATAATTAATTTCTGATCAAGCCCTTACCCCCAGAGTTCGCCGTTGGACCGGCCGAAGTTCGACCAGATCATCTTCGCGAATGATTCGGGTGGCCACATCGTGGCCCACAACACCTCGCTCGATGACACCGTGCAGCTGTTCTTCCCGGGCAATACCTCCGCCGAAGGGGACCTCATCCGGATTCCTCCCTTCAATGGCTTCGATGTGACGCCCTCGTTCAACGGCTGCTCCGCGGCGAACGTGAACGAGTTCACCATCACCCCGGAGGGGAATCCGCCGGGCCTCGCGGGCGGCGTGGACGACGCGGTGACCATCCAGTCCCAGGGGCATCACATCCAGGCCACCGGGGTGAAGGTGTCGCTGGGCAACTACATGAACGTCAGCCTCAGTGCCAGCGACCGGACCATCCAGATCGCCGTCGTGGGCACGATGGTGCTGACGGGCGTGGTCCTGCTCAACATCCGGGGCGCCGGAAACCAGTTCGTCAAGATCATCAACGCGGTGAAGAAGGTGGGGAGCACGGCGCGCAGTGTCGCGTATGCCGATGACGACCAGAGCCAGACCCTTCCCATCCCGGATGGCATCGACCTGACGCCGACCACCCTCGTCTCCCTCGACGCCATCGTCGCGGTCGACAAGGTGACCTTCAATGCCTTTCATGCCCGGGCGCTTCAGAAGTACTCGCACCGGATGAAGCCGCTCACGCAGGCGGAGGTTGACGACCTCAAGCGGCGAGTGGTGCGTTAGCCCCGGCGTCTCCGGCGCCCGCCGCCATATGTCGCCTGGAGGTCGGCGGCGATGGCGGCGAGCCTGTCGCGCAGGGCCTCGGGCGCGCGCACCTCGACGCCGCGCCCGAGGGTACAGCGCTGGGACACGGCGATGCTCTCCCGCTCGAAGTCGATGACCACGGTCCGTTCGCCGCTCCGGGTGGGGAGCGCGGCCTCGATGCGTTCCCGGTCGGCGGCGGGACGCGCCCTTTCCAGACGGCTACTCGGCCTACGGCGAGGTGATTCTGTGCTGGGACGCGGAGAGCCTGGGTGGTGTAGCCCCGACACGAGAGGCTGGAACCCGACAAGGGGCGACATGACGGATTCGAAGAGGGGGGACGACTCGACGCGGTACTTCATCGTCGGCAACCGCACCGTGAAGTGGGTGCCGCTTGAGGACGGGGGCCTAGAGATCCTCAAGCTGGACTGGGCCACGGGCCTGTTCATCCCCGGGGCGGACTCCATGCACAAGTGTCTGTGGGCAGACGACTCCGAGAGAGTGAGCGAGGACGAGTTCATCCAGCAGACCGAGGACATGCGCCGGGAACTCTTCACCGGCGACAACGAGGTCTTCGCGCTCTACGGGCTCCTGGACACCATCGACGCGACGGCCAAGGCCGAGGGCCGGCCCTTGACGGAGCAGGAGCGGGCCATCGTCATCCTCACCCAGCGCAAGACGCACGCGATGTTCGAGAGCGTCTGTCGCCTGGGCGAGAACTACACCCGGAAGAAGCCGTACTGAGCCTTCGCCCGGGTGGGCTTGATCCGTAGGAGGAAGCTGCGCGAATGGCCGTTCTGCCGCTCGCTCTCCGAGGGGAGAGTCACTGGTGGAGTTGCCCCTGTCAAATTGGACACGGTCAGCGGGTCGAAGTCGCGAGTCGGAACTCGCGCGGGGAGCGCATCGTCAGCGCCTTGTGTGGATGCACGCTGCGGTATCCTCGTCGTGTGACGACACGGCGCACGCTCCGCGACCTGATGGAGGCGGTGTCCGGCCGCCACCGCAATTGGGCATCGCCGCAGGACCTCGGCTTTGATCGCGTGATGGTCGCGGCCGCCTGGCTGGCGAGCGACGACCCGCTAGCGATGCTGCTCCTGCTCGCCGCTGTTCATCCCCACCGGTTGAGCGCCGCCTGGCGAGTGACCGAGGACACCCGGTGGTCGAGGCTCGAGCCCGAACTCGCCGCGGCGATCCGCGTCGTCGTCCCCGATCCGTTCACGCTCGTCGGGCCCGTTGCATAGGGCCCGGGGATGAATAAGCGATCGCCGAAGTCCTCGCGGCTCGGAAGCAGCGCGGGGCGGGCGCTTCGAATCCCCACCTTCAACAAGCCTTCACTTCGCCCGATGCGTCGCCGGACCTGACAGCGACGGGAAGAAGCGGCAGGCTCCCGCTTTCCCCAAGGAGGGTTGAGCCATGGCGCCACGCAAGAAGGGCAAGCACTGGTACGGAACGGGGCTGGAGGACGCTCGGCTGGAGATGGGACGGTACAGCCAGCTCAACCGCTACCCGGCGACCCGGTTCCACGAAGCGGGCTGCCCCTGTGGGGCACCCACCTTCACCCTGGAGCAGGACGACGACGAGGGGGCCGCGAGGAGGACCTGCACGGGCTGTGGCGCGGTCCAGTGGATGGGGGACAGCGCCGAGTATGCCGACACCGCGGAACTCCAACGCAGCGAATGCCTCTGTGGCGCGGTGGCATTCCAGATCGTGTCGGGCGTGGCGCTGTACGAAGGGACGACGGACGTCCGCTGGCTCTACATCGCGTGCTTCTGTCCCGCCTGCGAGCTCATCGGGGTGTACGCCGATTGGAAGTGCGAAGGGGGTGACGCGGACGCCTTCCTCGCCAGGACCTGAAGTTCGCGTCGGGCCCGGGCGGCCGGCGGCGGCATGGGGGGCGTCGATGGCTCGGGCTGCTGCGCGCTGGGCGCGCTTTTCGTAGAATCCCGCGCCATGGGCCTTCTCACCTTCGGTCTCAATGTGACTTTGGACGGGTGCATCGATCACACCCAGGGAATCGTGGACGACGAACTGCACGACTATTGGAGGCAGCTCATGGAGCAGAGCGGGGCGATGCTCTTCGGGCGCATTACCTACGAGCTGATGGAGGGAGCCTGGCCCGCGGTGGCACGCGACGAAAAGGCGCCGCGCGCGATGCGCGAGTGGGCACAGAAGCTCGAGGCGAAGGCGAAGTACGTCGTGTCGGGCTCGCGGAGCGACTTTCCGTGGCAGAACACGATCAAGGTGGAGGGTGACCTTCGCGAGGCGATCTCGGCGCTGAAAGCGAAGACCGAGCGGGGTGTCCTCGTCGGAGCGCCCAAGCTCGCGGCTGCGCTCGAGGAGTTGGGGCTCATCGATGAGTACCGCATCGTCGTTCATCCCATCATCAGTGGCCGCGGGCCGACGTTGTTTCATGGCCTGTCGAGTGCGCGGCATCTCGAACTCCTCTCGACGCAGCGGTTCAAGTCCGGCGTGCAGGCGCTCCACTTCCGTCGCAAAGCGGGATGAGCGTGGAAGGACCCGGGCGCTTCACCGGCGGCTGCCTGTGCGGCAGCGTCCGCATCGTCGCGTCGGGGTGGGGTTGCTGAGCTCCAGCCTGTAGGTGCTGAGTGGCGCGTGCGGTGGTTGCATGGGACGGCGGACCTCAACCGCCAGGGCAACGGTACGGCCACGGTGCGGGTGACGGCGCCGGGGCTGTACCGCGTGCGGAGCGTCGCGAGTGCCCGGCGTGCCCGGGACGCCTATGTCGAGGTGTCGGACGCGGATGGTGTCCTCCACGCTACCGTCCTTGGGGTGGACGACGAGGTGCCACGCACGACGGGGCCCGTGCTTCAGTCTCTGGAGGAGCGATTCGGCATCACCTCTGCCCGGGGCGCACGCGCGGCCCAGCGACGTGATGCGGCCGACGCCCTCGTTGACCCGCTCGAGGCGGGCCGCGTCCACGTCATGTTGCCGCACGTGGTCCTCACCGTGGAGGGGCTGGAGGTACCGCTCCTCCATGCTGTCAGCGACAAGCAGCTCGCCTATGCGCGGGCTGCCCGGTGCGCGTCAAGGTAGATGTCGCGTGAGAGGGTTCAACCGATGCGCTTCAACTTCTGCACTGCTGGGGTGAGGTTCGGAGAGGGGCCGAGGCGGACGGGGCCCGCGGGCGTCCTGTCGCGGGTGTCGCGGCTCCATCGTTCGGGGTGACGGGCTTTGGCGCGTTGGTACACCTGGTGGCGTCGAGCCAGCAGCGCGTCCTCGCGGCCGAAGTGCCTGTCCTCGGGCTGCTTGAGCGTGCGCTCGGCTGGGGTGTCAAACCGCGTCTTTTCCTGGCGGACGCAGGCTATGGAAACGAAGTCGAGTTCCGCGAGGCGCTCACGCGCCGAGGGCTGCCGTACATCGTCGGCATCCGAGGCGACTCGGTGCTCTGGCCTCCAGGATTCGAGCCTCCGCCCATTCCCCCGAAGCCCGCGAGAATGAGTGGGCCTGCGCGCACGCGCTACCGCTATGGCGACGCGAAGCCCATTGCCGCCCAGAAGCTTGCCGCTGACCTGCCACTCACCGCTTGGAAGTCGGTCAGCTGGGGTGAAGGCATCAAGGGGCGCAAGCGCTCACGCTTCGCAGCGTTGCGCATCCGCATCGCGCATGGGCACTCGGTGGGGTTGGCCCCGGGCGACGAGCAATGGCTGCTGTGCGAATGGCCCAGAAACGAGAAGCAGCCCACCAAGTTCCACCTCTCGACGCTGCCTGCCAATACTTCCCTGAAGCAACTCGTACGCCTCACCAAGCTGCGCTGGCGCGTCGAGCGGGATTATCAAGAGCTGAAGGCAGAAGTCGGTCTCGACCATTTCGAAGGACGCACGTGGCGTGGCTTCCACCACCACGTCACCCTCTGTGGGCTTGCCCCGATTTCGTGGACAGGTTCGTTAAGCTGCCGCACTTCGGGTTGA
>JBKGHI010000419.1:0-4712 GCA_046520405.1 Myxococcus sp. 1LA
GCGCCTTGCTCACTTACGCGCTGCGGCGAGCCGCGTGACCTCCCCCTGCTCGACCTGACGACGTTGGACGCCGAGTCCGCGGGCCCCGTGCCAGACCCGACGGCGAGGGACGCAGCGCCCGCCCCCGACGCGGAGCCGGACGCCGACCCCCAGGACGAGCCCGAGGCCGCGCTGGGCAACTACCGCCAGCTCTTCGAGCTGCGCCTGCACCCGCTTCCCGAGGACCAGCGCATCGCCCACGCCCACGCGGCGGAGGACCCCGTCCTGTCCGCGCTGTGCTTCGACCCGGTGCCCGCCGTCATCAAGGCCGTGCTGGAGAACGCGCGCACGGGCCTGTCCCACGCGCGACTGGTGGCGCGCTACCACCGCAACCCCGTGGGCCTGGAGGCGTTGTGCGGCCGGGCGGCCTTCACGGCGGACACAGGGGTGCGGCGTTGGCTCGTGCGCAACCCACAGCTCCCCGCCAGCCTCTTCCGGCGGCTGTGGAGCGCGCGCCGACTCATGGAGCTGCACAAGGTGGGCAGTGACCGCGACGTGCCGGAGTCCACGCGGCGCGCGGCGCGCGAGGTGCTCCGCCAGCGCTTCTCCAGCGGTCCCGCGGAGGAGAAGGTGGAGCTCATCCTCAACACGGAAGGGCGCGCGCTGGCCGCGCTCATCGGCCTGCCGGTGGATGGGAAGACGGCGTCGCTGCTGTGCGGGCGAACCTACCGCTCGCCCATGCTCATCCAGAACATCGCCCGCTGGAGCGCGGCCCCGCCGGCCCTCATCGCCCACCTGCTGAAGCAGGAGGCGGTGCGGCGTCAGCCGCAACTGCGCATGCTGCTCACCCGCCACCCCAACGCCCCGGCGGACGCGAAGCGCGGCGGCTGAGCCTCACACGCGCTCAGGCCCGCCGCGCCGTGAGGATGGGCTGATGGAAGCCCGTCTCCTCCGGCGTGTGCCAGCGCGTGTCCACCAGCCCCGCGCGGGTCAGCGCCCGCTCCAGGTCCACGCGTTGGAGCGCGCGGTACACGCCGGTGTGCTCGGTGGCCTGCCAGCCCTTGCCCTCCGGACGGAGGATGAACTGGTGCACCGTGTACGTCCTCCCGTCCGCGGCCCAGTCCCAGATTTGGAAGAGGATGCGGCGCCCCTCCGGCGCCTCCAACAGCCGCTCCGACGTGAAGCGCGGCTGGTGCTGCACCAACGCGTCGGCGTCGCGCACGCTCAGCACCACCAGCCCACCGGGCGCCAGCTTCGACGCCATGGCGCGCGCCGCCACGTCCAGGTCCTCATCCGTCAGCAAGTGCGTCACCGCGTTGTCCAGCGCGAGGACCACCGGGAAGGTGCCCTCCACCTGCGTGTCCAACGCGCGCATGTCCGCCACGCCCGTGGTGAGGTGCACGTTCATCGCGCGGGCCTCGCGCTCGCGCGCGCCACGGCGGCGGGGCTCAGGTCCGTGGCGTGGACGGCGTAGCTCGGCCCGCCAGCCCCAGTGCCTGGGTGCCGATGCCACACGCGCAGTCCAGCACGCGCCGGGGCGGCGGCGCCTCGCAGCGGCGCAGCAGCGCGTCCAGCATGGCGCCCTGCCGCTCCACCGCCTGCGGCCAGTTGGCGAAGAGCAGGTGGTACTCCTCCGCCATGCCCTCGTAGAACCCCAGCGCCAGGTCGGTCATGGGCGGTGCCCCGCTGGGAAGCCTCCCTTCACTCACGAGCTGAAGGCGCGCCCCTCGAGCGCCTTGATGGCCGCGCGGACTTCCGCTGGCACGGGGACCTTCTCGTGGGTGGCGTAGCGCAGGGTGACGATGGTGCAACTTCCCCGGGTGTAGATGACGCCGTCGTCCTCTCCAGCCACCGCGTGCTCCAGGGTGATGGACGACGTCCCGATGCGGGTGGCGCGGCAGCCAGCCACCAGGCGCGTGGGGAAGAGGACGGGACGCAGATACTCCGCGTTCGTGGCCTTCAGGATGGGCCCCACGCCGTCCCGGTTCGTCCGGTCATCTCCCGCGCCGGAGGGCCCCGTCAGGCCGATGCGCGCGAAGTAGTGGATGCGGGCGGTCTCGAACCAGGTGAACGTGCGCGTGTTGTTGGCGTGGCCGAAGGCGTCCATCTCCCCCCAGTGGAGGGGAAAGGAGACGACCACCGGGAAGTCCTTGAGCGGCGAGTCCGGCATACCCCCAGGGTGCCCCACCCGGAGGCCCCTGGGAACCGCGAACCGCGCCCGCCCGTCCTCCAGGCAAGTGCCACGGCCGTGGTAATCCAGGTCTGCCATGCGTTCACGATTCCACGCGTCCTCGCCCGCGGCCCCCGGGCTCGGCTCTTTCGCCCTTCGCGGCCCCTTCCAGGAGCAGTCCGCTCATGGCCGCTGAACGCGAACAGCAGGCGCCGCTGGAGTCACCGCGCGCGGACATCCCCGCCGAGGACCTGCGGCCCTACGCCCTGTCCTCGCGCGAGGGCCCGCCGCTGTCGGACCGGAGCCTGGCGGCGCGGCACCAGAAGCGGGCGGACATGGTGCGCTGGCTTCATCCCGCGCAGCTCTTGCGCACAGGTCTGGACGCGGTGGTGGCGGCCGTCTTCGGCGCGCGCGCGGACCAGCGGCTCATCGAAGCGGTGGTGCGTCCGCAAGCGCCCTACTTCGACTACTCCGAGGAGCCGATGCCGGAGGGCGGCTTCTGGCTGGACTACGTGTCGGACACCGGCGACGGCTGGAACTCCACCTACGCCGTGGCGCGGCTGCTGGCGCTGCCGGAGCTGGAGCTGTCCGTGCAGGGCCAACCCCACGCGGAGTCCCACGACACGCGGCGGGGCCGACTGCTCATCTTCGGCGGTGACGGCGTGTACCCCGGGGCCAGCCGCGAGGTGTACGACGAGCGGCTGGTGCAGCCCTACGAGGCGGCCATGCGTCGCTCGCAGGCGCCCAGCCCGGACCTGTTCGTGATTCCGGGCAACCATGACTGGTACGACGGGCTCGGCGCCTTCCTGCGGCTGTTCTGCGCGAACCGGTGGATTGCCGGCCGGCGCACGCGGCAGAGCCGCAGCTACTTCGCGCTGAAGCTGCCCCAGCGCTGGTGGCTCATCGGCACGGACGTGCAGCTCAACAGCGACATCGACGTGCCTCAGGTGGAGTACTTCCGCGAGGTGGCCAGCCACATGGGCCCCGAGGACCGCATCATCCTCTGCAACGCGGAGCCGGCGTGGATTCTGGCCGCCACCGAGCGGCGCAAGGGCACCTACCTGGAGAACAACCTGGAGTACCTCCAGGAGAAGGTGTTCGGCCGCCGCATCAACGTCTTCCTCGCGGGCGACCTGCACCACTACCGGCGGCACGAGGACGCGGGCGGGCGGCAGAAAATCACCGCGGGCGGTGGTGGCGCGTTCCTCCACCCCACGCACGCGCCCTCCGCGCATGTCCTGCGGGACGGCTACACGCTCCAGAAGAGCTTCCCGGACGAATGGACGTCCCGGAAGCTGGCGCGGCAGAACCTGCTCCTCATCCGTCACAGCCCCTGGTTCGGATTGATGACGGGCGCGCTGTACCTGCTGCTCGCGCTGGCGGCCTACGCGGAGGTGGGCTCGTTCGGGATGTCGCAGCTTCCCGACGTCATCCTCGCGGTGGCCAACAGCATGGTGGCCCGGCCGTGGACGCTGGTGCTGGGCATGGCCACCATCGGCGGCCTCATCGGAATGGCGGACTCGGCCTTCGGCAAGTGGCGCACGCTGGCGGGCACACTCCATGGGGTGGGCCACATCGCCGCGGCCTTCTTCGTGGCCTGGGGCGCCACCTACTTCACGGTGAGCTGCCTGGGCGTGTGTCCCGAGCTCTCCGCGGACGGCATCCACTGCCAGGCGGGCTGGTGGCACCTGGCGGGCAAGTTCCTGCTGTCCTCCGGCTTCACCTTCCTGGGCGGCTTCC
The DNA here is from genome assembly GCA_046520405.1 of Myxococcus sp. 1LA. Classification (GTDB taxonomy): domain Bacteria; phylum Myxococcota; class Myxococcia; order Myxococcales; family Myxococcaceae; genus Myxococcus. The sequence goes on from JBKGHI010000419.1 coordinate 3,890, forward strand.
TGGTGGGGCCCTTCGTGATGGGCCTGTACTTGTGGCTGAGCGTGAACGGCTTCGGCGCGCACTCCAACGAGGCGTTCATCTCGCTCGCCTCGCCCGACTGGAAGAACTTCCTCCGCATGCGCATTGGCGAGGACGGACGGCTCACCGTCTTCCCCGTGGGCATCGAACGGGTGCCCCGCAAGTGGAAGGACACGCACGCCGGTCCCCACGCACCCGCGTTCGACCCGGACGACCCGAAGGCCACCGCGCCCGTGCTCATCGAGCCCCCCATCCGCGTGTGAGCCTACGACTGGCCCGCGCCATGGCAACACTCTCAGACGCCACTACCAGAGGCTTCGCGCGAACGCCCTTCTCCGAACCCCCTGTATGCGGCCTTGTTGGCAATGCCTTTTGAGCATCATCCACACCGTAAAGCTGTGCAATTTCGCGCCCTGCGACGATCTGAGGGCGCTGCTTCGACAACGCGGCGTGGTGGGCGAAGCGTTGAACGAGTGATGCCCTGGGAGGACCACCAGCCCCAGCCGCCGCGAACACAGCAGCATCAAGCGAGTTCGCCCGACCACTCGTTTGACCGGAACTGGTCCGGTCGCATCTCCACCACATCAAGGCACGGCACCGGCGCTCCATGCCATCCCAAACAGCACGCTCACACAGGCCCTTCGGCGCGAGACAGCGGCCCTCAGTCCGGCTTGCGACCATGCAACAGCCGCGACAGACATCGTACCAACTTTGAAAATGGGCGCCGAGAAATCGCTGCCGGTGGAGCAACTAGGAGCCTGTCGCGGTAATCACGGGGGGCTTGCCCGGAAGGAGGTCCCCGTGG
>JBKGHI010000041.1:0-52285 GCA_046520405.1 Myxococcus sp. 1LA
AGGGGGTTGTCGGGGCTGGGGTTGGGGGAGAGGCCGGGGCGGGGATGGCGGGGCGGCGGTGGGCAATCGGGGTGCTGGCGTTCGGGTTTCTCCTTGCGGGGTGCGGGGAGAGGGCGCACGCGGCGGCCCGAGCTCCGGGCTTGGAGGTGGCGGGGTCGGCTGAAGGTGAGGGCGAGGGGGTCCTGGCGTGGACGCGTCCGCTGGTACTGGGGGACAGCGAAGCGCCACATGCCGTGGTGGCTCCCGACGGGGACGTCCTCGTCGCGGCGACCTACCGTGAGCCTCTGGACCTTGGGGGAGGCCCCCTGCCCTTCAACCACGTATCAAAGGCGCCCCACCTGTTGGTGGCGCGCTTCACGCCGGAAGGCACCCTGCGCTGGGCGCATGGGCTGACACCGGAGGAAGGCACCGCGCGCGCGCACGTGGGCGGGCTCGCGGTGGACGGCGAGGGCCATGTCTGGCTGGGTGGCGTCTCCGCGGGCTTCGTCCTGGGGGAGCAGGTCATCCCCGCGGGGCCCTTCCTCACGAGGCTGTCGCCCCAGGGCGCGCTGGAACGCGTGCGCCGCTTCGACGGCACCGGGGCGCTCACCGTCAACGCGCTGGCGCCGGACGGTACGGGCGGCGTGGTGCTGGTGGGAGACTTCCATGGACAGCGAGACTTCGGCGACGGCGTGAGGGAGTCCCCTCAAGGCCAGCGCTCCGCCTTCGCGGTGAGCCTGGACGCCAGCGGCCAGACGCGCTGGAGCCGCACCTGGGCCGCGGGGGCCGAAGGGCTGGTGACGGCCCGGGCCGTGGCGGTGGATGTCTTTGGCGGCGTGCACGTGGCGGGGGCCTATGCGGGCTCGGTCTGCTTCGGCGGACCGGCGCTCGTCACGGTGCGCCAGCGCACGCCCTTCGTGCTCAAGCTGTCGTCGGACGGCGCGCACGCCTGGAGCCGGGATTTGCGTGGCACCGAGGGCACCGCGAATGCCCTGGCGGTGGGCCCCGGCCGCGTCTTCGTTGGTGGCAACTTCTCCGGACGCTTCTACTTCCAGGGAAAGCCTCACACCTCCAACGGCTACCACGGCTTCGTGACTGTCTTTGATGGGGATGGCAAGGAACGCTGGGCGCGCTCCTTCGCGGCCACCGCCACCGCGCTGGCCACCGATGACGCCGGGCAGCTCACCGTGGCTGGCGCCCATGATGGCGGATTGGATTTGGGCGGTGGCGCCACGCCCGCGGGCCTCTACCTGGCCCGGCTCCACCCCGAGGACGGCACTTCCCTCTGGATTCGCAGCTTCACCAGTCCCGGCGCCCCGCTGGCGCGCACGGTGGCGGTGGACGTGAATGGCCATGCGGTGGCCGCCGGCACGCTGGCGCGGGCGCTTCCCGCGGGCACGCCCTACCCTCGCCCGCAGGATGGCTTCCTTCTCCGCCTGAGGCCCTGAGTCCGGCGGCGGCCAGGGGACTACGTGAAGCTTGCCTCCATCCGGGCGACAGGTGCCGCGCCATGCGTGCGCCGGTAGCCTCCGGGCCCCACGCCGTGCCACCGCTTGAAGGCCTTGTTGAACGCCACGGGGCTGACGTAGCCCGCCCGCTCGGCCACCTCGGGCAGGGTGTCCTGCGTCTCACGCAACCACTGGGCGGCCTTCGCCATCCGCCACCGCGCGAGGTATTGGAGCGGTGGCTCGCCGACGAGCTGGTGGAACCGCGCCGCGAACCCCGAGCGTGACACGCCCACGGAGGCCGCCAGCCGCTCCACCGTCCAGGGCTCGCTCAGCCGCCCGTGCATCAAACCCAGCGCGGCGCCAATGGTCGGGTCCGACAGGGCCTGCAATCCCGCGCCTTCCGCGGCGGCACTCTCCGCGCGGGCGCGGAACGCCTGAACCAGCAACACATCCGCGAGCCGTCCCAGCACCAGCGCGCTGCCCGGCTTGCGCGCCTGGCTCTCGGCGTCGATGAGCCGCACCGTCGAGGAGAGCCAGGAGGCCACCTGCGGCTCCCGCGCCGACAGGTGGATGGCGGGCGGAAGCGACGAGAGCAGCGGGCTCTGCATCCCCGCGTTGAACCGGAAGCAGCCGGTGATGAGCGTGCTCACCGGCCCCTCGCCCCCGAGCCGGCGAGCCCCCGTCACCGGGCTTCGCAGACGCTCCGCGGGGATGAAGTCCCGGGACGCCAGCGTCCGCCGGCTGCCGTCATCCAGCACATGCGGCGAGCCCTGAGGCACCAGCACCACATCGCCCGCGGACACGTGGAACGTGGAGTCCACGCCCTCGACGCGGAGCCGCATGTGGCCCTGCGCCAGCACATAGAAGGTCGCGTTGTCCTTCTTCGGCAGCCGCAGCGCCCACGGAGCCCCCAGGTCGAAGCGGCCAAAGAGCACCGTGGAGAGGCGCAGCGTCTCCAGGACCTCCGAGACGACATCCGGCGACGCCTCCGCCGGATTTGGACGTTCGGGCAATAGAGATGGACTTCCTGGCATTGAGAATCCATATCGCCGGGAGCACCCTTCGTCCATCTCAAACCCGGAGCACGACATGAATCAGACTTCACCGGCTCGCGATGCGGGCGCGTTGATGGACGCCCATCTGGAGTTGATTGCCACGGACATCGAGCGCTGGCTGGGCCTCTTCGCCGAGGACGCCGTCGTCGAGTTCCCCTACGCGCCGTCTGTCGGCGCGCCCGAGCGCCTGGCTGGCAGGGAGGCCATCCGCGGCTACTTCGCGGAGACGCCGAAGCACTTCCAGGGGCTCGTCTTCTCGAACACCCGGCGCCACTTCACGGCCGGTTCTGACGTCGCCGTCGCGGAGGTCCACGGCTCCGCGACCATCGCGCTCACCGGCAAGCCGTACGAGCAGGACTACATCATGGTGCTGAAGTCGCGGGATGGGCGCATCGTCCACTACCGCGAGTACTGGGACCCCATTGTGGGGCTCAAGGCCTTCGGCGGCGCCGAGAACCTCCAGCAGATGGTGAACCCGTCATGACGACCCACCAGCGACAGGACGGCGCTCGCGCCCTCGTCATCGGCGCGGCGGGCAACACGGGCCGGCACATCGTCACTCGCCTCGCGGAGCTGGGCATGCCCGTCCGCGCGGCGACGCGCAGGGGCGAACGGCTGGACAGCGCGTCGGAGCCGGTGCGCTTCGACTGGGCGGATGTGGCCAGCCATGACGCGGCATTGGAGGGCGTGGACCGCATGTATCTGCTTGCGCCCGGCATGGTGGCGGACCCCTCCGTGCTCATGCTGCCCTTCATCGAGCGCGCGCGGGCGCGGGGTGTCCGCCGCGCGGTCCTGCTCAGCGCTTCCGTCATCCCGGAGGGCACGCCGGGCATCGGCGTCGTGCACCAGGCGCTGCGCGAGCGCATGCCCGAGTGGACGGTGCTCCAGCCCTCCTGGTTCATGCAGAACTTCGCCAGCCCCCAGCATCACCTGGGCGCGGCCATCCAGCGCGAAGGGCGGATGGTGACGGCGACGGGACAGGGTCGCGTCGGCTTCATCGACGCGGAAGACATCGCGGAAGTCGCCGTCCGCGCGCTCACCGACGCACGCGCCCACGACACCGCACACGTCATCACCGGGCCCCAGGCGCTGAGCTACGACGACATCGCGGCCATCCTCACGCGGGTGACGGGACGTCCGGTTCAGCACCAGGCCGTGAGCGCGGAGGAGGCGCAGCGCTTCATGGAGGCCGGAGGTATTCCAGCGCCATACGCCCGCTTCCTCGCCCAGCTCGAGGAGATGATTCGGGATGGCAAGGAGGACCGGGTGACTCCGACGGTGGCGAGCGTCACGGGACGAGCACCCCGCTCCTTCGAGTCCTTCGCCACGGCCCACGCCGCGCACTGGCGCTGAGCCGGAAGCCTCACGTCAACGCGTGAGGAGCACGGCCCTGCTGTCCACGTTGAGCACCTGGGGCCCCGCTGACAGCGACACCAGCGGCATGTCCCAGTGCGCGTGGCCACAAACCACCAGCAGGTCTCCGCGCGCCGGCAGACACTCCCGGATGGCCACGCTCCCACGAAGGTGCGGTCCGGGCGCATCCGGCCCCTGGTGGAGGACCAGCACCTCCGGGTCCTGCCGCATGACGCCCCGCAGGCTCTGGAGAAAAGCCGCTTCATCGCGCCGGCCCGGCTTGTCCGGACGGCCGATGATGCCGCCCACGCCACCCACTCGCAGGCCATCCACATCCACCACGTCGCCATCCAGCAACTGCAACTCTGGTCGCTGGCGAAAGAACTGCGCCTGCTCACGCGCGGTGCCAAACGTGTCGTGATTTCCCGCAACGCCCACCACCCATCGGAACTGCTGTCCGAAGGCTTCCCACACGGACCGCACATCGCCGGAAGCACCTCGCACCAGCGCGGCATCATCGGAGAACAGGTCCCCCGCCAGCACCACGCCCGTGTGCGCGAGCGGAGGCAGCACTCCCTCCGCGCTCAAGGACGCGAGGCCATCCGCCAGGACTTCACCCAGCAGGGCCACCGCGCCTCCCAGCACGGCGCAAGGCGCCACCCCCTGCAGGTCCGACGTCACCACCAGGGCATCCAGCCCCGCTGGCAGCGCGTCGACCTTTCCCTGCAGGAGGGGCAGGTTCTGGATTTCGGTTCCACCTCGGGGGGCCGCAGAGAGGTGGGGCCACAGGTACAACGGCTCTGTTTCAAGCTTCAGGATTCGCATGGCGCCCAGGTCGCCCCAGGCAGCGCCATCCTGACAGTCACGAGGGGCACCACGGCCAGGGCTGGGGCCGCCAACACCAGGCCCCAGCCCGTGGACCGCGGATTAGAACAACCGAAACAGGGAAAACGAGATGTTCGCGCTGGCGGAGCGCACGCCGCTCAGCAGGCACTGCGTCAGCCCGGGAATGGCCGACACATCCATCGTCTTGATGGCGAGCGCGCCCTCGTAACGGCCGCCGGAGACCCGGCCCAGCAGGGTCACCGTCGGCAGGGCCGGCGGGCGCACGTCCACGCCACCGATGAAGTCGATGGTGCTCTGCGTGCCGTCATTCCAGGTCACGGTGTTCTGGGTCGACAGGCTCGAGACAAAACAGCTCGCCGTGCCGGCGCCGGTGATGGTGAACGAGCCGAAGGCAAGCCCCGGGTCCGACGAGGCCATACAGGAGGAGAGCTGCCCCGTCCCAGTCACGTCCGTATGCCGGGCGAAGAGCGAGATGGCCGGCGCATAGTTCTGGCGCTGGTTCCCCTGGGAGCACTCCACCAGGGTCAAATCCGGCGGCAACTGCGCGAACGCCGTCCCAGGAACGACAACGAACGCCAACGCCGCGGCAACACCACTCACGCATTCAAAGAAACGCTTCATGACGACCTCCAGACCAGCAGGGGGGAGGCGCCAAGATTGAGAGTGCCCCTCAATGCAGCCATTGCCTCGGAGCGCAAGCCCTCGTCGGCCGCTTGCCATTCTTCATGAATGACTGACTCTCAGAAAATGAAAGACACCGCATCCGGCTCGCGTGCTCAGGGCGCCGTGTCTGTCGTCTCCGCCGCGAGCACCGCGACGCGACGCGCCGCTTTCAGCAGCTCGTCGGACAGCGGGCTCCCGGCGGTGGCCTTCGCCAGGGTCAGCGTCCCGATGCACAACGCATAGGTGGCCAATGCGCGCTCCCGGGCACTGGCGCGCGCGTCGCCCGTCAGGTGTCTGGCGAAGTCCTCCACGGTGAGGTCCACCTCCCGGGCCAGCGCCGCCTTCAACTCCGGCTCGCCTCGCACCACGTCCGACAGCACGGCGGGCAGCGCACAGGCGGGCACCTCCGCGTCACGGTGGGCGCGTGAGAGATAGCGTCGCACCAGGTGGCTCAGCCACTCCGCGCCCCGCAGGTCCTCCAGGCCCTGGGGCCATTCGACGCGCTGCCGGCGCAGGATGCGCTGGAGCGATTCGATGAGCAGCGCCTGCTTCGAAGAGAAGTGCGCGTAGAAGCCGCCCACGGTGAGCCCCGCGGCGCGCATCACCGTGTCCACGCTGGCCCCCAGGAAGCCTCGCTGGCGGAACAACGTCCCCGCCGCGTCCAGGATGCGCTCGTGCGTGGTCTGCTTCTGCTCCGGGGGATGGGCCATCCGAATCTCACCTCGCTCTACACGATTATACACATCATATGGTCATTTGCGTAGCAGGGCTCCCCTTCGTGTTGCGACTATATTACGATCATAATATCAAACCCGCCACGAGGTGGCCACGGCGCCACCCGCCCAAGGAGGGGACGTCGATGGATGCCTACATTCTGGATGCGGTCCGCACCCCACGCGCCCGGGCCCGGCCCGGGAAGGGCGCGCTCAGCGGGCTGCACCCGCAGGAGCTGATGGCCCAGACGCTGAAGCAGCTCCCGCTGCGCACGCAGGTGGACGTCAACGACGTGGACGACGTCATCGTGGGCGTGGTGTCCCAGATTGAAGCCCAGGGCGCGAACCTCGCGCGCAACGCGCTGCTGGCGGCCGGGTGGCCCATCTCGGTTCCGGGCTTCAGCATCAACCGCTTCTGCGGCTCGGGGCTCCAGTCGCTGTCACTGGCCGCCATGGGCGTGGCGTCGGGGGCACAGCACCTGGTGGTCGCCGGAGGCGTGGAGCAGATGAGCCACTACGGGCTCAACGCGGATGGCGGCGGGACGGACGGCGGCAACGTCGACCTGCGCCAGCGCTTCTTCCAGGTGCCCCAGGGCATCTCCGCCGACCTCATCGCGACGCTGGAGGGCTTCACCCGCCAGGAGCTGGACGCCTTCGGACTGCGCTCCCAGCAGCTCGCCGTGCGCGCGCAGGCGGAGGGCCGTTTCCAGCGCAGCCTCTTTCCCGTGACGCATCCGCGGACGGGAGAGGTGCTGCTGGCCGCGGATGACCATCCCCGGCCCGACACCACGGCGGAGAAGCTGGCCGCGCTCGCGCCGGCCTTCATCCAGTTGGGCGCCCGGCCAGCAGGCCCCGATGGAGAGACGCTGGACGCGCTGGCGCTGCGCGCATACCCCCCCGCGGGGCCGTGCGTCACCTGCACACGGCGGGCACGGCCAGCGGCATCGCGGATGGAGCGGGCGCGCTCCTCGTGGCCTCCAGGGACTACGTGCGCGCGCACGGGCTGAAGCCTCGCGCACGCATCCGCGCGGTGAGCGCCGTGGGCAGCGACCCGGTGCTGATGTTGACCGGCCCGGCAGTGGCCTCGCGCAAGGCCCTGGCAGCCGCGGGCCTGACGGCCCGGGACGTGGACCTGTGGGAAATCAACGAGGCCTTCGCGGCCGTGGTGCTCCAGACAGCGCGCGCGCTGGAGCTGGACCTGGACCGGGTCAACGTCAACGGCGGCGCCATTGCCCTGGGACATCCCCTGGGCGCCACGGGCAGCATCCTGGTGGGCACGGCCCTGGACGAGTTGGAACGGCGGGGCCAGTCGCTGGCGCTCGTCACCCTGTGCACCAGCGGCGGCCAGGCGGTGGCGGCGGTGCTCGAACGCCTCTGAAGCACCGCCGCGGCCCGCTCAATTTCCGTGCAGCCACTCCCGCAGCTTGGTGGTGGTGAGCTCGATGGCGCCCCGGGCCGCGGGCGTCTGGGCCAGCGCGTTGAGCATGACGAAGTCGTGGTGCGTGCCGAGGAAGCGGACCTGGGTGACGTTGACGCCCGCCTCGGAGAGCTTCGCCGCGTAGGCCTCGCCCTCGTCACGCAGCACGTCGTTCTCGTCGGTGATGACCAGCGCGGGAGGCAGCCCCTTGAGCTGGTCCAGGGACGCCCGCAGCGGGGACACGTGCGGGTCCACGCGCTTGGAGGCCTCCGGCAGGTAGGCATCCCAGAACCACTTCATCGCCTTGCGCGTCAGCCACGGCCCCTCCGCGAACTCCTGGTAGGAGCCGTTGTCGAAGTTGGCGTCGGTGACGGGATAGAAGAGCGCCTGGAAGCGGATGAGCGGGCCACCGCGCTCCTTCGCGAGCATGCTGACCACGGTCGCCATGTTCCCCCCGACGCTGTCCCCCACCAGGGCCATGCGGCGGGCATCCACGTTGAACTCATCCGGGTGCTCCGCCACGTACTTCGTCGCGGCGTAGGCCTCTTCGATGGCGGTGGGGAACTTGTTCTCCGGTGAGCGGCCATAGTCCACGAAGACGGCGGCGACGTTCGCGCCCTTGACCAGCTCCCGCACCAACCGTTCGTGTGTCCGGGCATCCCCCATCACCCAGCCCGCGCCGTGGATGAACATCACCACGGGCAGGCGCTCCTTGCTCCCCTTCGGCCGGAAGAGCAGCGTCCGGACGGAGCCCTTGGGCCCCACGGGCAGCTTGCGCTCCTCCACGTCCGCGTCTGGCAGGGTCACCGGAATCGACTGCGCCTTGAGGAGGACTTCCCGCGCTTGCTCCGGCGTCAGGGTGTAGAGGGGCGGGCTGTTCGAGGCCGCCAGGTCCGAGACGAACTTCTGCGTCGAAGGGTCCAGGTTCATGCACGCTGCTCCTTGATGGGGCGCCCGCGAACGGACGCCGCCGGAAAGGTGCCAACCCCACTGCCGGCAGCAGCAACCATGCGGGCAAGGCCCTGACGAAGATGCCTGGGCCGCGCGGAGGACGCGGCGAGCAGCGCACCTGAAGTCTGGGATAGAGTTCCCGCAACCTTCACGGAGGAGCGCTGGATGAACCGTTTCGCGCTACGCGACCTGACGGACCGCCTCGATGCGCAGACTCAGCACGAGGACATCGTTCGCATCCTCGCCACCCGGGAGTTCCCCTGGGACGTCGAACAGGCGCTCAGCTTCGCGCTGTTCCGCACCTACGCGGTGCCCAGCATCGGCGTGCTCCTGCACGACACGGGCGAGTTCACCCAGCGCACCCAGAAGCGCTACGACGACACCGTGCTCATCCTGGACACCATCCTGGAGCACGGCATGGCCAGCCAGCAGGGCCGCAATGCCTTCCGGCGCATGAACCAGATGCACGGCGCCTACGACATCTCCAACGACGACATGCGCTACGTGCTCTCCACCTTCGTGGTGATGCCCGTGCGCTGGATTGCCGACTTCGGCTGGCGGCCATTCACGCCCCATGAAGTGACGGCGTGGACGAACTACTACCGCGACATCGGCCGCCACATGGGCATCCAGGACATCCCGGAGACCTATGAGGCCTTCGCTTCGTACATGGATGGCTACGAAGCCGCGCACTTCGCCTTCGACGCGCGCAGCAAGGCCGTGGCCGATGCCACGCTGGAGCTGCTCACCACCTTCCCGCCGACGAACCTCGCGCCCAAGCGGCTCGTCACGCTCTTCGCGCGCACGCTGATGGAGGACGCCCTGCTGGACGCCTTCCACTACGCTCACCCGTCCGGCCTCAGCCGCAAGGTGTTCCGACTGGCGCTCAAGGCCCGCGGCCAGTTCGTGCGCTACGCGCTGTCTCCGAAGAAGGAGCCCGGGTACGCCCGGGAGCGCAAGAACATCCGCAGCTACCCGCGGGGCTACGCCGTGGAGTCCCTGGGCACCTTCCCCAAGACGTGCCCCGTGAAGCACGGCGCCGCCGCCACGCGGGACGCGCCGGCCAGAGCACAGCGCTCGGAATGAACCAGCGCCGCTGTGGAGAAAAAGGCGCGAACAGGAAACTTCAGACCACATCCCCCGACAATCATTTCAAGAATCACATAGCGGGGCCGCGAAGGCCCACGGGGGAAACGCCATGTTCAAGGTCAAGCAGAACCACTCGTTCCAGAATCCGATGCGGCAGCAGATCGACCAGACCACGCAGGGCAAGAAGAGCGACTACGCCCACGCGGTCGGCGGTGTGAACCAGATTCTGGACCGGGGCAACGTCGGCATCTCCGCGCGCTCCCAGGCCAGCGTGATGGACAACGTGAAGAAGGTGGAGACGGGGGAGCGCAGCGAGGTCAACGCCCACCAGCGTGAGGCGCTGAACTTCGGCCGTGACGCCTTCCAGAGCGCCAGGCAGGGCAACTACAAGCAGGCGAGCGTGGAGGCCTTCGGCTCCACCGTGAACGGGCTGGCCTCGATGTTCAAGTCCACCTTCACGGAGACGCCCAGCGAGAAGCAGGGCATCACGCCTCACTGAGGTGAGGCACCCCGTGACGCCCCCACGTCCCCGATGAGGACCTGGGGGCTTCACGCCCAAGTGACGAGCGCCAGACGAATCGCCACGCCAGCCACGGCCAGCCGTCGGACCACGGCGACATCCGGTTGACACACCGCGGCGGCACCGACACGGTCGTCCCTCCACCACCGCCGGATTCGCGCGCCCTTGGGCCCGCCTGGCCTGGACATCCTGGAGGAAGACATGCGCTCTCGACGCCAGTTCCTTTCCGCCGCCGCCACCGGGGCCGCCGCGCTCGCCGCCGCGCCTCTGCTCGCGAGGGCCGCGGGTGAAGGCGCGGTGATGCCGACGAAGGGCAAGCTCGCCACCCGGTCCGTTCCCACCAACCCGCCCGGCGGCAAGTTCCGCCCCACCACCCGCATTGGCCTGGGCGGCGTGGCCATTGGCAACGGCTTCGCGGCCACCAGCGACGCGCAGGCCCAGGCCACGATGGAGGCCGCGTGGGCCGCGGGCGTTCGCTACTTCGACACGTCGCCCTGGTACGGCCTGGGCCTCAGCGAGCGCCGCTTCGGCCACTTCCTGCACACCCGGAACGCGGATGAGTACGTGCTGTCCACCAAGGTGGGCCGCCTGCTCACCGCCGCGGACGCGCCGCCGCCCAAGCTGCTGTGGAGCGACGCATCCCCGTTCAGCTACCGGTATGACTACTCCGCCGCCGGGGTGCGCCGCTCCGTGGAGGACAGCCTCCAGCGGCTCGGCGTGTCGCGCATCGACATCGTGTTCATCCACGACCTGTCGCCGGACAACCAGGACATGGGCGACAAGTGGACGGAGTACTTCGACCAGGCCGTCAAGGGCGCCATGCCCGAGCTGACGAAGATGCGCGCGGAGGGCCTCATCAAGGCCTGGGGCTTCGGCGTCAACCGCCCGGAGCCGGCGCTGCGCGCCATCGAGGTCAGCGACCCGGACATCTTCCTGCTGGCCACGCAGTACTCGCTGACGAACCACGAGGAGGCCCTGCGGAAGACCTTCCCCGCCCTGGAGAAGCGCGGCATCTCCGTGGTGGTGGGCTCGCCGCTGGACGCCGGCTACCTGGCCGGCCGCAACCGCTACCTCTACGGCGGCACCATCCCGCCCGGCGCGCCGGAGAAGCGCACCCGCATGAGCGCGATTGCGGCGAAGTACGGCATCGACTTGCGCACCGCGGCGCTCCAGTTCGCCGCCGCGCCCTCCGTCGTCTCCGCCGTCATCCCCGGCGCGCGCACGCCTCAGCAGGTGAAGGCCAATGTCCAGTCCATGAAGGTCGCGATTCCAGACGCCTTCTGGGAGACCCTCAAGCAGGAGGGCCTGATTGCCCGCGACGCGCCCGTGCCCTCCAAGGCCTGAGCGCTTTCCCATTCGGACGTGGCCGCATTGCCGGGTGAGCTGTTTTTGCTAGGCTTCCCCGCGCGAGGTGGCCATGGCCCGAATCGTCGACGGAGTGGGGGACATCGCGAGCGACTTCAAGTTCGCGGTGCGGATGCTCCGGAAGGACCCGGTCTTCACGCTGGTGGCCGTGTTGTGTCTGGCATTTGGGATTGGCGCCAACGCGGCCATCTTCAGCGTGGTGGATGCGGTGCTGCTGCGGCCGCTGCCCTATCAGGAGCCCGAGCGGCTCGTTCGCCTCTTCGAGACGACCCCCTCCAGGGACCCGAAGTGGCTGGGCTCGGTGTCGTGGCCCAACTACCAGGATTGGGCCACCCAGTTGCCCTCGCTGGAAGGCGTTGCCGCCTACGAGTTCCAGGGGCGCAACCTGATGACGCCTGAAGGCGCGGAGCGGGTCAACGTGGTGGCCACCACGGCCAACCTCTTCCAGCTCCTCGGCACGCCGCCGAAGCTGGGACCTGGCTTCTCCCCCGGAGATGACCAGCCCGGGGCCGCGCCCGTCGTCATCATTGGCGAGGGCTTGTGGCAACGCCGCTTCGGCGCCGACCCGGGCCTCGTCGGGCGCACCCTGACGCTGGACGGGCAGCCCCACACCGTGGTGGGCATCCTCCCCACGGTGGTGGGCTTTCCCGCGGGGGCCCGGATGGACGTCTTCGTCCCCTACATCCCCACGCCCGACCGGGTGGACAATCGGGGCTCGCACTTCCTGAGCGTCCTCGGGCGGCTGCGTCCGGGGGTGCCCGCGCGGACGCTCGCGGCGGAGCTGGCCGAGGTGGCCCGCCGCATCGAGGAGGCACACCCCGCGACGCAAGCCGGGCGCAGCGCCACGGCGGTGCCCTTGTCGGAGACGGTGGTGGGCAACGTGCGCCCCACCCTGCTGCTCCTGCAGGGGGCGGTGCTGCTGGTGCTCCTCATCGCCTGCGCCAACGTCGCCAACCTGCTGCTCGCCCGGACCTCCACGCGGCAGCAGGAGATTGCCATCCGCTTCGCGCTGGGCGCGAGCCGGGGGCATGTCGTGCGGCAGCTCCTGGTGGAGAGCCTGCTGCTTGCGCTCCTGGGCGCGCTCCTGGGCGTGCTCCTGGGGGCCTGGTGCGTGAGCGCCATGGGCAACCTCGTCCGGGCGTCCTTCCCGCTCACGGGGGACCTCCCCCTCAACGGGCGGGTGCTCGGCTTCCTCCTGCTGGTGTCGGTGGGCAGCGCGCTCCTCTTCGGCCTGACGCCCGCGCTCCAGGCGACCCGCGCGCCGCTGCGCGCCAGCCTCGCGGAGCCCGGCGCCAAGCAGTCCTCGTCGCGCTCGCACCACTACTTTCGCGGCGCGCTGGTCGTGACGGAGGTGGCCCTGTCGCTGGTGCTGCTCGTCGGCGCGGGGCTGCTGCTGCGCGGCTTCGTGAAGCTGCTGGGCACCGAACCCGGGCTGGAGCCCCGCAACGTCCTCACCGCCCACCTGCCCATCACCCCGAACCAGTACCCGCGGGAGGAGGCCGTGGAGCGGCTCTTCCAGCCCATCCTGGAGAAGGCCCGGGCCCTTCCCGGCGTGGAGTCCGCGGCGCTCATCTCCCTGCTCCCCATCCAGACGGCGTGGACCAGCGGGGACTACGCCGTGGAGGGCGAGCTGCCCGCGGAGCCCGGCAAGACGTTGTTCGCGGAGTTCAGGACGACCAGCCCGGACCTCTTCAAGTCCTTGGGCATCCCGCTGATGGCCGGCCGCGACTTCACCGAGGACGATGGCCGCCGCGACGAGCAGGTCGTCATCGTCAACCAGGCCCTCGCCCGCCGGCACTTCGCCGGGAGCGAGGCCGTGGGGCGCCGGCTCCTCATCGGGGGCCAGCCCGTGGAAATCATCGGCGTGGTGGGAGACGTGCGGCAGGCGGGCCTGGAGCAGCAGCCGCTCCCGGAGGTCCACCTGCCCTACAACCATCCGCGCTCCACGCTCTGGTACTTCCAGGCGGTGACGCTGGTGCTCAAGACGCGCGCCGCGCCCGCGAGCGTGGCCCCGTTGCTGCGCGGCGCGGTGCGCGCCGTGGACTCCGAGCAGCCGCTCTACAACATCCTGACCATGGAGGAGATCATCCAGCAGTCCGTGGCGGGACGGCGCCTGAGCCTCACGCTCCTGGGGACCTTCGCGCTCATCGCGCTGGTGCTGGCCACCGCGGGCCTCTACGGCGTCATCTCCTACCTCGTCTCGCAACGCACGCAGGAGATTGGCATCCGCATGGCGCTCGGGGCGCCGCCGGGCCGGGTGGTGCGGCTGGTCATGGACCAGGGCTTGAAGATGGCGGGCCTGGGAATCGGCGTGGGGCTCGTCGCCGCCTTCGGGCTGTCACGCTACATGGAGAGCCTGCTGTACGGCGTCACCGGGACGGACCCGCTGACCTTCGGCGTGTTCGCCCTGCTGCTGGGCGGCGTGGCCCTGATGGCCACCTGGCTGCCCGCGCGCCGCGCCTCGCGCGTGGACCCCATCATCGCCATCCAGAAGCGGTGACGGGCACCGCCCCTCGCGCCCGAGGACTCCGGGAGCGAGGGGCACGGCGGCCTTGCTTCAGGACGCTTCCCGCAGCGAGGTGAGCTCCTCCACGTCCTCGGGCACCGGGTCCAACGCGGCGGACAGCGCGGGATAGGCGTTGAGCAGGTCCTCCACCTTGGCGCCAAACTGGAGCCACCCGACGATGCGCACCGCGTCCTCGTTGGTGACGCACACCCGGCGCAGCCGCCGGTTCACCACGAAGTGCCGCTTGCCCTCGGGCGTGTCGAACGCGTACCCCCTGAGCAGCTCCGCCGCGGAGTAGCCGCGGTCCGCGGCCTCGACCTCGGCGAAGGCCTTCTTCAGCGCGTCCCGTCCGTAGCGGCTGAGCAGCAGCAGCAGGTGCTCACGGTCCACCCAGTGGCCATGCTGGTAGACCCTCCGCTCGCGCTTGAGGCGGTTGTAGCGCTCCAGCACCCCCTGCGCGCCGGCCGCGTCCAGTCCCGTGGCGGGCTCGTATTCGTAGAAGAGGTCCAGCACGGTGTCCGTGCGTGGCTTGAAGGCCGTCACCCCGAACTGCTCGGGAGACAGGTGGATGGGCGCGTTGTGCTCGAAGACGAAGGTCCCCGTGCCCTCCGAGTGCAGGATGTCCGAATGCCCCAGCAGGAACTGGACGGTCTCCTCCGCCTCCTCCTCCGTCTCCGTGGGGAAGCCGAAGAAGTTGAAGGTGTGGCTCCAGATGCCCGCGTCGTGCGCGAACTGGAGGTTGTCCACCATCACCTTCTGCGTGTTGTTCTTGCGCATGTGCCGCTGCACGCGCTCGGACGCCGTCTCCAGCCCGATGTAGAGCGAGCGGAAGCCGATGTCATACATGTTCCGGAAGTCTTCCCGCGTGAAGTACTTCTCGAACTTGTAGAGCGCGGTGAAGAAGTACTGCCCCTTGGGGACGGCGGGCGGCAGCATGCGGAAGAGCTTGGGTGGCAGCGCCTCGTCGTTGAAGGCGAAGTGCCGGACGCCGTAACGCGCGTTGAGCACCTCCAGGTCCTTGGCAATCATCTCCGGCGCGCGCATGCGGTAGCGGTCGCCGTAAATCATGCCGTGGTAGCAGAACGCGCACTTGCCCCAGTAGCAGCCGCGCGTCGTCAGCAGCGGCAGGACAATCTCGGGGGACAGGTACTCCTCCAGCGGCAGCCCCTCGAAGTCGGGCGTGGGGACCTCGCTCATGGGCAGGGAGTCGCCCAGCGGCGTCAGCACCAGGCTCTCCCCGTCCATGAAGGCGAAGTTGGGTGGACGGTCCGTCCGCGGGTCCTTCACGGACAGGAAGCGGTCCAACGGGCGCTCGCCCTCGTACCGGCAGATGAAGTCGAAGCACCTGCCGAACAACTGGGTCACCCAGGTGCTCTCCTTCTCCACCAGGCGGGAGAACACGCTGCCTCCCACCAGCACCGGAATGTCCGGATGCTTCTGCTTCCAGACGCGGCAGAGCGTGAGGCCGGCGACAATCTGCTCGGTGCCGATGATGGACACACCGAAGTACCGGGGAAGCTGTTGGACGCCCGCGACCTGCTCTTCGAAGAACGAGATGAAGGGGTTGGCGTTGCGGTTGTCGATGAAGGCCAGCAGCGACGGAATGGAGCCCAGGACATCGCCGTCCTGGAGTGACGTCGTGCCCACCTCGATGACGGGCTCCGCCGCGGAGAACGCCGCGAGCAGCGCCTTGAGCGCGTCC
Source organism: Myxococcus sp. 1LA (assembly GCA_046520405.1). Taxonomy (GTDB): domain Bacteria; phylum Myxococcota; class Myxococcia; order Myxococcales; family Myxococcaceae; genus Myxococcus. The sequence continues at coordinate 15,608 of JBKGHI010000041.1, forward strand.
ACGCTGTCCTTGAAGGTCTCCACCGTGTCGTAGGTGTCGCCGGTGCGCAGCCCCTCCACCTGGACGATGAGCTGCTCGTACTCCTCCAGCGTCGCCAGCGCTTGCAGGCAGCGGGCGCGGTAGAGGCGGTGCTCATCCGTCAGCGCGCCAATGAAGCGCTCCAGCCGCGCCCGCGCCAGGGGCAGGCGCTCCCGGCTGACGAACCAGCGGTAGAAGACGACGTTCCAGTCGTCCTGGTGGATGCGGTGGCCCTTCTGCTCCAGGTAGGCCTTGAGCGATGGCGTGCTCAGGAAGGGCTGGAGCGGCGACCACTGCGGAGGAAAGACGAGGTGGAGGTCCGGCCGCGAGCTGTCGCGGGCCTCCTGTGGGATGTCACCGGGCCGCTGCGTCAAGGGCGTCTCCATGGGGGAAATCTCCAGGGGTGGGCTGAACCGACAACCGACAAGGCTGCGCGTCATCGCGCGCCGGGAGCCTTTCCATGCATGCCCCCGAGGGGCGCTGCCTCCCCGAAGGAAGGCAGCGCTGACAACAGACCGCGGTGGAGCTAGGCGATGCCCATGTCCGCGACGAGCGACTGGAGCATCACCGGCTTGCCACTGGCCATGGTGCCGGGCTTCACGACCTGCTGCTGCTGCTGCTGTTGCTGCTGCTGCTGGACCTCGGTGGTCGGGAAGCTGACGTTGTTGACACCAATGGTGTCATTCACCACGGGCGTCAGGGTCGCGGCGTTGCTGGCGAAGGCTCCGAAGAGCACCGTCAGGGCAGCCGGTGAGGCGAGTGCGCGAATCGTACGACGAGAACCCTTCTTCGAGTCGTCCATGCGTACCTCCGGGGGTGTTGTGTTTGTCTGTGACCCGTTCAGGTCGTCACGCCTCACCTGTTCGGGCGTCTCGATTGTTCATGATTTCGCCATGACATATCAAGACGCGCCCTGGCAAAAACAGACATGCGCCTCACGATTTCAAGGCGTCGGGGGCGGCGGAGGCGGGGGCGGAGGCGGCGGCTCCGGCGTGGGAGGCAAACCCAGGCCCGGGAAGTCCGCCGCGGTGCCTGTGAACACCACGCGACTGCCACCTCGGACGACCTCGAACTCGAAGGACGAGGGCGCGCCGGTACGCCAGACGAAGAGAATGTCCGACGGGCGGGCAATCTGCTTCGTGTTGATACGGATGAGGATGTCGTTCTTCTGGAAGGGCCAGAACGCCGTCGGAGAGGACTCCGTGACGAGCACCACGCTGGCGCCGCTCACCGGCTTGAGCTCGACCACCAGGCTCGCGCCATTGGCCTGCATGGAGACGCGGTCCGTCGTGGTACTGGAGTTGGCGGAGTTCACCGAGACGGCCCTTTCATGCGAGGACTTCGCGGCGTGACTCGGACCTGCGCCGGCCACGAGCAAACCCAGAATGAGGATGGGACTTTTCACAGGGGACCTTCCTTGTGGGGGTGGGCTGCGAGACGACAGGGAATTCACCGGCCGCCCCACCGCCCTGCGCCGGACGGCGTGAAGCGAGGCGAAGGAGACGCAGGTGCCTTGCAGACGGGACGGGGCGAGGAGGGGCCGCGCCGACAGGGCTCGGGACGGGTCAGGTCCGAAGTGCCTGCTGTCGCCGCGACGCGGAGGCGTCAGCCTCCAGTGCCTTGCACGCAACGCCGACAGCCCAGGGCAACGTCGCAACGACGGTAGCGCGGTTCAGCGTCCTCATGGTGCCTTGCCTTTGTTGTGGATGGGTCAGCAACTCCATCAGCCCCCCCGGCATGGACAACAGGCTTCATGCTCGCAGCATGAAGTGCGCGCAAAGGATTAAACCAACCAGGACTAGCGGTCAAATCACGACAGCCCGAACGTAAACACAGCCGCCCGCGTCATTGCGACGAAGCGCGCAATGACACGGGCCCGGTTTGAATCCCCCTGTTTTTATTGAGAGACCTGACGTCATCCCTGACACAGGCACGTCCCGTTGTTGCATTTCATGTCACAACTGGGACATTTCTGACACCGGATGCGACTCGCGTCAGCGCGACTGAAGCGTCTGGGTGGGGCATGCCACGGCGGCGGGCATGGCCCACAGCGCGTCGCCCCAGGTGTTGGAGTTGGCGCGGAAGTAGATGGCGCCGCCCACGCGGGTGAAGGCCTCGGGGTGGGAGCCGCCCGTGGGGCTGATGTCCGCGATGAGCCCCGTCCGCTCCGGCGTGCCGTCCGTCACCCAGGGCTCCAGGCCCGTCCCGCCCTCGCTCGTGCTGAAGACCAGCGTCCCGGCGCCGGTGTCGAAGAGCGACGAGGGCCACTCATCGGATGTCCACAGTCCCCGGCTGAGCTCGCGCGTCCCAACCGCCGTGCCATCCGTCACCCAGAGGCTCACCTCGCGAGGCGCGGGCCCCGGCGTGCCAATGCCCACGGACATGTAGAGCTTTCCGCCCGAGCGTACGGCCATTTGAACGAAGGGCCACGCGCCGGGCTCCCCCGCGTAGCGGTTGGGCAGCGACACCACCGTCGCCTTGTTGCCGCCCGCGAGCGGCACCCGCCACAGCTTCAGGTTCGTCCCATTCTCCACGTTCGACAGGTAGGCGTACGCCCCCAGCGTCCCCAAGAGCCGGGCATCGCCGCCGAAGGACTCCAGGCGAACCGTGCCCGCCGCCGTCCCATCCGTCTTCCACACCTCCGTGATGGGCCCCTCGTCCCAGAAGGTGAACACGCGCTCGCCCGTCTCGGTGTGCACCGAGTCCCAGACTCGGACCGCTCCCGCATCCAAGCGCTTGAGCCGCGTGGTCCCAGCCTGCGTGCCGTCCGTCCGCCACAGCCACGTGCCGTTCCCGAACTCGCTCAGGGAGAACAAACGCGCGCCCGCCCCCCACAGCGGCGCCGGCGTCACCTCGTCCTGCGCTCCGAAGCTCATGAGCTGGAACGTGCCCGCCGCCGTCCCATCCGAGCGCCACAGCGACAGCCCAGGCCCCGAGTAGGGCCTCCGGAAGAAGGTCAGCACACCACCCGCCTGCCCGAAGTAGGACAGCATGGGACTGCTGGAGCCCGGCTCCAGGTCCTGGACGAGCCGCGTGCCCGCCCCCGTCCCGTCACTGACCCACAGCTCCCGTCCATACCGCGCGTCATTCACCATGAAGAAGAGGCGGTCGCCCACCGGCGTGAGCCAGTTCAACCCCTGGTAGCCCGACCCTGACGCGGGGAACTCCTTCACGGGCACGGTGCCCTGGGACGTCCCATCGCTGCGCCACAGGGTGGCGCGGTCCGCGTAGAGGTCCGTCACGAAGTAGAGCGTGCCTTGCATGTTCGTCAGCGCGTCAGGCACCGGCACGCTGGGGGACGGGAGCGGCGCGTTTGGAGGCAGGAGGTCCTTCACCTTGTAGACAGCGCCCGCGGGGGCACAAGCCAGGTCCTGGACCTGCGACACCTCCTCCCCGGTGGCGCGCTCATCCGTCACCTCGGGCCCACCACAGCCCAGACTCCCCAGTCCTACCAGGACACACCCGATTCCCATCCGTATCGACATGTGCACCACTCCTCTCCGGCCCGAAACCGGGGGACGGTGGGAAGCCAGGTGCCGAACGCCCATTGCCCCGGAGGGCAGGGCAATGGGCGAAAACAGCCAGGCGGTCTGGCTAAGGCAGCGCGCTCGCGTCAGGGGTGAGGAAGAACCGGTCGATGGAGACGCCCTTCTCCCGGTTCTTCACCCGGAAGGTAACGCTCCCGGCCTGGAGCGACACCGTGTCCAGGTTGCGCAGCTTCACCCAATGCCAGCCGGTGCCCACGGTCATGTCCTGCGCCACGAAGGGCCCGCCGTTGATGGACACGAAGAAGGAGTTCTGGAGGCTGTCGGGCGCGATGAGCCGCGCCCAGTAGTGGTGGACGCCGGAGGTCGGCACCTGCAACGTGTACGTCAGCGTCTCGGCTGTCGCGGAGTCTCCCGCGGCGGCATCGTAGTTCGCCGCCGTCGCATGGAGGTACTGGCCGCCCGACGCCGCGCTGGAGGCCAGCGTGTCGAACACCTGGAACCGGCCGCTGCCGGACTCCGCCTCGAAGTACAGGGAGCAGCCGGAAGCCTCACAGCCGGTCGGCGGCGGCGAGGACGGGTTCTGCGTGGGGTCCTCCGGAATGGCCGTGGACGTGGTGCCGGGCCGCAGCGTCCACCCGAACGTCCCGCCCGCGTCCACCTTGGTGGCGGGTGTCCACTGACATGCGCAGCCGCTGGTGGAGACCGCGCTCCCCACCGCGTTCTCCAGCGCCGTCAGGTTGTTGCCGGAGAAGCAGATGCCCGCGCTCTTGAACGGGTCGTTGTGGGCGGCGCGGATGCGGCCGTTCCCCAGCGTGTTGCCCATGACGTCGCACTCCTGGCAGCCGATGAGCACCGCGTCGCGGAAGCTTCCGTTCAGCGCGTTGTCACGGATGCAGATGTTGCGGGAGATGTACGGAGGCGACGCCGTCACCGCGGAGCGGTAGATCCACGCGGAGGACGTGGACACCGGCTCCCCCGCGGAGATGGCCACCCAGCCCAGGCCGCCGCCAATCTGGTTGTCCTCGACCACCACGTTGACGGACCCGCTCTTGACGGTGATGCCCGCGCCCCGGCCGGACACCCAGCCGGTGTTGGTGATGACGTTGCCCCGGATGATGGCGTTGCCCACCGCCACGAAGTCGATGCCATGCTCGTGTTCGTTGCCGGCGTCGCTTCCCTTGCTGAAGCCAGCCACCCGGTTGCCTTCCACGAGGATGCGGTTGCACTGATGGACCTTGATGCCATCCAGCCGGCTGTTCTCCACCTTGTTGCCTTGGATGCGCACGTCCTCGCAGAGGTTGGTGAACGCGTTCGCCTCCCCGGACATGCGCACCTGGATGCCGTTGCTCCCGGCGTTGCGCACGTAGAAGCCGCGCAGCGTCGTCCCGTCACCGTTGCCGTTGACCTGGATGAGCGTGGCCGTCTCCCCGGCATTGGGCTCGATGATGACCGGCCAGTCCGTGTGGTTCGGGTCGAAGCCCGGGTTGACCGGCGTGGTGGCGTTCTTCATCGCCACCAGCGAGAGGGACTTGTTGATGAGCAGCGCGCCCCGGTACGTGCCCGGCAGGACGCGGACGGTGTCGCCCGGCGCGGCCTGGGCAATGGCCGTGGCGATGCTGGTGGACCAGGAGGTGATACCCGCCGCCTGGGCCTGCACGCCATCGTCATCCACCCAGCGCACGGTGGCGAGCGCCCGTGACGCGGACGCCGCACCCGGCATCCGGGCGTCCTCCTCCCCGGGCCCGCAGGCCGTCATCAGCGCGCAGGCAATGGCTGTCACCGAAGCGGAGATGGGGTGTCGTGTCTTCACGTGTGCCTCCTTTGAGGGTGAGTGGGCGGCATGCTGCCCACGCGCTCGAGGAGGACGCCAACGTGTAAACGATTGAAAAAATGTAAAGAACAGACACGCCGACGCGGGTGACACGCCCCGGACCTCGGCGTGTCGCCCGCCTTCCGCCGTCTGTTTGAAAACGGAGGCCCGGTCCTACTGCGACCAGGTCATCACTTCGATGAACCGGACAGAGTCCCGGTCCTCGTTGACGGACGCCACCACGTAGCCGCCGATGTCGCCCGGGCCCGTGCGGCCGTACGGGTCCACCCACGTGCTGACGTAGTAGCGCGCGCCCTCGCCCGCGTGCGCGCTCAGGTAGTTCAGCGCGCCGTTGACCTCGGCGCTGCTCGGCACCTGGCCGAACACCGGCGAGCTCAACCGGGCGATGAGCTCATCGAACGTCACCACGGCGAAGGTGCGCGGCGACGGTCCGAAGGCGCTGTAGTAGGTCCACTGGAGCGTCGTCTGGTTCACCACCCCCTCACGCTCCATGATGCCGCCCGCCTGAATCCAGGCGTTTCGCTCCAGCGGACCGGTGGCCCCCAGAATCTGCGCCGGCGTCTGCGCGGGCGTGGACACATCCGTCGTGAAGGGCGTCGACGCCGCGTCGTTCAGCTCGTGATAGCGGAAGAGGTAGTCACGCGCGGAGGCATCGATACCCGCGATGAACGCGGGGGTCGCGATGCGGCTCGCCAGATGGGCATGCTCCGCGGCGTCCGTCTGACCGTCGTCGGCGCTCAGGAAGGACTCCAACGCCGTCTTGATTTCCGACCGCACCACCGTCGTCCCGCCGGTGCTGCCGGTGGCGCGCGCCGCGTCCACCCGCGACTCGAACAGGGGGATGGAGTGCGTGCTGCCCCAAGCCAGGGCGGCGGGCGCGGCGAGGAGGGAGAGACCACAGAATGCGGTACGCAGCGAAACAGATTTCATTGTGATTTCACCTTTTCAATCACCAAAACCAACAACCTGCGACACCGTGTATGAACCATGACACGTGCATCCGCCCACTCACGTTTCTGCAACGAAATTCCACCATTGCCTGTCATGAGACGCTTCCTGAACAATCAGGGACGACGTGAATGGCTCGTGTCCGCTCGGAGGTGCTGACGCGAACCGCGGCGGCCCGAGCCGAGGCGTCTGTGCGCCCGACGGGAAGTGCTGGGGTGGTTGTCCCACGGAGTAACACCCGGCACGTGCTTTCAGTGAAACCCGGGAATGGGGCATGATTCCAGGCTTCCACACCTGGAAGGAGTCGAACAATGAATGCCTCCCGAATCATCGCCTCGCTGACCGCGTGTCTCGCTCTGTCGCTCACCGCTTGCGGTGCCGGAGAGGACCTCATGGACGCCCCCGAGGGTGAAGCCCCTGTCAGCGTCGAGCAGGGCCTGGGCCACCCGCCGCACTGCCCGAACGGGGACCTCACCTACTGGTTCGAGAACGTGCAGGCCTGTACGTCGAAGTGCGGAAACACGCGTCAGAATGGCCAGCCCGCGACCCAGTATGCGGCGTGTCAGTCCAATGTCGCCGGCACGCGCACGCTCATCAACGTGCGGTACTGCATCCCCGGCTGCGAGCTGCAGTAAGCAGACGTCCCGCCCGGGCACGACGCGCGCATTCCAACGGCACACGTCAGACCCGCGCCATGAAGCGCCGGGCGGACACGGACGCCCGCCCGGCCCGGCCCTCAGCGGCCCCGTGACAGCCGCGCGCTAATGCACGCGGCGGGCGAGCTGTTCGGCGAAGAAGTCGAACATGCGCACGTCCGTGAGCGCGCGGCCCAAGGGCTGGCAATGGAAGTTCGCGCCATCCTCGCGGGTGAAATGGACCAGCGTCTTCTCCCCCGGCAGCGCGCGGTAGAGCGCCTGGGATTGCCCGGGCCAGAACTGCTCGTCCTCCGGGGCGGTGATGAGCAGGGGCGTGGTGATGCGGTCCACGACGTCGCGCAGGTGGTAACGCGCCACCTCCGTGAAGGTGTCGAAGGGCGTCCGGGTGCCATACGGCCGGCTGCGGAAGGCCAGCACGCGCGCCAGCACCGGGTCCGCGTCCGCCTCGCGCATGGCGTCGTTGAACGCCTCCCGGTCCCCCGCCCGCAAGAGCGCCACCAGCTCCGGCGGCAGGTTCGACGTCCACGACGTGGAGACGTCCATGACGCCCGGATCCACCACCGCGGCGACGAAGCGATGCTCGAAGGCCAGCGCCCGGGGCAGCCAGAAGCCGGCCTGGCTGATGCCATACGCCAGCAGGGCCTGGGCCTCCACGTCCGCGCGGACACCAGCGTGTCCACCACCGGCGTGAGCACCGCCTCCCAGTCCGGACGGAAGGGAATCCCGCGCACGAACAGCACGGACTGCTGCCCCGGGCCGTCGTAGACGAAGGCATTGAAGCCCCGCCGCAGCGCGCCGGCCACGCCCGCGCCCCACAGCGCGGTGAGCGACCCATCACTGCCATTGGTCAGCACCAGCGTGGGCCGGGGCGCGCCGGTGGCGTCGGGCCGGAGCAGGTACCCGGGGAGCGTGGTGCCCTCATACGGCACGTCCACCTTCAGGAAGCGCCCCTCCGAATGCGCCAGGACGGCCTCCCAGCACTTGCGGTGCAGGGAGAAGGTGGGCGCCAGGACGCGGGGGTCCGCCATGCCGGTGGTGAAGACCAGGGCCCGCGAATAGGCCTCCGACGCCGCCAGGAAGCACCAGCGCGCCCGCTCCACCTGCCCCGCCGCGGCGCTCACCTCCGCCTGCGCGCGCAGCCGCTCCGCGCGGGCGCGCCAGGCCCGGAACCAGCCGTCCGCGCTGCCATCCTCGATGGCCGCCAGCGTCACCAGCACCTGGCCAATGTCCCCCACGCCCTGGGCCGCCAGCCCGAGCGCGAGCCGCGCCTCGAAGTCGAAGTCCGGGTCCCCGAAGAAGCGCTCGGGAATCCCCGGCTCGATGTGGGTGCTGGTCGCGGGTTCCTCGCCCATGGCGTCCTCCTCCGTCCCCCAACGGCAAACGTCATTCCGGCGCGGCCGGATTCAAGCAACCAGCCCGGCGGCCCGAAGCCCGGCGCGAGGGACCGCCCCAAGGCGCGACAGACCCGAGGGCAATCCCCACCATCAACCCCATCCAGGCTTTGACGGTGCGCACCCCAGGCCCTATCATACCCAGCAACTGATTCTCAGAATCAATATCACCCTCTCCCGTGGCCACCGTGAGTTCATCCAACAGGCGTTCCTTCCCGCTCTTCGCGCTGCTTTCCGTCGTCGTCGTGCTGGCCGTCCTGTGGGTGGGCGTCAGGTTCCAGCGCCCCTCCGAGCCCGCGCCCGGGCAGGCGCCCCCGGCGGAGCAGGCGGCCGCGCCGGAAGGACGCACCGTGACGCACGGCCAGGGCACCACCGTGGTGCCGCTGAACCCGAAGCGGGTGGTGGTGTTCGACCTGGTGGCCCTGGACATCCTCCAGGCGCTGGAGGTGGACGTGTACGGCGTCGCGGCGCCGCCCTTCCCGCCGCACCTGGCGCGGTTCAGCGACGCGGCGAAGTACCCGCGCATGGGCACGCTCTTCGAGCCCGACTACGAGGCCCTCCAGGCGGCGAAGCCGGACCTCATCATCAGCGGCGGCCGCTCCAGCGCCAAGTACGCGAACCTGTCGCGCATCGCGCCCACCGTCGACGTGCCGATGAGCGGCAAGGACTACATCGCCTCGGTGATTGCCAACACGCAGATGCTGGCCAGCGCCTTCGGCAAGGAGGAGCAGGCGCGCGTGCTGATTGAGGCGCTCCGCAAGTCGGTGGCGGACCTCCAGCAGGTGACGGCGACGCGCGGCAAGGGCCTGGTGGTGCTCGTCACGGGCGGACGCATGAGCGCCTATGGCCCGGGCTCGCGCTTCGGCGTCATCCACGGCGACTTCGGCGTGCCGGAGGCCGCCGAGGGCCTGCAGGCCTCGCTGCACGGCGAGTCCATCAGCGCGGAGTTCATCCGCGAGAAGAACCCCGACTGGCTCTTCGTCATCGACCGTGACGCCGCCACGGGCCAGAACGCGGGCAACGCCCGGCAGGTGCTGGACAACGAGCTGGTGCGGCAGACGACGGCCTGGCAGAAGAGTCAGGTCGTCTACCTGGACCCGGCCACCACCTACCTGTCCGGCGGCGGCATCCAGTCCGTCAAGCTCCTGCGCGACCAGGTCGCGAACGCCTACACGCAGGCCCAGGCCCAGCAGTAACCGGTTCCGGCCGTGAAGCGCGCATTCGCCGCGACCACCGTCCTGCTCATCCTGGCGGTGGTCAGCCTCCTGATTGGCGCCAGTGACGTGTCCTGGCGCGCCCTGTTCGCCCCCGAGCCGGATGAGCGCGCCTTCCAGGTGCTGGTCATCAGCCGGCTGCCGCGCCTGTTCGCCGTCATGCTGGCGGGCACGGCCCTGGGCGTGGCGGGCCTCATCATGCAGATGATTGCCCGCAACCGCTTCGTGGAGCCCACCACGGCGGGCACCGCCGAGTCCGCCAGCCTGGGCCTGCTGACCGCCACCCTCCTGGTCCCCGGCCTCCCCGTGCTCGGGAAGATGCTGGTGGCCACCGCCTTCGCCCTGGCGGGGACAGTGCTGTTCCTGATGGTGCTGCGGCGCATCCCCCTGCGCTCGGCGCTCATCGTCCCGGTGGTGGGCCTGATTCTGGGCGGCATCATCGACTCGACGACGACCTTCTTCGCCTACCGGTACGACTTGCTCCAGACGGTCAACGCGTGGACCACGGGCGACTTCTCCACCGTCCTGCGCGGCCGCTACGAGCTGCTGTGGGTGACGCTGGGGCTCACCTGCGCCGCCTACGCCGCCGCGGACCGCTTCACCGTGGCCGGCATGGGGGAGACGTTCACCACCAACCTGGGGCTGAACTACCCGCGCATCGTCGCGCTGGGGCTCGTGATTGTCGCGCTGGTCACCGCGATGGTCGTCGTCACCGTGGGCATGATTCCGTTCCTGGGCCTGATTGTCCCCAACCTGGTCAGCATGGTGACGGGGGACAACGCGCGCAGGTCCCTGCCCTGGGTGGCGGTGAGCGGCGCCGCCTTCGTGCTGCTGTGTGACGTCGTGGGCCGCGTGGTGCGCCACCCGTATGAGATTCCCGGAGGCACCATCGCCGGCGTCCTGGGCAGCGTGCTCTTCCTGTGCTTCCTGCTGAAGCGAGGCGCCCGTGTCGCCTAGCGCCCCGGCCACTTTCAGCCCCTTGCGCCCGCTGCTCGTGCTGGGCGCCGTGGCCCTGGGCTTCGTGGCCCTGTTCATGCTGGTGGACGTGACGGGTCCGTGGGACTTCGTCCTGCCCTTCCGCGGGAAGAAGGTCGCCACCGCGTTGCTGGTGGGCTACGCCGTGGCGGTCTCCACGGTGCTCTTCCAGACGGTGACGGGCAACCGCGTGTTGACGCCCGCCATCATGGGGTTTGACTACCTCTACGTGCTCATCCAGACGTGTCTGGTGTTCTTCCTGGGCTCCACCACCGTGGCGGGGATGGACGCCCGGTTCCTGTTCGCCGCGGAGGTCATCATCATGGTGGCCTTCTCCGCCATGCTGCACGGCTGGCTCTTCGGCGTGGCCCGGGGCAACGTCCACCTGCTGCTGCTCACCGGCGTGGTGATGGGCGTGTTGTTCCGGAGCCTGGCGTCCTTCGTCCAGCGCGTCATCGAGCCCAACGAGTTCATCTTCCTCCAGGACCGCTTCTTCGCCAGCTTCAACGACCCCGAATACGAGCTGCTGCTGCTCTCCGCCGTGCTGACGCTGGGCGTCTCCCTGCTGGGCCTGCGGCTGCTGCGCGCCTGCGACGTCCTGGTGCTGGGCCGCGAGGCCGCCATCAACCTGGGCGTGGACTACACGAAGACGGTGTCCTGGGTGCTGGCGCTGGTGGCCATCCTGGTCGCCATCTCCACCGCGCTGGTGGGGCCCGTGACGTTCCTGGGGCTGCTGGTGGCCAACCTCGCCTATCCGCTGGTGCGGACGTACAAACACGCGTTCGTCATCCCCGCCGCAGCGCTCATCGCCGGCATCGCCCTGGTCGCAGGACAGTTCGTGCTGGAGCGCGTCTTCCGCCTGGACACCAATCCCCGCGTCATCATCGAGTTCGTGGGCGGGCTGGTGTTCATCGCGTTGCTCATGAGAAGGACCACGAGATGATCGAGGCGAAGAACGTCACCAAGCGCTACGGCGAGACGTTGGTGGTGGACGGCGTCACCCTGAGCCTGCCCGTGGGCGGCATCACCTCCATCATCGGCCCCAACGGCGCGGGCAAGTCGACCCTGCTGTCCATGATGAGCCGGGTGATGCCCATGTCGTCTGGCAACGTGCTGGTGGATGGGCTGGACGTCAGCACCACGCCGGGAGACACGCTCGCCAGGCGGCTGGCCATCCTGCGCCAGGACAACCCCATCACCGCCCGGCTGACGGTGCGCGACCTGGTCACCTTCGGCCGCTACCCGCACAGCAAGGGCCGGCCCACGGTGCAGGACCGCGAGCACGTGGAGCGGGCCATCGAGCACATGGGGCTGAGCGCGCTCGCCGACCGCTTCCTGGATGAGATGTCCGGCGGCCAGCGCCAGCGCGCCTTCGTGGCCATGGTGCTCTGCCAGGACACCGACTACGTGCTGCTGGATGAACCGCTCAACGGCCTGGATTTGAAGCACGCGGTGTCCATGATGAAGCGGCTGCGGCACGCCGCCGACACGCTGGGCAAGAGCTTCGTGCTGGTGCTGCACGACATCAACTTCGCCTCCTGCTACTCCGACCACGTCGTCGCCATGCGCGACGGCAAGGTCGCCTTCCAGGGCCGCCCGGAGGACATCATGCGCTCCGACGTCCTGCGCGCCATCTACGAGCTGGACATCTCCGTGCAACAGATTGACGGTGACTGGATTGCCACGCACTACCGGTGACGCCGCGCCGCGCTCGGTGCCCGGTGGTGCAAGGGGTTTCCACGAGCAGCCTGTAAAGACTTCAGAGAGTCCGCTCGGGACGTTCCTTTAGAAACAGAAAACAGCCCTCTCTCAATAATCAATCACACACAGTTGCACTGCCCTCTCGGGCTGTGCCACATTTCCTGGCGCTGGCCATGGGTGTCAGCGAATAGCAACACGTCAACACCTCCCCCTAGGAGTTCGCCATGAAGAAGGCCCTGTACTCTCTGGCTGTGCTGATGCGGTTTGCTCGCGCGGACAAGCTCTCCGCTCCGTATATCTATTACTAGTCAACAGCCGTCAGGCATTGCGCCCTGACGGCTGGGTCGGAAGACCGGGTCGACGTGGGTGGAGCATCACGATGCTCCGCCCGCCCCGTTCCTGCATCCCATTCAGGACTCATTCATGTCACAGGCGCGCCTTCCGCCGGGGCCCAAGGGCCACTTCATCGCAGGCAACCTGGTGGAGTTCTCCGAGGACCCGCTGGGGTTCCTCACCCGCTGCGCCCGGGAGTACGGCGACGTGGTGCGCCTGGGAAAGCGGAACTTCCTCCTCAACCACCCGGACCTCATCGAGAAGGTGCTGGTCAACGGCGACGGCAACTTCGTGAAGCTCCCGGGCGTTGGCCAGGGCAAGCGTCACAAGGGCGGCTTTCCCGAGGCGATGATGAACAGCGAGGGCGAGGACTGGCTGCGCAAGCGGCGGCGCGTCCAGCCCGCGTTCCATCGCAAGCACGTGGCCGCGTGTGGCGACACCGTGGTGGCCCTCACCGAGACGATGCTTCAGACGTGGCAAGCGGGCGACGCGCGCGACGTGCACGCGGACGTGTCCACGCTGGCACTCGACATCGTCAGCCGCTTCCTCTTCCACACGCCCATCGACGACGAGGCCCGGCACGTGGCCGCCGCCGTGGACGCCGTCATGCGGCACACCGACAGCCCGCTGCGGCCTCCCATCTGGGTGCCCACGCCCACCAACCTGCGCCTGCGCCGCGCCCTGGGCCGGCTCAACACGCTGCTGGCCACGCTGGTGCGCCGCTACCGGGAGCAGCCCGAGTCACGCACGGACCTGCTCGCCCTGCTGCTGTCCTCCCCGGAGCCCCTCTCCGAGAACCAGCTCCGCGACGAGCTGGCGACGATGATCATGTCCGGGCACGAGACGACGGCGGACGCGCTCGTGTGGGCCTGGTACCTGCTGGCCCAGCACCCGGAGGCGGAGGTCCGGCTGGTGGGGGAGCTGGAGACGGTGCTCGGGGGACGGCTGCCTGGCGCCGGGGACCTTCCGCGCCTGCGCTACACGGAGGCCGTGGTGAAGGAGGCCATGCGTCTGTATTCACCGGCCTGGATTACCAGCCGGGAGACGCTGCGCGACTGTGAGCTGGGCGGGTTCCACGTCCCGGCGGGCACCATGCTGGCGGTGAGCCAGTGGGTCACCCACCGCGACGCGCGCTACTTCGACGCCCCCGAGTCCTTCCGTCCGGAGCGCTGGCTGTCCGAGGACGCGCAGCGCATGCCCCGGTATGCCTACTTCCCATTCGGCGGTGGCCCCCGGTTCTGCATCGGCGCGGCGCTGGCGATGCTGGAGACGGTGCTCATCACCGCCTGCGTGGCGCGGCGCTTCCGGCTGGAGCTGGCGCCGGGTTGCGAGGCGCGGCCCCGGCCGGCGCTCGCGCTCCAGCCAATGGGAGTCCGGCTGATTCCCAGACACCGCTCCCACGGGGCACACGAAAGCGAGGTGCGGCATGCGGCGGGTGCCTGAAGGGGCGGCGGTCCGGCATGAGTTCTTCCGCTCGGCCTATCTGCTGGGCGCGCCCTGGGACATCGGACGGCCGCAGCGGGCCTTCGTCGAGCTCTGGGAGTCCGGGGCGATTTCCGGCGAGGTGCTCGACGTGGGCTGCGGCTTCGCGGAGAACGCCCTCTTCCTCGCGGCCCAGGGGCTGCGCGTGTGCGGCGTGGACATGATGGAGCCGGCCATCCAGCGGGCGCGCGACACGGCCTACCTGCGCCGGCTCGACGTGGACCTGCGCGTGGGCAACGCCCTGGAGCTGGCCACGCTCGGCCGGCGCTTCGACACCGTCATCGATTCCGCCCTGCTCCACGTCTTCGAGCCCGGAGACCGGCCCGCGTTCGCCGCCAGCCTCGCGAGCGTGCTGCGCCCCGGTGGGAACTACCATGCGCTGTACTTCCGCGACGGACCGCGCGCCGTTCCACCGGACGCACTGAGCGCCGCCTTCGGCGAGGGCTGGCGCGTGAAGTCCATCCAGGAGGCGCACTACGAGCAGACCGACCCGCAGGGCGCGCTGGCCTGGCTCGCCACCATCGAACGGGTGGCGGCGTAGCGGCGCGACGCATCCGGTGCGCCCGGCGCCCCGGCCGACAGCGCGACGCGCGACATGCGGGCCACCTCTCCGGCCGTCGTGGCCCACACGCAGGCGAGTGAGCTCACGGCGATGCCCGTCGAGGCGCGACTGCTCACGCACACGCCTACCGCGCCTGGCGCGGCCCCTGGGCCTTCAAGGTGACGCGGCTCACGCTTCGTCGGCGTCCGCCATCAGGAAGTCGATGACGGCACGCACGGCGGGCAACTGGCCTCGCCGGTGTGGCGTCAGAATCGTCGTCATCACGGTGCCGGCGGTCCAGGATGGCAACACACGCACCAGCCGCCCCGCCTCCACGTCCACGCGGGTAAATGACTCCGGCAGGCAGACGACGCCCAGCCCGGCCACGGCGGCCTTCAGCAGCACCAACGACTCGTCGGCAATCATGCGCGCGCGAGGCACCACGGTGGCGGTGTCCCCCGTGCGTCCACGCAGCCTCCACTGGGCGGCCATGGCGTTGGTCAGGAGCCCATCGTGTTCCTCCAGGTCCTCCGGCTGGCGAGGCTTGCCGCGTCCGGCGAGGTAACCAGGCGAGGCCACCAGGATGGTGGGCTCCACCGACAGCCGGCGCTGCACCAGGCCCGACGCGGGCAGCGGCGCGAAGTGGCTGCGCACCGCGATGTCAAAGCCCTCCTGCACCAGGTCCACGAAGCGGTCCGTCGCGTGAAGCTCCACACGCACCTTCGGGTGGGCCAGCGCCAGCCGAGGCAGCCGGTCCGCGAGCCGGAACTGCGCCGTGGGCACCGACGTGGTGATTCGCACCACGCCACTGGGCTCCGCCTGCCGGCGGCGCACCACGTTCTCCGCGGCCTCCGCCTCAATCACGACAGCGCGGGCATGGTCGAGGAAGTCCCGTCCCACGTCCGTCAGCGTGAAGCTCCGCGACGTGCGCTGAATCAACCGGGCGCCCAGCCCCTCCTCCAGCTCGGCCACGCGCTTGCTCACCGTGGACTTGGGGATGCCCAGCCGCCGCGCCGCCGCGGCGAAGCCACCGCTCTCCACCGCCTGGACGAAGATCTGGAGGTCGTTGAGGTTCAAGGGCGCGCCTCATCGTCCACGGATGTGGACCTTGCGTTCACGCCTTGCTGTCTACACGGTGCACGTCTCCACGGCCATTGTGTCCCCTGTCGAAGGCATCACGCCTTTCGGCTTCTGACAGGAGATGCACCATGGCACTGCCTACCCTCTTCTACGGCGTTCCTTCTGGCTGCTCGTTCGGCTCTCTCGTCGCGCTGGAATGGCTGGGCCAGCCCTACCGGCTGTGCCGCATCGTCATGCCGGACGAGGTCATCACCGAGGACTACCGCCGCATCAACCCCGTCGCCGAGACGCCCACGCTGATGACGGAGACGGGCGCGCGCATCAGCGAGAGCATGGCCATCCTCAACCACCTGGGCGCGCGCGGCGTGGGCTCGGGTTTGTCATTCGCCCAGGGCACCGCGGACTTCGACCGGCTGAACCACATGCTCGCGTACCTGAACACGACCTTCTTCGGCGCCTTCTCACCGCTCTGGTACGCGCTGGAACACACCGAGCTGCCGGAGTCCGACAGGAAGGCCCTCCGGGCCTATGGGGCCCGCAAAGTCGTCACCGCGCACGCGAACCTCGAGGCGATGATGAGCGACAAGCCGTGGCTGCTGGGCGACCAGCGCACCTTCGCGGACGCCTACTTCATCGGCATCGCCCGGTGGACGCGGTACCACGAGGTGCTGGACCGCCGCGACTCCCCGAAGCTCCAGGGCCTCTTCGACCGACTGGAGGCGGACGCTGGCGTGCAATTCGCCCACGCCATCGAGAAGGGCGAGACCCCCCGGGGCAACGGCGCCTTCCAGGGACACATCCGCCTGGAGGAGGCCCTGCGGCGGCTGGCTGCGTGAGCCGCGACGAAGGCTGCCGCCTCAGGGCGGCGACACCTTCAGGTGCTTGCGCACGTAGTCGATGAACACGCGGAGCTTCGGCAGCGCCTGGTGACGGCTGGGGAAGTAGAGGAAGAAGCCGGGCGTGCCCGGACAGGATGACGCCAGGACGCGCTCGAGCCGTCCCTGGCGCACGTGCTCCGCGGCGAGCGGCTCCGCCGCATAGGCCAACCCCAGGCCCTTCACGGCGGCGCTCAGATTGAGCACGGGGTCATTGACGATGACGCTGCCCTGGACAGCCATCTCCAACGGCTGTCCCTTCTTCAGGAACTGCCAGCGGTACAGCGAGCCATCACCAGAGCGGTAGTTGATGCAGGCATGTGCGCGCAGGTCCTCGGGCTTCCGGGGACGTCCGTGCCGCTCGAAGTAGGACGGCGCACCGAAGACACCGAAGCCAAAGGCGGGCGTCAGACGGACGGTCACCATGTCCGCCTCGACGGCCTCCCCCATCCGGACTCCAGCGTCGAACCCCTCGTCGATGATGCGGCTCATGTGGTCCGCCGCGTGGATTTCCACCTGCACGTCCGGATACGCCGTGCAGAAGCCCTCGAGGATGGGCTCGATGACGAAGGGAATGACGGCGCGGGGGGCGTTGAGCCGGAGCAGGCCACTCGCCTTGTCTCCCAGGGAGCGCGCTGAATCAAAAGCGGCGGCCAGTTCGCCGACCGCGGGGGCGGCGCGCTCGAGGAAGCGCTTTCCGGCTTCGGTGAGCCCCACGCTGCGCGTCGTCCGCGTCAGCAGCGCCACACCTGCTCGCGCCTCCAGCCCCCGGACAATCTGGCTCACCGCGGACGGCGAGAGGCCCAACTCCGCCGCCGCTGCGCGGAAGCTGCGCAGCCGCGCGACGCACAGCAGGGTCACCACGCCGTCGAGCTGGTCTCGCTTCATTGTGAAGCTGGAGCGCATGCCTCGTGCCGCTTAACGCGGATTATCCGCACAGTCCAGCGCTGCTACTCGTGGAGGCCTCAACGGAATGCGCCCTGGGAGGCAGGCATGACGACGAAGGACACCATGCGGTTGGAGCGGAGGACATTGCTGACGGCGGCACTGGGAGGCACCGCGGTGCTCGCGGCGGACGTCGCGTGTGGCTCCCCCGTGGGAGTGCCCTCCGTGCCCGAGCGGAGGCGCTTCGAGAACAAGGTGGTGCTGGTGACAGGCGCCACGTCGGGCATTGGCCGCTCGGCGGCCATCGCCTTCGCGGCGGAGGGAGGCAAGGTGGCCTTCTGCGGCCGCCGGGAGCACCTGGGCCAGGAGGTGCAACAGCTCATCCGTCAATCAGGCGGAGAGGCCACCTACTACCGGGTCGACGTGCGCAACCCCTCCGAGGTGAAGGACTTCGTGGACGCGGTCGTCCAGCAGTACGGCGGCCTGCACGTCGCGTTCAACAACGCCGGCATCAGCTTCGGGAAGGCGCTCCACGACGTCACCATCGAGGAGTTCAACGACCTCATGGACACCAACGTCCTCGGCGTCTTCGCGGCGATGCGAGCACAAGTCCCATACATGCTCAGCGGCGGGGGTGGCTCGATTGTCGTGACGTCGTCGGTCCAGTCCATCGCCACGCGCAAGGGCACCTCGGCCTACAGCGCGAGCAAACGCGCGCTGGTGGGGCTGGTCCAGGCCGCGGCGCTGGAGTACGGAACCCTGGGCATTCGGGTGAACGCGCTCTGCCCTGGCTCGGTGGACACGCCCATGTCCCGGCGTCAGTTCGGCGGCGAGGGCATGAGCGAGGAGGAGTTCCAGCAGGCCGCCGCGGGCTGGGCTCGCGACAACGTGCATGCCCAGCAGCGCATCGCCACGGCGGATGAAATCGCGGAGGCGGCGCTGATGCTCGCCGCGAATGACCACCCCTACGTGACGGGCGCCTCCTTCGTCATCGACGGGGGGATGACGCTGGCGCTGTAGGCGCCACCGCGACGCCAGCGCGGGCGCCCTGAAGCCAGAGCGCCCGCCGCGTTGGTGGCCTTCACCGTCCAGACGGAGAGGGTTCCTGGCGAGGAACAATCGCCCACGCGACGGCGCTGAGCGATTCACTCCGCCAGCAACTCGCGCAGCCGCGCCTCCAGGAAGCGGCGCTCCGGCGCGGTGCGCACCAGCGCCAGCGCACGCCGGTAGGCGCTCACGGCCTCGTCCTTCCGCCCCAGGCGCCTGAGCAGGTCCGCGCGCGCGGCCGGCAGCAGGTGATAGTCCGACAGGCGTCCGGAAGCCTCCAGGTCATCCACCAGGGCGAGTCCATGCTCCGGACCACGCGCCATCGCCACGGCGGCGGCGTGGTTCAGCGCCACCACGGGCCCTGGCGTCAGTTCGGTCAGCCGTGCGTACAGCGCGGCAATCTGCGCCCAGTCGGTGTCCTCGGCGCGCGGGGCCTGGGCATGCAGCGCGGCGATGGCCGCCTGCACCGTGTACGCGCCCCGGGCCCCCATGACGAGCGCGGCCTCCAGCTCCGCCAGTCCTTCGTCCCGCTGCGCGCCATCCCAGAGCGAGCGGTCCTGCCGGTCCAACAACACCAGCCCTCCATCCACCGCCACGCGCGCGCGACGGCGGGAGTGGTGGAGCAGCATCAGCGCCCGCAAGGACGCCACCTCCGCGTCCTCCGGAAGCAGCGAGCGCGCCAGCCGGGCCAGACGCAGGGCCTCCTCGCAGAGGTCCACCCGCAACAACTCCGGCCCATCCGTGGCCGCGTAGCCCTCCGAGAAGACGAGGTAGAGCGTGTGCAGCACCGCCTCGGTGCGCTCCGCCAGCGCCTCCGGCCCCGGGATGACGTAGGGGATGCGCGCGGTGCGTATCTTCCGCTGCGCGCGCACCAGCCGCTGCGCCAACGTGGCGGGCGACACGAGGAAGGCGCGGGCAATCTGCTCCGTCGTCAGTCCGCCCAAGCAGCGCAGCGCGAGCGCCACCTGGGCCTCGGGAGACAAGGCCGGGTGGCAGCAGGTGAAGAGCAGCCGCAGCGAGTCGTCCGGCAACGCCTGCCATGCCGTGTCGTCCTGGGAGGGAACCACCACCTCCAGGTCGCCCACGCGCGCCTCCAGGCGGGCGGAGCGCCGCATGCGGTCCACCGCCTTGTTGCGCGCCACGCGCATCAGCCACCCGGCCGGCTCACGCGGCACGCCCTCGCGGGGCCACTGCGTCAGGGCGGCGGCGAAGGCGTCCTGCACCACCTCCTCCGCCGCGCCGAAGTCGCCGTCCAGCACGCGGATGAGCGTGGCCACGATGCGCCCGTACGCTTCACGGTGCACCTGCTCGAGGGTGGTGGCGAGGTCGCTCATGCCGCCCGAGGCCTGGCTTCAGTCCTGGGGCATGGTGAATTCGCGCACCGGCCGCACCTCGATGGAGCCGGTGCGCGCGGCGGGGATGCGGGACGCGATGCCAATGGCCTCGTCGAGGTCCCGCGCCTCCACGAGATAGAAGCCGCCCAACTGCTCCCGCGTCTCCGCGAAGGGGCCGTCCGTCGTCAGGCGCTTGCCGTCGCGGATGCGCACCGTGGTGGCCGCCGCCGTGGGCTCCAGCTCCTCCCCCGCGACGAAGTGCCCGCTGTTCTGGATGGCCTCCGTGAAGGTGCCGTACTCCCCCAGCATCCGCTGGAGCTCCGCCTCCGACAGCGTCTCGGCGGCCTTCTCGTTCTCGTAGATCATCAGCAGGTACTTCATGGGTCCGTGCCTCACGGGTTGGCGGGAGAAGAGCCTCCCTGCTTCCGTGGTCGAACGGAACCCCCATGAATCGACCGCCTTTTCACGAGGGATTTCTTTTCAATTACCAGCCGCAGCTCGTCGCGGGCACGATGCCCGGGTGGCCGCCGTCGGTGCTGGAGGACGCCCCTCAGGTGAAGGCGGGGCCGTTTGTTTCATTCAAAGCCCGCATTCACCTGAAATACGGAGCGAGGCAATCGCGCGATGGGCGGGCCGTAGCCCGGGGACCCCTGGTTGCCCCGGTCCCCCATGCTCCACATCTCGGCCGTCTCGAAGACCTACCCCAATGGCGTCAAGGCGCTCCAGGGCATCGACCTCACCATCGACACGGGACTCTTCGGGTTGCTGGGCCCCAACGGCGCGGGGAAGTCCACGCTCATGCGAATCCTGGCCACGCTCCAGGCGCCAGACGCGGGACAGCTCATCTTCGACGGGGTCGACGTGCTGGCGGACCCGCAGGCGCACCGGCGGCACCTGGGCTACCTGCCCCAGGACTTCGGCGTGTACCCGGGTGTGTCCGCCGTGGAGCTGCTGGACCACCTGGGCGTGCTCAAGGGCCTGACCAACGCGCGCCAGCGCCGCGAGCAGGTGGACGCGCTGCTGCAACAGACCAACCTCCACGCGCACCGCAAGAAGGCCGTCAGCGGCTTCTCCGGTGGCATGCGGCAGCGCTTCGGCATCGCGCAGGCGCTGCTGGGCCAACCCCGGATGCTCATCGTCGACGAGCCCACCGCGGGGCTGGACCCGGAGGAGCGCAACCGCTTCCACAACCTCCTCAGCGAGGTGGCGGAGAACGTCGTGGTGCTGCTGTCCACCCACATCGTCGAGGACGTCCGCCAGCTCTGCCCTCGCATGGCCATCCTGTCCAAGGGACGGGTGTTGCGCGAAGGAATCCCCGACCGGCTCGTCGACGAGCTGACGGGCCGCGTGTGGCGCAAGATGGTGGAGAAGCACGAGGTCCCCACCCTCCGCGCATCCCAGACGGTGCTCTCCACGCAGTTGTCAGGTGGCAGGACGGTGCTCCGGGTGCTGGCGGACGCGGCGCCCGCGCCGGGCTTCGAGTGCGTGCCGCCGGACCTGGAAGACGTCTACTTCGCCGCCCTGGTCGAACATGGTCCGTGAGCTGCTTCGCTTCGAATGGCGCCTCCAGACGCGCCAGGCCGCCTTCTTCGTGGCCGTCGCCGCCTTCCTGGGAATGGCGTTCGTGTTCGTCGGCACGGGCTATGGCCCGGACAACGCCCACATCAACTCCCCGGCATCCGTCATGCAGTCGCTGGGGTTCCTGTCGCTGTTCTCCCTCTTCGTGCTCAGCGCCTTCTGCGCGAACGCCGCCCTGCGGGACAGCGAGCACCGGATGGAGGCGCTCGTCTACGCGACGCCCGTCTCCAGGCTCACGTACCTGTCCGTTCGTCTCACGGGCGCGCTGCTGGCGGCGCTCGCCGTGTTCACCGTCACCGCGCTGGGGCTGATGCTGGCGCCCTGGGTCCTCGACGTGGACCCGGAGCGGCGCGGGAGCTGGGAGGTCCTCCGCTACGGCTGGGCGCTCACCGTCATGGTGCTGCCCAACCTGCTCTTCGCCGCGTCCCTGCTGTTCGCCGTCGCCACGCTGACGCGCAGCGCGCTGGCCACCTATGTCGGCGCCGTCTTCCTCTACGCGCTCTATTTCGTGGGGGCGCTGCTGGGAGACTCCCCCTTGATGGCGGGCGCCGCGCCGCAGACCTCGGAGGCCGTGGCGCGCGCCGCCCTGCTGGACCCGTTCGGCCTGTCCGCCTTCTTCGCCCAGACGCGCTACTGGACGGAGCACGAGCGCAACACCCGGCTGCTCACGCTGGAGGGGGCCTTCCTGTACAACCGGCTCCTGTGGCTGGGCGTCTCCGCCGGAGTGCTGGCGCTCGTCTACCAGCGCTTCGCCTTCCGCGCGGCATCCGGCGCGAAGCCCCGGCGCATCGAGCCCGAGGCAGCGGCGACGGGCAGCGCTCCCTACCGTCCCGTGGAAATCACCCGGGGCGAGGGCGTGCGGCTCCGGGCCGCGCTGGTGTCCACGCTGAAGGTGGAAGCACGCGCCACGCTCAAGAGCCGGGCCTTCCTGGCGTTGATGGCGCTCTGGCTCTTCGTGCTCGGAATGGAAGTCGCCGCCAGCGCCACCCAGGCGGAGTACGGCACGCGGCTGATGCCCACCACGGGGCTGCTGGTGCAAGCCCTCCAGCCGCCGCTGTTCCTCTTCGGCGCGCTGTGCCTGGTCTACTTCGGCGCCGAGCTCGTCTGGCGGGAGCGCGCGGTCCGCCTGAGCGAGCTCCTCGACGCGACGCCCGCCTCCAGCGCCGTGTTCTACCTGTCGAAGCTGGCGGTGCTGACCGTGCAGGTCCTCGTGCTGACAGCCTCCGCGGTGGGCGTCGCGGTGCTGTTCCAGCTCTCGCGAGGCCACCGCGACCTGGAGCCAGCGCTGTACCTGTCGCTGCTGTATTTCTCCGGGCTGCCGCTGTGGCTGTTCGCGGTGGCGGTGCTGTGGCTCCAGACGCTGAGCCCCCACCGCTACGTGGGGCTGTTCCTGGGCCTGCTCCTGGCACTGGCCATGCGACAAGGCGGCCTGGTGGGGCTGGAGCACGGGCTGCTGCGATATGCGAGCGGCCCCCCGCTGCGCCATTCGGACATGAATGGCTTTGGCGCCGGGCTCCACGGCTTCAACGCATACATGCTGTATTGGAGCGCCTTGGCGGGAGTGTTGGGCTTGCTCACCTGGGGCTTGTGGCGGCGCGGCGTCAGCCCTCCGCTGCGCGAGCGCCTCGCGGCCCTTCCCCAGGTGTGGGGACGCCAGGGCATGACGGCGGTGGCGGCATGCCTGGGCCTCTTCGTGCTGGCGGGCGGCTCCATCTTCCACGACACGAACGTGCTCAACCGCTACGAGACGCGCGCCCAGCTCGCGGATTGGAAGGCCGACTACGAGAAGGCCTACCAGCGCTACGAATCCCTTCCCCAGCCCAGCATCGTCGCGGTGAAGGCCCGCGTCGACCTGTACCCGGACGAAGCGCGTTACCACGCGTCCGGCCGCTATGTGCTGGAGAACCGGACGCAAGCGCCCATCCAACAGGTGTGGCTCTCCGTGCGCCGCGACGTGCGCCACGCCACCCTGACGTTGCCAGGGGCCCGACAGGTCCACCACGACAGCCGCTTCGGCATGTCTGCCCTCGAGCTGGACACCCCCCTGGCCCCCGGCGCGAGCACCGAGCTCACCTTCGCGCTCGACACCGCGCGACGAGGCATCCGCGAAGGAGCGCGCGACACCGCCATCGCCGGGAACGGCTCGTTCATCTCCAACCTGGAGGCCTTCCCCGCCGTCGGCTACCGGAAGGGCTATGAGCTCGACGACGCCCGGGAACGGCGCCAGCGCGGACTGCCGGAGACGCCTCGGGTACAGGCCGAGGCGGAAGGCGACCTCGGGCTCGGGGAGGGCGGCGGTGGGCAGCGCGCCTGGACCCCGCTGGATTTGACTGTGTCGACGTCGGCGGACCAGCTCGCGGTGGCCCCGGGCGAGCTGCGGCAGACGTGGCACGAAGAGGACCGGCGCGTCTTCCGCTACGTCATGGAGCGCCCCATGCTCAACTGGTTCGCCTTCGTCTCCGCGCGCTATGCGGTGAAGAAGGAGCGGCACCGGGGCGTGGACGTGGAGGTGTATTACCACCCCGGACATGCCCACAACGTGGAGCGGATGCTGCGCGCGGCGACACGCTCCCTGGACGTGCTGACGGAACAGCTCGGCCCCTACCCTCACCGGCAGCTTCGCATCGTGGAGGTCCCCTCCACCTGGGGCTTCGGTGCGCTCGCGCTGTCGAACACCGTCTACGCCCCCGAGCACCGCGGCTTCCTCACGGCCTCTGGCGAACAGGACACCGTGGACCTCATCACCCGGCGCATCGCGCATGAAGTGGCGCACCAGTGGTGGGGACATCAGGTCGACCCGGTGAGCGGTCCAGGCGGGCTGCTCATCACCGAGTCCCTGGCGAAGTACGCCGAGCAACGCGTGCTGAAGGCCCTCCACGGCGAGGCGCAGGTGCGGCAGGTGCTGGCCTTCGACCTGGACCGCTACCTGCGAGGCCGCGCCGACGAGGACGGCGAGGAGCCTCCACTCCTCCAGACGAAGGACGAGTCCTACCTCTACTACGGCAAGGGCGCGGTGGTGATGCACGCCCTGGAGGACCTCCTTGGAGAGGCCGCGCTCGACCGGGCCCTGCGCGGGCTCGTCCAGCGTCATGCCCACCCGAAGCCTCAGCCCACCGCCAGCGACCTGCTCGCCCTGCTGCGTGGCGAGGCCACCGAGACGACACGGCCGCTCGTGGACCAGTGGTTGACGGAGGTCGTGCTGTACGACCTGAAGGTGGAGTTCGCGGCCTGCGAGCCCCTGGCCGATGGCCGCTACCGCGTCACCGCGCGAATGTCGGCGTCGAAGTACGCACGCCGGAACGGACAGGACGTCCGCCTGCCCATGGACGAGCCCCTGGACGTGGCGGTGTTCGCCGGCCCCTCCGAATCACCATCCGGAGATGCGCCGCTGTACGCGGCGAAACACCGCTTCACGGATGGAATCACCGAGATTTCGCTCACCGTGAACCAACAGCCCGCGTCCATCGGCGTCGACCCGTTCCTCCGTCGTGTCTCATTGGAGCGGACCCGCACCGTCTGGGAATTGGAACAACCATGATGACACGCCTATGGGTCAGCGCGGACCTCGCCCCCGCCGGTGCGACTTGGAGTCTCGGTTCAAAAATCCGTGGACCCGCGTGTCCGATTCTTCGGTTCGGGGGTCTTCTTCTCGCTTTTGTTTCAATTCCGAGAATCCGCTCCGAGGGTCCACCATGGTCAAATTCAACTCCGCGCTCCTTCTGGCTGGTTTCACCCTGCTCGGCTCCGCTTGCGGCGCCCCCGAGTCCGAGCCGCAGGACACGCAGCAGCTCACCTTCGAGGAGTTCCGCGCCGGCGCGTACCAGGAGCCGGAGTCCGGTGGCTTCGTCGTCGACGGTGACATCTTCCTGCCGACGGAGTCGGAGCTGCGTGAGTTCTACGAGCAGTCCGTGAGCGGCCTCGGCACGCACCAGGGCGAACTGGCCGTGTATTACAGCGGCGGTCGCGACATCAAATGGAGCGCCAGCCAGGCGCTCAACCTCACGTACTGCGTGAGCACCAAGTTCGGGAGCAACTACACGCGCGTGGTCAACGCGATGCGGAGCGCCGCCGCGGAGTGGGAGGCGGCCGCCAACGTGAAGTTCGTCCACGTCAGCAGCCAGGACTCGAACTGCACCAACCGCAACAACAACGTCGTGTTCGACGTGAACCAGACCAACACGTCGCAGTACCTGGCGCGCGCCTTCTTCCCCAACAGCGCCCGCCGCAGCGCCAACGTCCTCATCTCCACCTCGTCCTTCCGGAACATCTCGCCCTGGACGCTGGAGGGCGTGGTTCGCCACGAGCTGGGCCACGTGCTGGGCTTCCGCCACGAGCACACCCGCCTCACCACCACCGGCTGCTACGAGGACAACGCCTGGCGCGCGCTGACGCCGTATGACGCCAGCTCTGTCATGCACTACCCGCAGTGCAGCGGCACCCAGACGGGCGACCTGGTGCTGACCAGCACCGACCGCAGCGGCGCCCGCGTGCTGTACCCGTAAGCCCCACGGCCATCCGCCGTGCCAGCGGGCCACTGCCTTCCGGGCGGTGGCCCGCTTTTCGTTTCGGGCGCCCCACTTCGGCGCGGCGTCCCGGTTGGCTGCCCGACACCCGGCGCGCGGCCCACCGCAAATCCCTGGCCAGCCTCCACCGCGGATGCCCTGAATGCGCGGCATCCCCGGGGACGGCGAACGGCCGGGCCGTCCTCGGCGGAAGGAGTGTGCCTCCGGCCCATCGAGGAGTCGCCATGAAGTACACGCAATTGGGCCGCTCGGGACTCTCCGTCAGCCGGCTCTGCCTGGGCACCATGAACTTCGGCTGGACGGCCGAGGAGCCGGAGTCCCACGCCATCATGGATGCCGCGCTCGACCACGGCATCAACTTCTTCGACACCGCCAACGTCTACGGCTTCGGGGACAACAAGGGCCGCACCGAAGAGGTCATTGGCAACTGGTTCGCCCAGGGCGGCAAGCGGCGTGAGCGCACCGTGCTCGCGACCAAGCTCTATGGCGCCATGGGCGAATGGCCCAACGAGGGCAAGCTGTCCGCGCTCAACATCCGCCGCGCGCTGGACGCCAGCCTGAAGCGGCTGCGCACCGACTACGTCGACCTCTACCAGTTCCACCACATCGACCGCGCCACGCCGTGGGAGGAGATCTGGCAGGCCATGGAAGTGGCCGTGGCACAGGGCAAGGTGCTCTACGCGGGCAGCAGCAACTTCGCCGGCTGGCACATCGCCCAGGCGCAGGCCGTGGCCGCACGGCGCAACTTCATGGGCCTGGTCAGCGAGCAGTCGCTCTACAATCTGATGGCGCGCACCGTGGAGTTGGAGGTGCTTCCCTCCGCGCAGTTCCACGGCGTGGGCATCCTCCCATGGTCTCCCCTTCAGGGCGGACTGCTGGGCGGCGTGCTCCGCAAGGAACGCGAGGGCAAACGCCGACTGGAAGGGCGCGCCAAGGAAGCCCTCCAGAAGCACCGCGACCGCATCGAGCGCTTCGAGTCGCTCGCGGAGGAGCTCGGGCATGAACCCGGCGACGTCGCGCTGGCGTGGCTGCTCCACCAGCCCGCCGTCACCGCGCCCATCATCGGACCACGGACCTCCGCGCAGCTCGACGCCGCCCTCCGCGCGGTGGACGTCACCCTGGATGCCAAGACATTGTCACGCTTGGATGAACTCTTCCCGGGCCACAAGCCCGCGCCAGAGGACTACGCCTGGTGACGCGCTGAGTGAGACATAAAAAGCTACAAATCCCTCTCATTCGGCCGGAAAAGACACCCAGCCATCACAGGGAGCCACTATTGACGACAGGGAATTCCTCTCATATTCCCTGCCGCCGTGGCCCCCTGTGGTTCACGTCCCCCAACCGAAGAGAGGTTCTCATGAAGTCGGTGGCTGGAATCGTCGTCATGGCGCTGGTGATGCTCACGTCCTGTGGCCCCGTGTCCTCCGAGGAGCAGGCCCAGGTCGGTGCAGAGGAGCACATCGCCTCGCAGGAGGCCGCGCTGACGGGTGACTGTTACGTGCAGATCGAGTGCGCGAACGGCACGACGAAGTCGTGCAACGGAACGGGGTTCGCGTGTTCCGCCAACGGCGCCAACAATGGCACGGTGACGTGCAACGGCGTCTCGTCGTCCTGCTCGCCCATCATTCAGCCCATCTGCAGCTGCCGCGCGGACGGCTGCTGCAACACGCGGTGCACCACCCTGGACCCCGACTGCCGCCTCGTCCCCCAGGACCCGCTGTAGTCAGTGAACGCCGGGTGCGGTCCTCTCCAAGGGCCGCACCCGCTGTTCCCCCAGGGCGTGGGCCGCCGCCTCAGTCGAAGCCCGGGCGCGTGACGTACTCCGCGTGGGCGCGCTCGTAGGCCTCCCAGAAGTTCGGCGAGCGCTGCCCGTTCAACCGGTCGACCAACAGGTCCAGGTGCGTGTGCCAGCCGCCCGCCACGCTGCGCCGCGTGTCCCGGCCGTCGAGGCGCACGTGCGTGACGGTCAGCAGGACGCCGTCCTCGCGCTCGGTCAGCTCGAAGCGGACCTCGGACGGGTCACCGTGGTTCTCCGCCCAGGTATAGGCAAACACGTGGGGCGGCTCGCACGCCGTCACCCGGCCCACGTTCACGTGGCCCTGCTCCATGTCCGCGTGTCGTGGCGGCGGGGCGCCCGCCTCCTCTGACAGCTCGGCGTGCCGGAACACCAGCTCCACCTTGCCGCCGACTTTCGTCTCCGTGAGACCGCCCGCGAGCCACAGGCGGCGCTTCTCCGACTCGGTGAGGTAGGCCCAGACGCGCTCGATGGGGCCAGGCAGCAGGCGCTCGATGCGGACGGTGTCGGCTGCCAACATGCGGGCGGGTTCGTTTCGTTTCATGGAGAGGCGCCTCAGCCCAGGTGACGTGCGTCTTCGGGGAAATGGTCCGGCACCAGCCCCAATGGGATGCCGTGCTCCAGCCAGGCCTTGGCGCCCGCCAGCGTGAGGTTGAAGCCGCCCGTGCTGTCCAACGCGCTCGCCACCAAGGCCTTGGCGTCTCCCCGGAAACCCGACTCGACGACGCGCACATAGGTGCGCTCCGGCGACAGCGCGGTGAAGGTCCACTCCACGAGCGTCGTCCGCGCCGCGTCTCCCCATTCGATGCGCAGGCGCGCGCCCGGCTCGAAGTCCAGCACCTTCACGTTCGTCGACACGCCGTACCAATCCCAGAACCACTGCGCCGTGCCGCCGGCCCGCAGGGGCTCGCTCCCCCGGCTGAACCAGAACTTCGTCGTGATTGCGGGGTCCACGAACGCCGCGAAGACGTCCGCCGCGGAACGGCGAATCATCATCGTGGCCTTGGCGACCGGTGCGTCCTGCGTGTCCTGGGTCGAGGTCATTGCCGCTTCGCTCCCTGGCGCGGTGGGACTCACGCCCCGCGCGCCCGATATTCATCCAGTTGGTTGAACATCAACCACCCTCCGCCGACTGTCAACCAGATGGTGGAACATCCGCACGCGGGGAAGCTCCGGCCCCCCACTTCTGTCCTTCAGCCCGGGACGCGAAAAGCCGGCGGGTCGATGCGCGTGGCCCGGCACTCCGGGCAGGCGCCCGGCCGCGTGAAGCGTTTGCGGTCCTTGAAGGTGAAGCCACACGCCAGGCACGTGGCGGGCAGCACCTCCAGGCGGGCGCCCTGGACCTTGAGGGACTTCTCCAGGTGCTCCAGGTGCCCGGCCACGTCCTTCTCGGAGATGCCCACCAGGCCGGAGAGGTCCTTCGCGGTGAGGCCACCCTCCGGGGCGGACTTCAGCGCCGCCTCCAGCGCGCCGCGCACGGTGCTGCCGCGCGCTGGAGGGACGGGGGCACTCACGCGCCAATCGCTCCCGGGTCCGTCGCCAGCTCACCGCCCAGGTGCATGCCCGTCTGGCACCGGTAGTCCGTCACCAGCGAGGCGAGGAGGGTCGTCACGCCCACCGCCACGTGAATGGCCGCGGCCAGCGGGCTGCGCTTCGCATAGCCCAGCGCGAAGGGCGCCAGGATGGCCGCCACGCCAAAGGCATGGTCAGCGATTTCGTGCGCTTCAATGGGGATGAGCTTGGTCAAGCTGAGGCGGTAGTCCGTCAACAATGACACACCGAGGATGGTGGACCCCAGGGCGATGCCCGCGGACTTCGCCGCCGCGTCCCCGGACAGGACGCCCGCCGCCACCGTGGCCGCCCCGCCCTTGTAGTCCATGAGCGAGTGCAGGTCCTGGGGCACCCACCTGCGCAACGGCAGCCGTCCCAGGAGCGGACGGGAGAGGATGCCCGCGGCGGCGCTCCGGTCCATGGCGCGGCGCACCCCTCTGCGCAGGCGCCCCTCCGGGGGCACCGGGGGTGGAACGAGTCGGGGGGTGGACGGACTCGGGGTCTGCGGTTCAGCCATGTGGCGCTCCTTCCAGTCTTGCCGTCGTGAAGTCGCCACTACGGTAGGCACGCGCCCCGTGACGCACGGCGATGCGCCCCTCGCCTGCCCGGGCACCGGGGGTAGGAAGCCTGTCCACCCGCTGCTTCTCGACTGCTGAGCGGCCAGGGGGGCTTCCACTCAACCGCCCGCCCCGGGCAGACTATGAGCCGCAGCACGGCCCTTCAGTTTCTGAGAGGGCGATATCCGCGGCCCCCAGCCGCTTTGGAACGAAAGAACGCGATTCATGGCAACCGGTACCGTCAAGTGGTTCAACGATGCGAAGGGTTTTGGGTTCATCGTGCAGGACGGCGGCGGTGAGGACGTGTTCGTCCATCACAGCGCCATCAACATGGATGGCTTCCGCACCCTGCAGGAAGGCCAGAAGGTGGAGTTCGAGGTAGGCCGCGGCCCCAAGGGCCTGCAGGCGCAGAACGTTCGCGCGGCCTGAACGGCGGTCCGGCGAAGCCATGGAAGCCCGGCCTCGCGCACGGCGAGACCGGGCTTTCTCTTTGCGGGCTTCACCTGAAAGGCTGGACATTCCATGCGCCTTCCCCGCTTTCCGCGTGCCATTGGATTCGACGACGGCCCCTTCGCGAGGCGCCCGGGCGCCGCCGTGCCGCTGGCGGGCGTGGTGTGCGGGGGCACGCGCTTCGAGGGGCTCGTCTGGGGACGGGTGCGCCGGGACGGCTGGAACGCCACCCAGGAGGTGTGCCGCCTGCTGGAGGGTGGGAAGTTCCTCCCGCAGCTCCACCTGGTGCTGCTGGATGGCATCGCGTTTGGCGGCTTCAACGTCGTGGACCTGCCGCTGCTGGCCGAGCGGCTGAAGCGGCCCTGCGTGGCGGTGATGCGGCGGCCCCCGGACCTGGACGCGGTGGAGCGCGCGCTGCGGCGCCTGCCTCGCGCGGACGCCCGCTGGGCGAAGCTGAAGCGCGCGGGCCCCATCCACCAGGTGGGCGGCTTCACCTTCCAGGTGCGGGGCGCGGAGCCCGCCTGGGTGGCGGAGGCCCTGGGCCGCGTGACGGACCGCGGACACGTCCCCGAGCCGCTCCGGCTGGCGCACCTGATTGGCTCCGCCGTCGT
The DNA here is from genome assembly GCA_046520405.1 of Myxococcus sp. 1LA. Lineage (GTDB taxonomy): Bacteria > Myxococcota > Myxococcia > Myxococcales > Myxococcaceae > Myxococcus. Next base: position 46,472 of record JBKGHI010000041.1, read on the forward strand.
CACGGGTGAGAGCAGTCAGCGCGCCTGAGTCCTGCTCCAGACATTTTTCACCTGCTGGCGCAGGATTGCGTCATCACCACACCCGGTGCCAACGCGTGCGAATCTTCCACCGGCGCCAGACAATCCAGACACGGTTGCGCACCCTTCCAGCCATGAACCTGCCCTCTGGGGCGGCATGGAACGGCGTTTGTTTTCATGTTAATCTTTGCCTCGCGAGGAGGGCGCACGCATGTTCGAAGTCATCAATGACAAGAATCGCCGTACCGTCACCGTGCGGTTGAGTGGGTTCGTCAGGCCGAACGAGATGCGGGACTTCGCGAGCCGGTACCGTCATGAGACAGACTCCTACGGAGGAGGACGCCACCTGGTGCTCGCGGACATGCGGGGGCTCAGGACGCTGGAGCCGGAGTCCGCCGCCGTCTTCGGAGAGGTGGTGGCGTACGGCCGGCAGATGGGCTGCGTGATGTGCGCCCACGTCTCGGATTCCACCATTGCCCGGCTGCAGACGGCGCGGGTGGCCTCGTCCGCCGCGGCGGACAATGACATCACCTTGGACTGCGTCTCGCTGGAGGAGGCGCATGCCCAGCTCGCCAAGGCGCGCTCGCGCTACTTCCTGGGCGCCCCCGCGGACGGCGCGGTGGAGCACGCCGCGCGCTGACGCGCATCCCCTGGGCTGGAGCCAGCAGGCTTCAGCCCGGAAGCATCCTCAGGCTTCGCTCCCGCCGCGCCAGGTGAGCCGGTAGGTGACGTCTTCGTCCGTGAAGCCTCGCACCTGGACCTCCGCGTGCGGTGCCCCCACGGCGCGAAGGCCCGCGCGCAGCGCGCCCTGGGTGAAGTAGCGGATGACGCCAGCCTCGTTCATCCACAGGTCCACTTCGGTGGGAGACACGTCGTCCAGGCGCGTCTCCGTGTAGTTGTTCCCGGAGCGGAACATCTGCCGGGCCCGGCTCACGCACCGGCGGGGCCCCAGCAGTTGAATCACGCCGAAGGCGGCGCGCCCCAGCACCGTCTCCCGGTAGCCGTCCACCATGCGCTCACCCAGCAAGGCGTAGCCCACGTCGTCGGGCACGTCGGGGTGCAGCTCGCGCGCGGCCACGCGCACGGCGGAGCACCAGGTCTCGAAGGCATATGCGGGCTGAAGCTTCCGCTCCAGGTCCACGCCCACCTCACGCAACCGCTCCCGGAGCGCGGGGGTGACGCGAGCGCCCAGCCCCCGCACGAAGAGGCCTTCCAAGGTGTGCTCGAAGACCAGCTTCTCCGGCATGTTCAACAGTGTACCCTGCCTCCGCTAGGATGTGCGCCGCGGGGGTAGGAATTCCATGGGTCTGCAACGAGAGCTCGCCATCCTGGCCATGAAAGCCACGCCGCTGCCGGGGAAGAAGAACTTCCTGGCGGAGGCCGGTATCACCACGCCGGTTCCCGCCATCCGGGGGTCGATTGGGGCGGTGGCGCATGAGCCCTTCATGGCCTTCGACACCAAGCGGCTGATGGACCTGCTGGTGGCCTTCACCATCGGCGACTTCTCGGATGCGGGGTGCTCGAACTACTTCAACCCGCACAGCCCCTGGTACAACGTCTTCTACGGCGCCTATGGCATCCGCTCGTACAAGCGGGACGGCAGCCCGTGGGGCTTCACCCGGGACGGCCGGGTGGACCTGGAAGAGATGCTGGAGATTCCGCGGCTCGACTACAACTTCCTCACGGCCGGGGAGCTGGGCTGCCCTCCGTCGAAGATGTGCTTCGAGGTGCTGGACGTGCGCCAGGGCCGCGAGGGCCCGTGGCACGTGGCGGACGTGGCGTGCTTCATCCCCAGCGGGCTGCACCGGGTGCAGGACGCCGAGGCGCCGGACCTCACGTACTACGCCGTCTTCGGCGTGCCGGAGGAGGACTACCTCGCGGGCCGGGAGAGCTACGAGCGCGTCCGCATGCGGGGCCGCATGTACTTCCGCCCGGTGGCCGAGCGCCTCACGCTCGTCTGGGGCGGCCTCTGCCCGGACACGCCCGAGGGCCAGCGGCTGATGGGCGCCATCGTGGATGCCATGGCGCCGCTGTACGCGGGGGGCTGAGCCCCCCCTGTCGCCTCAGGCCGCCCGGCCGTGCTGGGACTCCACCTCCGGCGGGGGCGCGGCGGCGTCACCGTCCGTAGCGCGGCGGCGCTTGAAGCCCACCCGCTCCATGCCGGCGAACACCACCGGCACCACCAGCAGGGTGAGGAAGGTGGAGGTGATGACGCCGCCAATCACGGCGATGGCCATGGGCGCGCGGAACTCCGAGCCCGTGCCCGTGCCCACCGCCGTGGGCACCATCGCGATGGCCATGGCCGCGCTGGTCATCAGGATGGGCCGCAGCCGGCGGGGGCCCGCCTTCAGCAGCGCCTGGTCCACCGAGTCTCCTTCCCGCAGGTTCTGCAGCGCGCCGTCGATGAGGAGAATCGCGTTCTTCGTCACCAGGCCCATCAGCAGGATGACGCCAATCATGGCGCCCATGGACAGGTGGAAGCCCGTCACCACCAGGCCCAGCAGCGCGCCCACCAGGGCCAGCGGCAGCGACACCATGATGGTGAAGGGGTGCTTGTAGGACTCGAACTGGCTGGCGAGCACCATGTAGATGAAGACGAAGGCCAGACCGAACGCCGCGCCGAAGGCGTCGTTCTGCTCGTCCAGGTTCTTCATCTGCCCTTCGTAGATGAGCGCGTAGCCCGGCGGCAGCGGCTGGGCCGCCACCCGCGCCTTCAGCTCCCGGGTGATGTCACCCAGCGCCGCGCCCGGGCCCAACTGCGAGTACACGGCAATCTGCCGCTCGCGGTTCTCATGCTCGATGAGGCTGGGACCGTTCTTCAGCTCCACCCGCGCCAGGTCCGTCAGCGGACGCAGACCGCTCGGTGTATAGACTTCCAACTGGCGCACGCGCTCCGGCGTGGCGCGGTCCTTCTCCGACAGGCGCACGCGGATGTCCGTCTCCGTGGTGCCCTCGCGCAGCTTGGCCACCACGTCACCGCCAATGGCCAGGCGAAGCTGCGTCGCCAGGGCGCCCGCGTGCAGGTCCACGTCGCTGGCGCGGGCCCGGTCGATGAGCACCTGCATCTCCGGCTTGGGCGGGTTGGACTCCACGCGCACGTCCGCGGTGCCCGGCAAGTCGCGCAGGATGCTGGCGACGCGCTCGGCCTCCTCATTGGCGCGCGTCAGGTCCGGCCCGGTGATGAGCACCATGATGGGGTAGTAGTCGCCCAGGCCCTCCAGGATGGGCGGGTCGCTCAGGTTCACCCGCGTGGACATCAGCCCCGGCACCAGCAGCGCGCGCGCCTCCTCCTTCAGGACCTGCACGCCCTTGGTGCGCTCATTCTTGCCCACCGTGAGCACGCGCATGCGTGACTTGTTCACATCGCCGTCCTTGCCGACGATGGAGTAGATGTCCGTCACCTCGGGAATCTGGCGCAGCAGCACCTCGGCCTCGGCGGTGCGGGCCTCCGTCTCCCGGATGCTGGCCGAGTCCGGCAGCGTCAGGTCCACGAAGAACTGCGAGCGGTCCTCCGCGGGCATGAACTCCACGCCCAGGCGGCTGGCGCCTCCGAAGGACACCACCAGCAGCAGCACGGTGAGCGCCATCGTCGTCCACTTGTGCGCCAGCACCCAGCGGAGGATGGCCTCGTAGACGCGCTCGGTGCCGTCCAGGAAGCGGCGCAGCGCGGCGGCCACCGCGTTCTCCTTGCGGACCTCGCCCGGCACGCGCCGCTTCGCCAGCCGCGCCGACATCATCGGGTCCAGCGTGAAGGAGATGAACAGCGAAATCATCACCGCCACGGAGATGGTGATGCCGAACTGCCGGAAGAACTGGCCCACGATGCCGGGCATGAAGGCCACCGGCACGAACACCGCCACCAGGGACAGCGTGGTGGCGAGCACCGCCAGGCCCACGTCCCGGGTGCCGTTGGACGCGGCGCTCACCGGGTCCTCGCCCTTCTCCAGCCGGTGGGTAATCGCCTCGCGCACCACCACCGCGTCGTCGATGAGCAGACCGATGGCCAGCGACAGGCCCAGCAGCGTCATCTGGTTGAGCGTGTAGTCCAGCACGTACATCACGAAGAAGGTGCCCAGCACGGAGGTGGGCAGCGCCAGCGACGAGATGAAGGTGCCGCGCACGTCCAGCAGGAAGATGAGGATGATGAGCACCGCCATCGCGCCGCCGAAGATGAGCGCCACCCAGACCTCGTGCGCGTTCTCCTCGATGAGGTCGGACTGGTTGATGAGCAGCGTGGCCTGGAAGCCATGCCCCACCACCGTGCCCATCTGCGCCATCACCCGCTGCACCGCCTCGCTCACCGCCACGGTGTTGGAGCCCGGCTGCTTGACGATTTCCAGGATGACGGCGTCCTGGCCGTTGAGGCGCGCCAGGGTGCGGCGCTCGGCCACGCCGTCCGTCACGGAGGCAATCTCCCCCAGCCGCACCTGCGCGCCGGTAGCGCTCCGGGCCACGGGCAGGTTGCGAATCTCCTCCACGTTCTGGAACTGGCCCAGCGAGCGCACCGTCATCTCGGAGGCGCCCAGTTGGAGCCGGCCCGCGGGCAGGTCCAGGTTCTCCGACGCCACGCGCTGCGCGATGCCCAGCGGGGACACGCCCGCCGCGCGCGCCTTGTCCAACTCGATGTCGATTTGCACCTCGCGCGTGTCGCCGCCCGTGACGCGCACCTCGGCGGCGCCCTCCAACTGGGCCAGCGCGGGCTTGACGCGGTCATCGATGAGCCGGCGCAGCTCCTGGGACGGCAGCTCGGCGGAGACGGCGTAGGTGAGGATGGGCGTGGCGCCCAGGTCCACGCGGCCGATGACGGGCGCGTCCGCGTCCTGGGGCAGGCGGCTGGCGATGCCGGCGACCTTGTCGCGCACGTCCTGCACCGCGCGGTCCAGGGGGGCGGTCAGCTTGAACTGCACCACCACGATGCCCACGTTCTCCCGGCTGTAGGAGTGAATCTTGTCCACGCCGCTGATGCCGGCGACGGCGTCTTCGATGGGCTTGACGACCTGTGTTTCGATTTCACCAGGGCCCGCGCCCTTGTAGACGGTGTTGATGACCACCACCGGGAAGGACACGTCCGGGTAGAGGTCCGTGCCCAGCCGGCTCAGGCCCATGAGGCCGAGCACGACGAGGCACAACGACAACATCGCGGTGAAGACGGGCCTGCGGATGGAGACGTCGCTGAGCAGCATGGGAAGGGCCCCCTACTTCACGGAGACGCGGGCGCCCTGCGACAGGCCCGGCGTGGGATGGTCGACGACCGCGTCGAGCGGAGAGGCGGCCAGCACCACCACCTCCCCCTGCTCGCGCCGCTCCAGCACCTGCACGTCCACCCGCCGCACCTGACCGGACGTCACCACCCAGACGTGGTCCCCGTTGAGCGCCGACAGCGCGCTGCCCGGCAGCACCTGGGCGTCCTGCGTCTCTCCCAGGGAGAGGACCGCCCGCGCCAGCGTGTGCGCCACGAAGCGGCCGTCCGCGTTGGGCACGGCCAGCTCCACGGGGACGCGGCGCGTGGCGGGGTCCGCGGAGGGCAGGATGGTGCGCACCACCGCCTCCTCCGAGGACACGCGCGCGCCCACCGACTCCACGCGCACCTTGGCGCCGGCCTTGAGCTGCGAGCGCAGGGCCTCCGACACCGTCGTCTTCAACAGCAGCGTGTCCAGCCGCTCCAGCTTGAACAGCGGCGTGCCGGGCCCCACCGTCGCGCCCGTCTGGTCCGGCGCGTCGATGATGGTGCCGTCGAAGGGGGCCCGCAGGTCATGCCGGCGCCGGGACGCGCGCGCCTGGGCGAGCTGCGCCTGG
>JBKGHI010000420.1:0-4703 GCA_046520405.1 Myxococcus sp. 1LA
TCCATCACCCACAGTCCCCGCGTCACGCCGTCCTCGCCGGTGTGCGTGTCCCGCAGCTCGGCGAAGCCCTGGCCCTCCAGCGCCTCGCGGAAGGCCTCGCGCGCCTCGGGCTCCGGCGGTGCTGCGCGGCCGCCGTGGCGTAGGCCGTGTAGAACGCCCACAGCCGCGTGGCCCGCTCCGAGCCGGACACCTGCGGCGGCGCCAGGTGCGAGGCCAGCAGCGCCGCGTCCGACGCGAAGCGCTGTCCCAGCGCCTCCTGCCCCGGGGTGTCCTCCAGGCCGGGCGGCACCAGCTCCGCCACCGACTTCACCGGGGGGCGCTCCTGGCCGCCCACGGGTGGATGCAGGGGGGGAGGCGGTTGGGGACGGAAGTTATCACCCGGCCGTGGCGGCAGCGCGGGGCGCCCCCACTCCTGGGACCGGGGACCCGGCGTGTCCGGACCTTCGGCGCGTCTGGCGCCACCGCCTCCCAGCGAGCGGAGGGCGCGGTCAATCACGTTGGGGATGCGGACAGAGGACATGGGCAATGCCTCACGCTGGCTTGGGGTCCCGGCCTGTTGCGTCCGAGCCTAACGCGCGCCGCCGCCACGTGCCGTTACCGCACATTTCGAGGAGAGGCCGCCCGGCCCCTGGATTGTCGGCCAGAAGCCAGAGCGGGTTGCGCGGGTGGGACTATTCGCCCTCGTTCCGCACCTCGATGGGCGTCGTCATTCCGTTCGCATCCAGACGCACGCGGTAGAGGGAGTTGAGCCCGTCGCCGTTGAAGTCGCCGCGCGCGAGGCAGGACACCTCCGGCTCACCCACGGGGCTCTCCTGCACCACCACCTGGTACTGGAAGTTCACCTTTCCGTCCGGCTCGAAACCGATGCGATGGAAGGCCGCGTCCTCGGGGAAGGCCACGGCCCTGCCGTTGCGTGGAATCTCCTTCGGCGTGGGGCCGGCGGTGACGTAGACGCCGTGCTCGTCTCGGTAGGCCTGGACGGCGTCACACAGGGCCAGCACGTTGACGCGGGCCTCGGCGTCACTGGGGGGCGCGGCCCGAGTGGCGGGGCGCCGCTCCGAACACTGCGTCACCAGCAGGTGGCCCGTGGTCACCGCGAGCACGACGACGACAAGGACGGGGTGGGACCGCCTCCGGCCCAGCTCACTCCAGTCAGACCCATCATCAGCCATCTCAGCCTCCTCTCGCCCAGTCCCGCGGCTGGCGCAGCACCTCCACCAGCCGCGCCTCCGGCGTGCCGGGCTCGGGGTGGTGGTCATAGCGCCAGCGGACCTGCGGCGGCAGCGACATGAGGATGGACTCGGTGCGCCCGCGCGTCTCCAGGCCGAAGACGGTGCCCCGGTCATAGACGAGGTTGAACTCCACGTAGCGCCCGCGCCGCACCTCCTGCCAGAAGCGCTGCGCGTCCGTCACCGGCGTGTCCTTGCGGCGCTCGGCGATGGGCACGTACGCGTCCACGAAAGCCCGGCCACAGTCCTGGACGAAGGCGAACTCCTTCTCCAGTTCCCCACCCATGTTCTCGAAGAAGATGCCGCCCACCCCGCGCGTCTCCTCGCGGTGGCGCAGGTAGAAGTACTTGTCACAGGCGGCCTTGAAGCGCGGGTAGTAGTCCGCGTCGTGCTTGTCACAGGCGGCCCGGTGCACGCGGTGGAAGTGCGCCGCGTCCTCTTCGTAGAGGTAGTAGGGCGTCAGGTCCGCGCCGCCGCCGAACCACGCCTTCCCGCCCTGGTGGATGAAGCGGTAGTTGGCGTGCACGGTGGGCACGTGCGGGTTGCGCGGGTGCAGCACCAGGGACAGGCCGCCGGCCCAGAAGTGGCGGCCCTCGCCCTGGAGCTTCTGCGCGAACTGCTCCTCCAGCTCGCCGTACACCACGGACGTGTTGACGCCGGCCTTCTCCAGCACGGCGCCGTCCTCCAGCACCCGGCTGCGTCCGCCGCCGCCGCCCGGGCGGGTCCAGGAGTCCTCGCGGAAGCGCGACGAACCATCCAGCCGCTCCAGGGCGCCGCAGATGTCGTCCTGCAGCGACCGGATGAACGCCGTCATCCGCTCCTTGAGGCTCTCCACGTCCACCGTCTTCATGCGCTCTCCCGGGGGCTGGGCGCGAAGGGAGCGCCCACCTCAGGCCTACACCAACTTCCCGGCGCCGGGGAGAACTCCCGCGCGCTACTGCTGCATCGAGTATTCGTCCGGGGCCTCGAAGTCCACGGGCGGAACGGCCGGCGCCATCTGTCCCGCCGCGTCGAAGGCCTGGATGCGGGCCCGGTAGCTGCGGCCATCCTCCATGGCGAAGGTGCCGCTGCACGCCTCATGGCCGATGAAGGCCGTGTTGTTGCTCACCGGCACCACGTACTGCTGCACGCTGGGGCCCGGGCGGCGCGGCTCCAGCTTCACCACCAGGTACGCCGGGCTGTCCTCCTTCAGCGACAGGTTGAGCCGCACGAAGCGGGTGGTGCCCTGCGGCGTGCGGCGCAGGAAGCCCTCGGAGACGGCGGGGCGCTTGAGCCAGCGCGGGGCCTGCTTGTCCTGCCCCTTGCCGGTGCGCCACTCGGGCAGCATGGTGCCCCGGCCGTTGAGGAGCGGCACGTTGGGCAGCGACTCGTCCACGCGCAGCGTGTAGCGCTTGTCCGCCTCCATGGCCCCCGCGGGCTTGAGGATGACGGTGACACGGCCCAGGCTGCTCTCCCACCCGCGCTGCACCGACACCTCGACGATGTGGCTGTCCGCCACCAGGCGCAGCTTCTTCCCCACCAGCGCGGCGACCTGGGGGCGCGCCGTGCCGACGCCTTCCAGCAGGAAGCGTGAGTTGGTGGGGATGATGGCGCCCGGTGTGGGGAAGAGCTGGATGCCATCCCCCAGGCACTGGGCCGCGGCGGAGGACGCATAAAGCGATACGAGCAAGGGGACCAGGAGTCTCAGCACCATGGCGCCAAGTCTGCGCGGCACCGGGCCCGAAGGCCAGTGAAGCGCCCGGAGAAACACCCCACGTGCGGGTTTTTCCCCAGCAGAGGCGCCGCCTTCAGTGCACGCCGCCGTCTTCCTCGGGAATCGCGATAGGGCCGAACTTCGCCTCGTAGCGCTGGATGTTGTCCAGCATGGCCGCCACCAGGCGCTTCATGTGCTTGGGGTTGGTGATGATGCGCGAGCGCACCCGGGCCTTGGGCTGCTGCGGCTGGACGTAGATGAAGTCCAGGGTGAACTCGGTGTCGGAGTGGTTCACCAGGGCCATGTTGACGTACTGACCATTGGCCACGTCATCGTCCATCTGAATCTGCAACTGCATGTCCGGGGGCTTCGGAGTGTCCGCCATGAGGCAGGGGGCATAGCGCCTGCGCTCGCGCGTGGCCAGTGTCACGGCGTGAGCCCGACCTCAGAAGCCGCCCCCCTGGACTCGCGGAAGACGGCGCCCTTCGAGCTGGGCCGGGGCGAGGACGCGTGCCTGCTCCTGCACGGCTTCACGGGGAGCCCCTGGGACGTGCGCCCCCTGGGCGAGGCCCTGGCGGCCCGGGGCCTGCGGGTGGTGGCGCCGCGCCTGCCCGGCCATGGCACCACCCCGCAGGCCCTGCTCGAGGTCACCTGGCGTGACTGGCTGGCGGCGGCGGAGCAGGCCCTGCACGCGCTCCGGGGGCACCGGAGCGTGTTCGTGGCGGGACTGTCCATGGGCGCGCTGCTGGCGCTCGAGTTGGCCGCGCGGCACCCGGAGGCGGTGCGCGCGCTGACGCTGGTGGCGCCGGCGGTGCGCTTCCGGGGGCCGCGCATGTTCCTGGTCCGGCAGCTCGCGCGCACGCCCGTCCTGGAGTGGACCCACCCGTGGGTGGCGAAGTCGGGCACGGACATCTCGGACCCGGAGGCGCTGGCCCAGGCGCCGGTGCTGCCCGCCTTCCCCGTGGCGCGGCTGAGGGATTTGTGCACGCTCCAGGCGATGGCCATCCGGGACGTGGCGCGCGTGCGCTGCCCCACGCTGGTGGCGGTGGCGGAGCAGGACCACGTCGTGGACCCGGAGGGCGGGCGGTGGCTCGCACGCCGGCTCAGCGCGGCCCCGTCAGTGCGCGTCCTGTCCCTGCGGCAGGGCTTCCACGTCATCCCTCGGGACACGGCGGGCCCGCTGCTGGCGGCGGAGGTGGGTGACTTCCTCGCGCAGCAGCGGAGCGCCTCGTGGTGGGAGGCCGCGTCACCCGCCGCTGGCGCCTGAGTGGGGTGCGGGCATGCGCTGAAGGTTGAGCGATGGACAGGGCATCCATGTATGGAGAAGCCCCCATGTCCCCGCCCGACTCCCCTCCCCTGGTCGAACTGCGCGACGTCACGAAGGCCTACGCCGAAGGCGACACCACGCGCGAGGTGCTCTCCGGCGTGCGGCTCTCCCTGCGCCGGGGCGAGTTCGTGGTGCTGCTGGGGCGCAGCGGCTCGGGCAAGTCCACGCTGCTCAACCTCATCAGCGGCATCGACCTGGCGAGCCAGGGCGAGGTCCGCGTGGACGGCCGCGACCTGGGACGGCTCAACGAGCGCGAGCGCACCCTGCTGCGGCGCGAGCGCATCGGCTTCATCTTCCAGGCCTTCAACCTGCTCCCCACGTTGACGGTGGAGGAGAACGTGCGGCTGCCGCTGGAGCTCAACGGCCACGGCGGCGCGGAGGCCAGTGCCCGCGCGCGGGCGCTGCTGGAGCAGGTGGGGCTGGGGCCCGGCCAGCAGTTCCCGGACCGGCTGTC
>JBKGHI010000421.1:0-4699 GCA_046520405.1 Myxococcus sp. 1LA
CCCTTTCGCCGTGGCACCAGCGGAGGCCGGCGCGTTCCGCCAGGCTTCGTTGCGGCCCCCGCGGGATTGGCAGCGGAGGCCCTCTCGTCACGCCCGTTCGCCGTGGCACCGAGGGGAGGGGGGCGCACCCCCTTCGCCCACGTCTGCCGAGCCACCCGTGGACGTGGCAGGCGCATTGCCACCTTGGGCCTGGGCCTCATTCGGCGGTTCGGATGTCGTTTCGAGAGGCGCGGTGGAGCCACGTGCTGGCTCCGAGTCCGAGGTATGTGGGACGCGCCGTCCGCATTCAGGCCGGCGCCACTGCCCGCGCGGTCGGCGCCCGCATCCTGATGCTCCTTCAATCCACCATCCCCGGCCGCCGCCATCGGCTCCGAAGCCTCGGGGTGCGCGACATCGACACCCGCATCGAGCGCCGCGACCTCGGCGAGCTCTGCCTCGGTGGGCTCCATGGAGTCCACGGGCTCGTCGAAGCCGGCCATCGCGTCGTCGGAGAGGGCCAGCCCGCGGCCAGCGCGGCGCTTGGGCTTGAGGTTCAGCCCGGCGGCTTCATAGACGGTGGGCACGGGCACGAGCGCGGCCTCGGCCAGCAATCGCGCCTGGCGAAGCGACTGGTCGAGCTTCCGGCCCAGCGTCACCAGCTCTTCGCGCAGGAGTGCCTCCTGTTCCAGGGACAGGGGGGCGGGTTCATGACTGGTGCGCCACGCGGTATGGGCGGCCAGCACCTGCTCCATGACGGGCCGGACGAGCGCGAAGTCCTCGCGACCGAAGATGCGCGTCACATAAGCGCTCTTCGTGCGCCGCTCGTAGGAGGTGGCGTACTCGAGCACGGCCTCGCGGGGCGCTCGCCGGAGCTGAGGGAACTTCAGGTGAGGGAACAGGGCCTCGATGACCGGGGCGCGGCTGCTCGCGGTGAAGGTGATGCCGGCGTGCAGCTTCTCCAACGCGTCCACCCAGAGTCCCTGCTGGTGGAAGGCATATTCCTCGCGAGCCTCTTCGAGCTCGGGCAGGTCCTTCACGCGGTCGAGCACACCCGCGGTGGGCGCGCGCGCGGTGCGCACCAGCTCCAGCGCGGTGGCCAGCCAGCCCTTTTCGGCCTCCAGGCTGGGCCGGCCGGTGAGCATTTCCCCCGCCGTGGCGAGGCGGGCCTCGAAGGCTTCGGCGAAGCGGATGAGCTCGTACGATTCGAGCGTGGACGACATGCGGAGGCTCCTCGGAAGGGCGGCGGGAGATAGCACACCCGGCGCCGTGCACCGAGCGGCCGGGCAGGGGCCTCAGTGCCTGCCGAGCAACGCCCCCAAGGCCTCGGGGTGGGAGAAGTCCTGAAAGGCGACGGTCGCCCCTGCGTCCAGGAGGGCCTGTGCGGCGAAGGTGCCGGTCCCCACTCCGATGCACTCGGCGCCGATTCCCCGGGCCGCGTGCACGTCCTTGGGTGTGTCTCCGATGACGACGACGCGGCACTCCTCCACGGGGACACCCAGCCGCGCGGCGCCGGCATTGGCGCCGCAGCGAATCAGCTCGGTGCGGTCTTCGTTGTCGCAGCCGAAGCCGCCGAAGTCGAACTGGTCGTAGATGCTCACGCGCTCCAGCTTCACGCGGGCGCCTTCACGGACGTTGCCGGTGCCCAGGCCCACTGCGAAGCCGGGCAGGGAGCGGGCTTCCTTCACGGCCTCGCGCATGCCCGGGAAGACGCGGTAGCGCTCGTCATCCACTTTGTGGACCTCTTCGGCCAGGTGGGTGACGTAGGCGTGGATGACGGCGTCGATGGCCTCGGTCGTGTCTTCCACGCCGATGATGCGCATCGCCTTGCGGACGATGGCCCGGTCCGTCATCCCGGACATGGCGAACGAGTCGCACGCATCCCGGCGTCCATGCAGCTTGTCGAAAGCGGCCTCCATGGAGCGGCGCCCCGCGCCGCCCGTGGTGACCAGGGTTCCATCGATGTCGAAGAGAAGGACGGTGGGACGCATGGCCTCCATCTAATGGAAGCCCCGGGCCGACGCGAGCCCGGAGTCAGGTGGTCCCGACCTCCTCAGGGTTCGACCAACGTCAGTCCACGCTGGAGTGCCTCGCGGACCAGGGGGCGTTCCTCCACGGGCAATCGGTCCTCGAGTGCTTGCCGGGCCTGCTGTCCGCCCAGGCGTCCGAGCGCCACCGCTACGGCTTCCCGGACCTGGAACTCCGGGTCCGGCAACCGGGAGATGAGGGTGGGGATGGCGTCCCGCCCCAGGCACCGGCCCAGCGCGCCTGCCGCGCTCGCGCGCACCTCCGCCGGGGCCTTCGCGTCTTCGAGCACCTCGCGGATGGAGGCCGCGCCACCGGAAGGATCCACCAGCGCCAGGGAGGACACGGCAATCGTGCGCCGCGAGGCGGGCGCGGACGGATCCACGACGAGGGCGGAGAGGACGGGCACCGCGCCTGGACCCAGTCGCCTCCAGGCCTCTTCGGCGGGAGCGCCAGTCCGAGTCGCATCAAGGAGCGCGACGACCTGGGCTTGCACGTCGCCAACGGGCGTGGGGGCGCTGGAGGCGAGCGACGGCTCCGCGTTGGCGGACGTGCTCATCCGGGCCAGGCCGCCGGAGCCCGCGAGCAGCACGGCTCCGAGGACCACGGGCCCCACAGCGCGACGGCGAGAGGAGCACGCGGGAACGGCGCCAGGACGTGGGGGGAGGGTGGTCGTCATGGGGGCTTCCCGAACAGGGGGGATGTTTCAGGGTTATACGTCATTGGAGGCGCGGCAGGACGGCAAGCCCGTTATGGTCCGCGCGTCATGGCCGGACGGGTCCTCTTCTTTCTGCAGCACGCCACGTATGAGCCGGCCTTCCAGGCCGCCACGATGGGAATCACCGCCGCGGCCATGGGCGACGAGGTGTACTTCGTCTTCGCCTTCGATGCGCTGCGCCAGCTCGTGAGTGGCGCCTATGGCCAGCCCTCGAGCGGACGGGAGCATGAGGAGTTCACCCGCGCGGAGTCACTCGGGGTGTTGGCCCCCGCGCCGATGCTTGCGGAAGCGCGCACGCTGGGCGCGAGGCTGATCGCCTGCGACACCACGGTGCGCATCTGCGGGTACGAGCCGGAGGCATTGGCGGGCACCCTGGATGAGGTGATGGGGATGGCCTCGCTGTGGCGACTGACCGCGGGTGCACGGGTGCTGACCCTATAGGAGGTGGGCGGTGAGCCCACGTCCGCAGGCAGGCATCGCTCTGGCTGTAACGTCGCAGTGGCATCCAAACGGCCACGAATCGGTCTTCCGATGCGGTAGCGCACGACGGGAATGACGCGATAACCTGGGGGCACGCCGTACCCCCTTTGAAGTACCCGGCCACGCGGGAAGCCCCGCGTCCCCCAGTAGCAGAAGGAACTCATTGCCTATGCGCTCCAAGCTGCCCCTCCTGAGTGCACTGTCAGTCGGCGCCGCCGTCCTGGCCTGTCAGACCTACGACTTCGAGCCGGTGGAGCCTCTGGCCATCGCGCAGACGACGGTGGAGGAGGTCATCAACGCCCGCGCGAGCAAGCCCAACATCATGTTGTTGGTGGATACCTCTGCGTCGATGACGGACCCCGTGAACCCTTCGGATCCTGCCTGTATCGTGGACTACCAAGGCTCCCCGGTCGTTTGTGGTCGCGAGGCGCCGTGTAATGTCGATGTCTGCCCCACGCGCTGGACTGAGCTGCAGGCCGCCGTTCCGCAGTTTCTTGAGTCCAGTGGTCAGTTCGTGCGCTTCGCACTGACGACCTACCCGGAGACGCGCGGAGGAACCGCGGTTGCCGACTCGTGCCGTGAGGCAACCCAAGGCGCGCTGTTGAAGGGGCTGCCAGAGCAGGAGGACGATGCGTCCCTTCTGGCGCATGCCAGTGAAATCAACGACCTCCTGCAGGGCATCCCCAATAGTGGTGAGGGGCGTCCGCTCGGTGGTACGCCGACGAGTGGCAGTCTGAACTTCGTGAGTGGGCTGCCGGGTCTTCAGGACCCAGATCGGGAAAACTTCGTCATCTTGCTGACGGACGGTCTTCCGAATTGCAACGCGGATAACGTCAACACCGGCGCCAATCCCGAACTCTGCAAGTGCACCATCGATAACAACGGTTGTTTTGGCGCTTACAATCAGCGGGGGTGCTTGGACTCCGATGCCTCCGTAGCTGCGGTGCAGGCACTGAAGCAGAAGCAGATTTCGACCATTGTGATTGGCTTCGGTGCTGAGACCGCGTCGGGCGAGGGCCCTGCGGTGCTGGAGGCCATGGCGCGAGCGGGCGGCTTCCAGCGGACGTGTGACGCTGCGCGCCCGTGCGGCGAGGGCGACACGTGCAACCCGACCACGGGCCTGTGCAACCGTTCCTTCTTCCAGGCTGGGAACCAGGCTGAGCTTGCAAGCGCGCTGGAGGCGATCAGCCGGGCGGTGACGCTGCCGGAGCCTTGCCTGATTCCGCTGAAAGGCCCCCAGCGCCCGTCCGACCCCAAGCTGCTCGTGGTCTACGTGGAAGGCGAGCGCACCCCGTCGAGCGACAGCACGTGGACGTTCGAGGACCGCGGCGTGCTCTTCACGGGAGAGACCTGTCAGCGCATCCTCAACTCCACGCCGGAGGCGCCGGTGCGGATTGAGGTGCGGGCCATCCGTCAGCGTTAGTCGAGCAGTACGCGGGGCGGCTTTAGGGCCTGTTCGGATATTAGTTAGCCGAATAGGGAAATGGTCGGGCAACCGAG
>JBKGHI010000422.1:0-4690 GCA_046520405.1 Myxococcus sp. 1LA
ACCCCGGCACCGTCACTTTGCCGAAGAGCCTCGACTGACCGCCGACCGTCCGGCGTGCTCCGGCCCGGTCCGCACGCGCTGGAAGGGGGCACGGCGAGCTCTTACGTCGGGCTGCGTGCCTGACGGACGCTGAGGAGCCCTTCCTCAGTCATCCCTCTTCGCGTTTGCCAAGCCTTCCTGGCGCCGTGGCGTGACACGTCTGCCCATGAGCAAGCGCGGTCAAGGTGTCGGTGATGACCTCAGTGCAATGCATCTACCCGTGGCCCGGCGCCCTGTCGGACCTGTCAGGGAAACTTCGTCCTTCCGACTGAGCGGGGAGTTTCATAGGAGGTGCACATGTCTCTGAGTCGATGTTGGGCCGCGACGCTGATGCTGCCCTTGTTATTGCCCGGGATGGGGTGGACGAAGGAATTCGCGGAGCCTCAGGCCGGCGAGGACGTGACCATGCCCGCCGAAGCGCAGGAGGGCACTCTACATCCGCGTCCTGACGAGAGCAGGCCACCTGAGCGAGGTGCGCCATCTGAGGTCGCGCCGACGCCGCCAGGCCGGGCCCCTGCCCCTGACGAGTTGCCCGTCCTGCTCCCTTCGGCTGCGAGGTGGGGCTACCTGCTGCGCTTGGAGGCCACCACGCTGACGCTACTGCCCAGGCGAGGTGTTGGCGAGGACGAGGGCTTCATTCAACTGGAGCCGACGCTGGTGATAGATGGCGGAGAAAAGTTTGGCCTCAACGCGGGTGCGCCAGTGCGGCTGCGCATGTGGGGAGGGGGAGAAGGGGCGGGCTTGGTTCGAAAGGAGGACTGGGACAGCCTGTCGGACTGGGGCCAGTTGGTGCGCGCCCTCAAGCTGGGCGCGGACACATCCCCCGTCGCGCTGTGGGTGGGGGCAATGGAGGGTTTTCACCTGGTATCCGGGCATCTGGTGCAGCGCTACTCCAACCGCACGAACCCAGACTACCACCCTGCGGGTGCCCTCCTCACCGGCACGCTGGGGCCTCTGTACATGGAGGCATTCTCCTCTGATGTGCTGGGAGCCCGTCTCATGGGTGGGGAACTCGAGTTGGACGTGCAGCATGTCCTCTTCGCGCCGAGCAGCCGGGCGCTACACCCTCTCGCTCTCCGCCATTCATGACTGGGGACGTGGGGAGGTGAAGTCGGCCGAGGTGACGCTGGCGCACCTGGACGCGACGGCGGTGGTGCTGGTGCAGCGCAAGGGGCGGCGCGCCCTGGAAATGCACGTATTTGCCGGATGGGCGGCCGCCCCGGTGCAGGAGGTGCCTGGGGCGCCGTGGCCGGCGTCGGTGCAGACGCGGTGACACCAACACTGGACTTGCGGCTGCGGCTGGAGGCACGCCGGCAGCATGGAGGCTTTCGGCAGGGTTATTTCGGCGCGGACTACGAGTTGGCGCGGTTGCAGGCGGCGGGCACCTCGGGCCTGCCGTTGGCCCAGGCGTCCTTCCCGGAAGGGTACTCCGTGTATGCAGAAGCCATGGTGGCATGGGACGCGGTGTTGTTGGGCGAGGTATTGCAACGCCACCTGCACCTCTCCATGGGCGCCGAGGCCTTCAGCTGGGGCCGCGTGGACGTGGACGGACGACTGGCGGTGCAACTGCTGCACCGCAACCTGGAGGTGGCGGTGAAGGGACTGGCCGTGGGCATGCGTCAGCCGGGGGCCCGCTACCTGGCTTCTGGAGAGGTGCGCTGGCGCTTTTGGGGGGGACGACTCTATGCACTCGGGCAGGGCGGTACACTGCTGTACCCCACGGCGGAAGGCCCGTTACGTCCGGGGGCATTCGCGTCGCTCGGCATGGGGGTGGACAATGGCCGCTGAGTCTCTGGGGAAGTGGGTGGCCCTGTGGGGCACCATGCTGCTGGCGTCTGGGTGTGCCACGCTGACGCCTCTGTCCGGCCATGGAGTGGCGCTGGGCCAGGGGGCGCGCGTGTCGCACGCCGGAACGTTGAGCAGCAGTGCGGGCAATACGTACCTGGTGGCCTCGTCCGCCGCCGCTTCGACGGATGAGGACGAGGAAGCGCGGCTTCGTCGTCGCCGCCCAGGGCGCGCCTCCATGGGTACAGCCGTCATTGCGGCTTCTCCAGCCGATATGGCCGTGCTCGCGGTGGAAACAGGAATGTTGGAGGTGGACGCCTTCGAAAAGCTGTTGGTGCTGGCGGGCCTCGGCGACGCCGACGTACTCCCTCCGCGCGTCAACCCCTTCACCCCAGAAGAAGCGGCTCGCCTGCTGGAATTGCTGGTGGAGACTCCGGTGACGCTAGGGAACTTCCCGCCTCGAATGGCCGTGGGCCACCTGTTACGCGAGGTGCTGGAGGGCGGAGAGGTGTCCCGGGCCGAGCTGCTGCGCCGGGTAGCGCGCTTCCAGGGCGTAGCAGTACTTCGACCGGACGGCTACCTGGCGTGGGTGCGCAATGGGCGCACCCAGCAGAGGGTGGCCGAGGTGGAGTGGAAGGACGGGGCCTTCCGCGCGCACGGCTTCGAGTTGGGCCGTTTCTACGGCAGCCAAGGCGGCATCTTCCGCCTCCTCGATGCCCAATTCCGGGAGCTGAACGAAGGGGCATATGCAGAGGTGTATGACGACGCGGACGTCGTCAGTCGTACGTTAGACGGTGCGGAGGACGCCTTTGTCGAGCTGTACCACGCCCTGGGCCACTTCTTCACGTATCCGACGGACAGCATCCTCGCGTTGCGACATCTGCCCGCGGGGGTGGCCGCCCTCATTGCGTCTTCCCCCGAGTACTGGGAGCGCTTCCGGTACATGACGGCTGGCGAGCAGATGAAGGCAGTGGCCAAGCTGAGCACCACCCTGTTGATTGCCGGGGGCTCCGCCAACGGCGTCACGCGCACTCTGACAAGCGCCATGGGCGGCGCCGAAGCCATGGTGCCCATCCTCTCTCTCTCTGCCCAGGGCGCCCTGGCGATTCAGCGTGTCGCGGTGCCGGTTGGGAAGATGGCCACAGTAGTGGGGGCAGGAGTTGGAACCATCGTTGTCCTCAGTCAGGCGGCAGGAAGTGGCGGTGGACCAAAGCCCAAGGGGAGCCTTACAGGACGAAAAACCACCCCAGGGCCGCATGACAAGGACCCAGCTAACATTAAATCCATTCAGCGAGAGAATGAGTCGGCCGAGATTCTCGCAGAAAATGGATATCACGTTGAGCAGAACCCGGCTCCAAAGCCCAATGGCAAGGAGCCTGACTATAGAATCAATGGAGAGTATGCGGACTGCTATGCTCCAAATGGGAGGAGAGTGAGAAACATGTGGGACTACGTCAGGGAGTCCAAAGTGGAGTCAGGGCAGGCGGATCGAATTGTCATGAACTTGGAAGACACTCCTGTGCCAGTCGCCGAGGTTCGGGAGCAGTTTCTTAAATATCCCATTCAGGGGCTGAAGGAAGTATTGGGCATCAAAGACGGGAAGGTCTCCTTGATTTACCCTTGAAGCAGGTGCTCGGGGTTCAATAGGGCTGTTGCTGATGACGGATAGGCTTGTCCGATAGGAGTATGTCATGGGTCTTGAGAATGGGCTTAAGTTTGAAACCGACATGGCGCCAATGCAGGCTCTTCGCCTCCTTGCCGACCAATTTGGTTTTTCATGGGGCGATGAATCTCATTTGATTGGACCCGCCCTATGGATTTGGGCCATTGGTCTCGATGAGGAGAGTCGGTCCCTATTTGAGGAGGATTTCCACTTCAAGCCCAGCATGCTGGTCGGCTTCAGGCTCAACCCCAACAGCCCTGAGTATGCCGCCGGATGCCGAACTATGTTGCGCGCATCATTGCTCCTGCTTGAGCACGGCCGCGATGGTGTCCTCCTTTTCAATGGAGAGCACATCGTTTTGCAGCGCATCGGGGGCGTTCTAACGCTCAACGCCGACCGTGGAAACTGGACAGACGGCCTCCATTTGGCGAATGAGATCAGTGTTCCCTACAAAATCCAGCCCCTAAATTCGCCATTGCTCTGATGCGCAATCCCGTCGCATTGCCCGCGATGCCCCACGCCCTTTGTTAAAATTGGGCGCAATCCGGCATTTCCTGATCGCAAAGAGGCTTGTCCTCCGTTGCGGAACTTCTTGAGGCTCCTCGCCGGCTGATAGCCTCTTCTCGTGAGGTGGATGTGAAGAAGCAATCGAAGCAGGACAGGACTGCGGAGCACAGTCCGGGAGCGACACGAGCGGGAGCTCATCGACGAGCGGGTGACGCCAGCGGTGGGAGCCTACCTGGGCAACGTGCTCGTCCGGCGCCTGGGCGGGCAGTGGATACCGCGCAAGAAGCTGGAGGAGTCCCAGGTGCGCGTGGGCAAGCGCGTCTGGCTGCCCTTCCTCCGCGCCCGCCGCTACATGCAGTCCCGCCAGTCGCTGTTGGAGTTCTCGCTCACCCAGTTCTTCAAGGAGGCGGAGCGGTATCTCTCCTGATGGGAGGGAGTGCCTGTCTGTGCGCCAATCCGTGTCGGCTGGAATGTGGGGCTTGTCAATGCTGAATCGAGGAGGCCGGCGTCTGCGAGGTCGAGTTGGTGAACCGTCGCGCTGCTGCCGGCGCACGGGACTTGGTATGATTGGCACCGAGAGTACGATTGAGCCCAAAGAGAACGACACTCCGCCGTCTAGGAGCCTGTCGCGGTAATCACGAGGGGCTTGCCCGGAAGGAGGCCCCCGTGGTCAATGCCGTGCATGAGCAAGAAGTT
>JBKGHI010000423.1:0-4644 GCA_046520405.1 Myxococcus sp. 1LA
CTGGCGGCCCGGGGCCTCGCCGTGGACTGGCGTCACCTCGCCCGCCCCGAGCCACCGCTCGACGTGGCTGTCGTCTCGGTGGACGTGCCGGCCGCCGTCTCCGAGCGCGAGCCCTTCCAGTTCTCCGCCGTGGTGTACGCCTCCGAGGCCGTCACCGGCACCGTCCGACTGGAGCGCAATGGCCGCGTGCTGCTCCAGGGCCCCTTCGACTTCCAGCCCGGTCCCAACGTGCTCCCCCTGCGCGACCTCGTCGAGGAGCCCGGCCTGGTCCGCTACCAGCTCTCCGTGGCCGCCCCCGGCGACGGCGTGGTGGAGAACGACCGGGGCGTCGCCGTGCTGCGCGTGGAGGGCCCACCGCGCGTGCTGCTGCTCACGAACCAGTCCCAGGGCACGCTCGCGCAGTCGCTCTCTGCATCGGGGCTGCAACTCGACGTGCGCACCCCGTTCCGGCTCACGCTGGATGACCTGGACGGCGTGGGCTCCGTGGTGCTGGAGAACGTGGACGCCAACGCGCTCGGCGAGCCGGGGCTCAACGCGCTGGCGGCCTACGTCGAGGAGGCCGGCGGCGGGCTGGTGATGACGGGGGGGCGCAACAGCTTCGGCGAGGGCGGCTTCCGTCGCTCGCCCGTGGAGCAACTGCTGCCCGTGTCCCTGGAGATGCGCGAGGAGCAGCGCCGCGCTTCCCTGGCCTTGAGCGTGTTGATGGATGCCTCCTGCTCCATGGGCGTCACCGTGCCGGACGGGCGCACGAAGATGGAGCTGGCCGCCGAGGGCGTCGTGGCCGCGCTGACGCTGCTCAACCCGAAGGACGAAGCCTCCGTGCACATGGTGGACACGGCGCCCCATGAAATCTTCCCGCTCAGCCCCGTGGAGGAAGGGCTGCCCCTGGATGCCGTGGCGCGCGGCTTCAGCGGTGGTGGCGGCATCTACGTGGGCGAGGCGCTTCGCACCGGGCGCGAGGAGATTCTCCGCAGCGAGAAGCCCACGCGGCACGTCCTCCTGTTCTCCGACGCCTCGGACTCCGAGGAGCCCGGCGACTACCAGCGCACACTGGCCATCCTTCGCGAGAAGGACGTGACGGTGTCCGTCATCGGGCTGGGCCTGCCCTCGGACCCGGACGCGGACCTGCTTCGCGAGGTGGCGCACCGGGGCGGCGGGCGCGTCTACTTCGCCGAGGACGCGATGAGCCTGCCGCGCATCTTCAGCCAGGAGACGCTCACCGTGGCGCGCGCCACCTTCGTGGACGAGCCCGCTTCGCTGGAGGGCGCGCCGGACCTCTCGTTGCTCGGCCCGCTGTCCGCGGACGGGCTGCCCCAGGTGGGCGGCTACAACCTCACGTACCTCAAGCCCCGCGCCAACGTGGCGCTGCGCACCCTGGACTCGAACGGCGCGCCCATCCTGGCGATGTGGCCTCGTGGCGCGGGCCGCACGGTGGCCTTCACGGCGGAGGTGGACGGGCCGTACACCGGCGAACTGCGGACGTGGGCGGCCCTGCGCGCGACGCTGGAGGGCATGGTGCGCTGGACGCTGGCTGGCGCGACGCCCGTGGGAGACGCGGTGGTGCGCACCGAGCGGCGGGGACACCTGCTCCGCGTGACGTTGGACCTGCCTCCGGGCGAGGCGCTCCCCGGCGCCGCGCCGACGGTGGTGCTCCTGCCCGGCGACGGACGCGCCTCACCCGTGGAGCGGCCGATGCGGTGGGAGGACGAGGACCGGCTCGTCGCTGAATACCCGCTGGAGGGCAGCGGCACGTGGCACCCGGTGGTGCGGCTGGGGGCGAAGGTGCTGCGCGCGCCGCCCGTCACGCTGCCCTACGCGCCGGAGTTCGAGCCCGGCTCGGCGAAAGCGGGACTGGAATTGCTGCGCGCCCTCGCGGCCGTGGGCGGCGGCGTGGAGCGCCTGTCCATGACGGGCCTCTTCAAGGAGGCTCCGGAGTCCCTGGGCCGCGTGGCCCTGGCCCCCTGGCTGGTGGCCGTGGCGCTGGCCGTGTTGCTGGCGGAGGTGGCCGTGCGGCGCTTCCTCTCCGCGCCTCGGCTGCGTGCCGCGCGTGCGTCGCGAGCTGTGGAGACGCCCGGGGTCGCGTCCCCGGCGGCGCCCTCCGTTCAGGCACCCCGGACAGCGGAGCCTCCCTTACCCGAGCGCGATTCCGCCACGCCGCCAGCGAAGCCAGCTGAATCCAGCGTGGACTCCGCGCTGGACGCAGCGCGAGCCCGGGCCCGGCGCCGGCTGGACCGGTGAGACAAAGGCGTCAGTGAAAGGTGCGGGCCGCCCCGGACAGGAAGGGGCTGGCACGGGTGAGGGCGACTGTCCGCGGTGGGAACGAGTCGCCCCGAACGAGAAGGGGGGATCGGAGATGTGGGGCGACCCGCGCCCTGCGCGATGCACAGGGTGAATCCATGGATATACGAGGAGTGTACTGTTTGCAACACGGGTCTAAAATTGTCCGTGGGTGGAATGTAGGGCGGTGACGGAGGACCCGGTGCGGCCCAGGTGTTGGGCACCGGGCAGCCGAGGCGTATGGCTCCCACCATTCAACATCCGTGGCGTGCCGGGGAGGGCGCGGGGGCTCCCTCGCGGCGGAGCCTTCGTAAAGAAGGCGCATGAACGTGTTCTCCCGAGTCTCCTTCAGCGCGGTGGCGGTGTTGTTCCTGGTGGACTGCGCGCATCGCGCCCCCTCGGCTCCTCCCGAGCCCGAGGTGCCTTCACCGACGCTGCCGCCCCCGGACACGGGTTTCGAGGTGAAGCGCTACAGCAACGTCATCGGCTGGCTGGAGGGCGCGCGCCCCGTGGCCCCCGAGGGCTTCGAGGTGACGCGGTACGCGGACGGCTTCCAGAACCCCCGGTGGACGTACGTGCTGCCCAACGGCGACGTGCTGGTGGCCGAGGCCGCCTCCCTGTTCAAGGACGAGGAGGACCGCGCGGAGGCCCACGCGACGGGCAAGGTCCGCTCGCAGAACATCGGCACCAGCGCCAACCGAATCACCCTGCTTCGGGACGCGGACAAGGACGGCCGCCCGGAGGTGCGCGAAGTCTTCCTGGAGGGGTTGAACCAGCCGCTGGGCATGGCGTTGCTGGGCAATCAGCTCTACGTGGCGAACACCGACGGCGTCTGGCGCTTCCCCTACGAGGCGGGGGCGACGACGTTGCGCGCGCAGGGGCAGAAGGTGCTGGAGCTGCCCGCGGGTGGCTACAACAATCACTGGACGCGCAACCTGCTGGCCAACGCGGACGGCTCGAAGCTCTACGTGTCGGTGGGCTCGGCGAGCAACAACGCCGAGTACGGCCTGAAGGAAGAGGAGCGCCGCGCCAACATCCTCGAAATCAACCCGGACGGCAGCGGCGAGCGCATCTTCGCCAGCGGCCTGCGCAACCCCGTGGGCATGGCCTGGGCGCCGGGAACGCGCACGCTGTGGACGGTGGTCAACGAGCGCGACAACCTGGGCGAGGACCTGGTGCCGGACTACCTCACGCACGTGGAGGAGGGCGCCTTCTACGGTTGGCCCTACGCCTACTTCGGCGCGAACGAGGACCCGCGCATGGCGGGCCAGCGTCCGGACCTGGTGAAGCAGGCGCGCGTGCCGGACGTGGCCCTGGGCTCGCACACGGCCTCACTGGGGTTGGCCTTCTATGAAGGACAGGCCTTCCCCAGCCGGTACCACGGCGGGGCCTTCATCGGGCAGCACGGCTCATGGAACCGGCGCGAGCTGTCCGGCTACAAGGTCGTCTTCGTGCCCTTCCGGGCCGGCCGGCCCAGCGGCCCGCCGGAGGACTTCCTCACCGGGTTCATCGCCGATGAGTCCACGGCCCGCGTCCATGGCCGGCCGGCTGGCATCACCGTGCTGCCGGATGGTGCGCTGCTCGTCGCGGACGACGCCAGCAACACCCTGTGGCGCGTCGCCGCGAAGCGCTGAGCGCGCGCGAAGTCACCCGAGGTGGGGCAGCAGCTCCTGCTCCAGCTTCGCCCGGGGCCGGGCGCCCAGGAGCTGCTGGACGACCTGGCCCTGCTTGAAGAGGAGCAGCGCCGGGACGGAGCGGATGCCGTAGCGCATGGCGGACTCCGGATTGGCGTCCACGTCCAGGCTGGCGACCTTCAGCCGGCCCCGGTAGTCCGAGGCGAGCGTGTCGAGCACGGGCGCGAGGGCGCGGCACGGCGGGCACCACGCGGCCGTGAAGTCCACCAGCACGGGCGCCGGGGACTCCAGCACCTCCTGTTGAAAGCGCGCGTCGTCCAGGGAGATGACGTCCGTCGTCATGGTGTGTCCTTCCGCTTGGGGCGTGGCGCGTGGGCCCTGCCCGGGTGTGGCCCAGATGTAGTGGCCGGGGACGCGCCGGACGAGCGCCCGCGAGGGAACGCTGTGTTGCGCGAAGGGCCCCTAACGATTGCGGCCGGGCGCGGGCTCGGTGGCGTCGTCCCACGGGAGCGCGGCGCCGCGCTCGCCGAGCAGCGACAGGAAGGCGCGCACCTTGGGCGGAAGCTGCCGCCGGCTGGGATAGACGGCGAAGATGGGGATGCCCGGCGGCGTTTCAGCCTCCAGCACCGGAACGAGCATTCCGCCGCGCACGTCCTCGGCGACGAGCGAGGCGGGCAGCCGCACCACGCCCAGGCCCGCGCGGGCGGCGGCCTGTCCCGCGCGCACGCTGGGG
>JBKGHI010000424.1:0-4600 GCA_046520405.1 Myxococcus sp. 1LA
CTCCAGGGCGCCCGCGCCCGGCGCGCCCAACGTGACGGCCATGACGCCAGTGGCCACCACGCCCGCGAGCACGCTGGAGGCGCGGTTCACCGGCACGCAGAAGGCGTTCTCCCGTCCATCCAGGAGGATGAGACCGCCGAAGATGCCCGTGGCCTGGGACAGCAGGCCCACGGCGATTTCGGAGAGCAGGTGGCCCCGCGACAGGGCGCCGGTGAAGCCCGCGCGGATGTCGCCGAGCACGCCCTCGCCGCCAAGCAGGGCCAGCACCGCCAGCGTGCCCACGAGCACGGGCGTGGCCACCATCTGCTCCTCCACGAAGTAGCGGATGGACACCTCCCGCTCGCCGGACTTGGCCAGGTGGCTCATGGCGCGGAGCCGGAAGAAGTACGCCGCCAGGTACACGCCCACGTCCACCGTGGCCAGGAGCGTCAGCGTGGGACTCACCGACGAGCCCGCGGCCACCGCCACCGCCGCGAAGCTCAGCCCCAACGCCACCCACGAAGGCCAGCGCACACGCCGCCCACTGAGGACATCCACCAGGGGCGCCAGCACCAGCACGCCGCCGCGCATCAGCAGCATCATGAAGACGATGGAGGCCCCCGGCAGGGTGTACGCCAGGGTGGTCGTCCCAATGATGGCCGCCGAGCAGAACCCCGACAGCAACGTCCACCGCCCTGGCACTGGCACCCGGAGGCCCAGCACCCGCCGATGCCCCGCATGGCGCCACCAGCGCATCAGCGTCAGGAAGGTGAACATACCCACCCCCGAGGCCGCGGTGCTCACCGGCAGCAGCGTGAAGCCGGAGATGCCCTCCCGCATGCCAGGCAGGTCACCGCCGGACAGCGCCTTCGTGAGCGCGCTGTAGGGGGCATAGGCCGCGAAGTAGCCCAGGGCATACCCCCAGATGCTCAGGTCGCGGGCGTCATCGTCTTGAAGGGGCGCGGAGGACAGGACGGGTTCCGGGGTGTGGGTGGGACCACTCATTGTGCAAGCCGCACGCCGGACCCGCGCGCCGGGCGGTGCAATCGCTTCCGGGCGGAGCCGTATGCAGGGGTGTCTCGGCTTTCATCGGAGTCTGTCATGCGCGCGTCCCCCATTGCCGCCCTGGCCCTCGGCCTCGCCCTTTCCACCCCTGCCCTCGCCGAGGACACCGCGAAGCCCCAGAAATGGAAGGTGGTCTGCGCCACCCAATCGAAGGATGGCAGCCGCGCCGTCCAGGGCACGGACCTGATCATCGAAGCCGGTGAGAAGGTGAAGGACGGCGTCGCCGTGGAGGGCAACGTCATCGTCCGCAAGGGCGCGGAGGTGGAGGACGTCGTCGCCATCCGCGGCCGCGTCATCGTCGAGGCCGGTGGCCGGGTGACGGGCAGCGCGGTGTCCCTGGGCGGAGAGGTCCGCGTCCACAAGGGCGCCGCCGTTGACGGGGACGCCATTGCCCTGGGCGGACGCCTGAAGGTGGATCAGGACGAGGCCGTGAAGGGCGACAAGGTCAGCCTCAACTTCGAGATTGGCGGTCGGGACATCGTGCGCGGCTTCATCGAGGACGTGCTCGATGAAGAGACGGGCTGCCACATCGTCGACGACGCCGACAAGGACGTCTGAGGCCGCTCAGGCCCGCGTCACGCCGCGTTGGCGGAGCCAGGCGCCTCCGGGGCCTCCACCCGCGTGAGCGGCATCAGCGAGGCGCGCAGCGCGAGAATCTGCTCGCGCGCCTGCGTCTTCAGCGTCTCCACGTCCGCCAGCGTCATCCCCTTGGTGGAGATGGGCGTGCCCACCGTCACCAGGCCGCGCGAGGTGGCGAAACGCCAGGAGTGCTTCGGCAGCGCCCGCCGCGTCCCGCTCACCGCCAGGGGCAACACGTCCGCCTGCGCCTCGATGGCCAGCCGGAACGCGCCGTCCTTGAAGGGCAGCAGATCGTCCGTCTTCGAGCGCGTGCCCTCCGGGAAGATCATCACGGGCATGCCCTTGGCCAGCCACTGGCGGCACTTCGCCATGGCGCCCGTGGCCGAGTCCCGGTCTCCCCGGTGCACGGGGATGTCACCCGCCATCCACATGCTCCAGCCCACCACGGGAATCTTGAAGAGGCTGGCCTTGCCCAGCCACTTCATCTCCCACGGCAGGTGCGAGATGAGGAACGGGTCCGCGTTGGACTCGTGGTTGCTCACCACCACCGTGTTCGGCGCGAGCTTGCCCGGCACCGCGCCGTGCACGCCGAAGCGCCAGAACGGCGTCAGCTTCGCCGCGGTGACGCCGATGAGCCGGAAGCACCGCCCCGTCACATAGCGCTTGTGGTCGAAGGCCCAGGTCAGGATGGCCAGCGAAAATTGCACGCAGAAGCCAACCAGCGCCACCAGGCCAATCTCGATCCACGTCCAGATGGAGAGCAGTGCGTTCATGAGAGCCTCGAGCAAGCGTCAGCGAACCGCGGGGTCTAGATCCACGCTCACCGGACAGTGGTCCGAGCCGAGCACATCCGGGTGGATGCCAGCCTTGCGCACGTAGGCCATGGCCGCTGGCGAGGCCAGGACATAGTCGATTCTCCAGCCGATGTTCTTCTCCCGAACGCCGGCCCGCTGACTCCACCACGAATAGTGGCCCCCACCCTTGTTGAAGTGGCGGAAGGTGTCCACCCAGCCGGCGCGAATCCAGCGGTCGAACTCCTCGCGCTCCTCGGGCCGGAAGCCGCTCGTCTCGCGGTTCTCCCTGGGCCGCGCCAGGTCGATTTCTTGATGCGCCGTGTTGAAGTCGCCCATCACCAGCACCCGGCCGCCGTCGCGCAGGGGCTTCTCCAGACGCTCGAAGAGGCGCCGGTAGAAGGTCAACTTGTAGGGGATGCGGCTGAGGTCCCGGTCCTTCCCGTTGCCATTGGGGAAGTAGCCGTTCACCACGGTGAGCTTGCCGAAGCGGGCAATCTGCAAGCGCCCTTCGACGTCCAGCTCTCCCACGCCGAGCACCGTCACGACTTCATCGGGCTCCAGGCGGCTGTACAGGCCAACGCCGCTGTAGCCCGGCCGCTCCGCCGCCACGAAGTGCGTCTTCCACCGGGGCGGTGAGCGCACCTCGTCGGGGATCTGGTCGGCGCGCGCGCGGACCTCCTGCAAACCAACGACTTGCGCCCGGCACCCCGCGAGCCAGGGCAGGAAGCCCTTGCGGTGCACCGAGCGCAGTCCGTTCACGTTCCACGAAACGACTCGCACGGGGAAGGCTTATGGCCCGCCCCGTGCGGTATTACCAGCCCCTACCGCACGCACGGTCAGTAGGGGCCGGCAGGCGGCCTACTGCGGCTCCGCGGGGCTCGCCGCGTTCTGCGGCTGACGCGTCGGACGCACGATGAAGTCCGCCGCGTTGTCGTTCGAGTCGTGGCCGTTGCCCAGCAGCGCATCCGCGCCGTCGGTCATGCTCTCCACCGTCGAGGCGGCGGAGGCCTTGCGCTCGTAGCTGCCGGCGGTGGGCGCGGCGGCCGGGATGCGGTTGCCCTCGGGCTGGTTGGCGGTGGTGCCGTAGCCCACGGTGTCGATGACCAGCGGCGAGTCGATGGGGTCGCTCCCCTCGAGTTCCGGGTAGCCCAGGCGCACGTGGCCGGAAGCAGCGGCCATCGCGAAGGCGTTGGCCCAGTTCGCGTCACGCGCCGTGGCGCCCGTGCCCGAGTAGCCGCCCGCGCCCACCAGGAAGTAGCCGCGCGCCGGGATGACGGAGCCCGCAGGCAGCGAGAAGGTGCCCGTGTAGCCAGCCGTACCCGTGGCGGACTTGTACTGGATCTTGAAGCCGCTCAGGTCCACCGGGCTGGACGTCGGGTTGTAGAGCTCGACGAACTCGTCGCCGGCGCCACCCGAACCCGCGGGCGCGATCTCGCTGATGACCACGTGGTTCGTGGTGCTGCCGCCGCCGGACACCTGCACCGACGCCGCGATGGACGCGCCGTCCAGCGCGGCCACCAGCTGACCCGCGCCGCCCGTGCTGCCAGCGGTGAGGTCGAACTTGGCGGTCAGGCTGTCGGCCAGCACCGTCACCGTCGCCGGCACCGTGCCGAGCGACGCGGGCTCCAGCGCAATCTGAATCACCGTGTCCTGCGCCGGGGGAACCTCCAGCTCCAGCGTGATCTCCTGCGTCTGACCCGCGCTCAGCGAGATGACCTCGGGCAGCAGCGTGGCCAGCTCAGCGGCCTGATTCGCCGCCAGCACCCGGACCGTGGCCTCACGCGAGACGGTGCCCAGCGTGGCCGTCAGCGTCGCCTTGTCCGACTCCGGATCCGCGGACAGGTCCGCCGTCACCGGCACCGCAGCGGAGCGCTCGCCCGCGGCGATACGCACCAGGCCGCCCTCAACGCGCAGCACGGGGCTGGACGAAGCGACCTCCACCCAGACATCGCCGGCCACTTCCTCACGCAGGCTCACCGTCAGGACCTCGGGGAACGTCGCCCCCGTGGTGCCGGTGCGGGCGAAGGCGCCCGTCGGACCGAAGCTCTCCAGATCGGCCTGGACCGTGCCAGCGTCCGTACCGGCGTCGACCTCGGTGCCAGCGTCCGTACCAGCATCGACCTCGGTGATGGAAGGAGATGGGCGATGCCCCCTATGCGAGCACCTGCGTACTGTCCCGGGAC
>JBKGHI010000425.1:0-4552 GCA_046520405.1 Myxococcus sp. 1LA
GGCATAGGCGGACGCGCGCGCGTGGCGACGTCACCGCCGGCCTGGGCCTCCGTGTGCATCCGCGCCAGCAGCCGGCCCGTCTCGGGCTCCGGCTCGAGCAGGAAGCCCGCGCGCTGGACCATCAGCCCGTGCGCGCCGGCGTGCTCGCGGGCCTCCGAGGAGACAATCAGCTCGCGCAGCGTGGCCTGGGCCTGGGCGTGCCCGGCGCCAGCGAGCAGGTCCAGCATCAGCTCCCGCATCGCGGGGGACTTGCCCTTCTGGAGGAACAACGGCCCCAGCTCACCCGCCCGGTGGGGCTCCAGCTTGAGCGCGGCGATGGCCCGCCGCGCGAAGCTGCCCAATTCGGGGATGGCGCTGGGGTCGGTGGCGGACGCCAGCACCTGGAGCGCGGCGTCCACCGTCATGCCGTCCGCCTGGCTGGTCGTCAGCGCCAGCTCCTCGTCCCCCTCGAAGGCCACCTGTGACGGCGCGCGGACAATGGGCTTGTCCTCCGTGGCCGGCGGCAGCGGCTTCTGCTGACGCGTGGAGAACGCGAGGCGCAGGCGGACGCGCCGCGACATCAGCGGGCGGCCATCGGTGTGCGTGGCATCCAGGATTTCATCGTGGGACACCCCGGCCAGGAAGCCCTCCGGGTCCCGGTCGAAGTGCGTGAGGGAGCTCAGCGTCTGACGGAAGGCCGGCGCCGTGGCGGCGGCCCGCAGGGACTGGTAGCGCGCGCGGCGGCGCGTCAGGCGCGCGTCCTCGCCATCGAACTGGAAGCGCGCCTCCACCTCGCCCGTCTGCGTGGACTCGACGGCGCTCCACTCCGCGGCGTCCCGCAGCTCGGAGGGGAACAGCTCCGCCGCCAGCGTCTGCGCGACCTGGCGGAACAGGGGCGGCTCCGCGTCGGAGAACCGGACGGCCACGAGCGCGCCCCGGGCATCCAGCTCCAGCCACGCCGACGCCGCCTGGGGGAGGTGTGCCCGCAGGGCCTCTGCGTCGGGGAACAGCGCCTGGCCGGCGAGCGTCGCGTCGTGCCGGTCCAGCCGCTTCACCGCCAGCCGCACGCGCGCGCCGTTCGCGCGGACCTCCAGCGCCTGGAGCGTCAGCTCGCCGTCCAGGCTCAGCGTGCCGTCCATCGTCTGGGGCGCGGCGCCCTGCTGCGTGACGGGGAGCGCCACGCGCTGCATGTCATTCCACACGAAGTGGTACGTGCGCTCCTCGCCCACGGTCCACCGGTACATCGGCAGCCGGGAGGCGGAAGCGGTGGCCGCCTCGGCCTCCGTGGCGGCGGAGTGGAAGTAGGACCAGACGGGCACCGCGCCCGCGAGCAGCAGGGTGGTGGTCAGCGCGGCCGTGCGGACGGCGAGCCTCGAGCGACGCATGAAGGACTCCAGACAAAAGGGGAAAGGGGCCGCCGCGGCGGCGGATGGACACGCCGCGGTGGCTTGGGGTGCCCTGCTCGCGTCGAGCGCGAGCCAGGGGTGAGACGGACTAGTAGACGCGGACCAGCGGCAGCGACTTCGTCTCGTTGTAGATGTTCCAGGTGTTGCCGAAGCCGTTCCAGCTGAAGATGGTGACCTCGCCCTTCAGGAAGAGCAGCTCACCGAAGAGCTTGATGCTGCCGTCCAGGAAGCGCAGCTCGATGTCGAGCTTCGACGACGCCCGCAGGAACAGCGTGTTCGGGTTCGTCGGGTGCGAGGGCGAGCTCAGGTAGAGGCCGAGCTCGCCGTAGAGCGGCACGTTGACGCGGGCGATGACCACCTCACCCCGCACGCCCACCTGGAGGCCCGGCACGCCAATCCCCACGGACGCGAAGCCCTTGACCGAGGCGAACGGGGTGATGGTCCCGTACAGGTCCACGCCCAGCAGGTCCTCTTCGCACCGGCGGCTGACAGCGCCGCCGATGTTCATCTTCACGCCCGTCTCCGCGGACAGGCCGCCCTGCACGGTGACGGGGACGAAGACGATGACGAAGGTGGTGGAGGCCTTCGCGGCGTCGCTGGCGAAGACGGGCTTGCCCTCATAGAAGGTGACGCGCAGCGGATAGTGCTGGTCGTGGGCGTAGAGGGAGATGCCCAGCACGCGCGCGTCCAGCTTGAGGCGGATGCCGTTGCCCTCCGTGCCCGCCTCGCCGCTCACGTGCACCATCTCGTGCCGCGTGGGGCCGAACACGTTCGCATAGGCGTTGAACTCACCGTAGAGCCGCAGGTCGCTGTCACACCAGGCGCCCCCGGCCTTGTTGCGCAGGCCCGAGGCCGGCTGCACGTACTCCCAGCCCGCCACGTAGTCGTAGCCACCACCAAAGGTGCTGTCGCCCGCGTAGCTGCTGTCGCTGGACTCCCCTCCGTGCCGGACCGCGCCCGTGGACGGGTTCGTCGGCGTGTTCAGCCCGTGGATGTGGTTGCCGTAGATGGCGATGTACTGCGACAGCAGCGACGAGGAGAGGGTGTAGTCCTTCAGGTCCAGGCCCTTCACCTTGAGCTTGTCGGCGTTGCGCACGAAGCTCTCCTGGCCGAAGTCGTTGCCCGTCAGGAAGAGGCACGCCTGCAGGTCGGCCTCGCGGCGCGGGGCCATGGCGGCCTCCAGCATCGTCTTGTAGCGGCGGGGGCTCCAATCACACACCGTGGGCCCGTTCGCGTCGAGGCAGCCGTCCTTCTGCGCCTTGACCAGCGACTCCTCGATGGCCTTGTCCAGCCCGTACAGCCGCTCCGCGGTCTGCTTGTCCAGCTCCACCGTCTGGTGGTCGCGCGAGCGGAGAATCTTGGAGGCCTGCTGCCACTCCGCATAGACGGCGGCGCGCTGGCTCAGCAGCGCGGAGAAGGACTCCTGCTCCACCTGGTAGTGGTTCAGCACGTCATCCGCGAACTGGCTGAACTGCTCGGACTGCTTCTCGTGCCACTCGTCGGACGGGGTGACCCAGTTGCGCGCCTCCACGTTGTTGGCCAGCGCCGCGGCCTCGGACTTGAAGACATAGCCTTCGGTGCCCTTCGGGTAGGGGCCGGGCGTGAAGCGGAAGTACGCGTTCTTCGCCGTGCGCTGCTCCCCCCAGACGGGGGCCAGCTTCTCCTGGTCCCGGCTGTAGAGGGTGCGGTGCGCGATGCCGCCCTTGTCGAAGGCCGCGTTGAAGAAGGCGCGGTAGTCGTCGCCGTACCGGCCCGCCTCCCGCTCGAAGCGGCTGAAGTCGAGGTACTTCTCATCGACGAACTCCTGGCAGGACGTCACCTGGGTGCCGTTCTTCTCCCAGCGTTGAATCTGCTCGAAGTAGGCCTGCTCGTCCTTCGACAGGTTCTCCAGGTTCTTGCGGTAGAGAATCTGGCCCTTGAGCACCTGGCCCATGACGGTCTGGTCCATGCCCACGACGCGCGTCTTCGTCGGGACGAAGTCCTGGTAGGCCACCGTGTCCACGCCGCCGCCCAGCTCATCGGGCAGCAGCGCCACGCGCTTGGGAGCGGACTCCCAGCCGGCCTTCCACTGCTGCTCCACTTCCCCCTGGCAGTACGCGTCGTGGACGCTGCCGCAGCTGCTGGCGCGGTAGTCGGCGTCCACGCACTGCTGCAAGGTGGGCTTGGGGCAGTCCTGCGCGAAGCTCGCCGGCGCTGCCAGCACCGTCGCGGACAGGCCCGCCCAACGCAGCTGGCGGCGTAGCTGTTTCGTGTGTTTCCGCTGATTCATGTAACGCATCGTCCTTGTTGAGGAACCGGCTCCGGGCTCGGTCCGGAGGAGGCCCAGAGCACGGCGCGTGCCGGAGGCGCTCCACCCGGGCTCCAGAGGGAGGCCACGGGGAACGCGAGGACACGCGGGCAACAAGCAGATGCGGGGTGTTGTCTGCGAAGCTACGGGCGCGGGTGGCGGCAAGGCCACCCGCGCCCTCACATCAAACGGGGGCTACTCGATGCTCCACTGCACGGTGCCACTGCAGCTCGTGTCGCGGTAGCAGCCCGCGCGAACCTGCAGGAGGCTGGTCGTGGACGCGGTGAACGACAGGCTGGAACCGTGGCCCGTGGCGCAACCGTCGTCGTTGGAGGCCACCTGCCGGGAGCCGCTATAGAGGCGCAGGAAGGTGTCGCCGTCGGCGCTGCCACAGGTCGACACGGTGACACGCTGCCCCGTGGTGACGGAGATGTACTGGTCGACCGTGTTCTCGCGGGCGCTGTTGGTCTCCTCGGCGGAGAACGCGAAGCTGCCCTGGGTGGGGTCGGGCTCCGGCTCGCCGCCCGTGATGGTCCAGGCGACGTGGCCGGTGCAGCTGCCCGAGGAGTAGCAACCCGGGACGATGACGAAGTTGCCGGCGGCCGCGGCGGTGTAGGTGATGCGGGAGCCATAGCCACTGCCGCAGCCGTCGTCGCTGTAGGCCACCTCGACGTTGTAGGCGTCGCGCAGGCGCAGGTACGTGTCACCCGTGAAGGCCGCGTCGTCGAGGCCGCAGGTGCCGATGGTGAGCGTCTGCCCCGCCTTCAACGCGATGGAGTAGTTGGTGGTGTTCGCCTGAGCGCTGTTGGTCGCGGTGGCGGCGTAGGCGAACGGGTTGCTCGGAGCCGCGGGCGGCGGCGGCGGCGGCGGCGGCGGCTCG
>JBKGHI010000426.1:0-4504 GCA_046520405.1 Myxococcus sp. 1LA
CTGTCACGGGATGCGCGCAACGCCTCGGCGGTGGTGGGCCTGGGCGCCAGCCAACTGGCGCTCAACGACGTGGCCCGCGCGGTCAAGACCTTGGAGGGCGGCAAGGGGCTGGGGCGCGCGGACGTCCACCTGTGGCTGGCGTACGCGTACCAGCGCGAGGGCAGCCGCGCGCGCGCGCGCGAGTCGCTGCGCAGGGCCTTTGACCTGGGCTGGACGCCGTCGGGCCGCGCATCGGAAGCGGCGGCGGAGCAGGCGCTTCGGGAGGAGATCAAGGACCTCGAAACGCTGATGCAGCAGCAGCGGACCCGAAAGCGGATTCTCAGCCGCCCGCCGGCGGGAGCCGGAAACACCACGCCGTGAGCCAGCCGCCTCCCCCGCAGAAGACCACGCGGGTCTTCGGCAACTACGAGGTCCTCTCCGTCCTGGGGAAGGGCGGCATGGCGGAGGTGTACCGGGCCCGGGTGCTCTCCGGTCCGCGCGAGGGCTGGACGGTGGCCCTCAAGCGGCTGCTCCCGGCGCTGACGCGGGATCCGGAGTCGGTGTCCCTCTTCGCGCGTGAGGCGCAGCTGTCCAAGCAGCTCCACCACCCCAACATCGTCACGGTGCTGGATGCCGGCGCGCTGGAGGGCATCTACTTCATCGTGATGGAGCTGGTGGACGGCCGCGACCTGGGGCAGATCCTCCGGCGCTGCAAGGTGCGCGGGATTCCCCTGCCGCTCGACTTCGCGGTGTACCTGGGCAAGGTGCTGCTGGAGGCGCTCGCGTACGCGCACTCGGCCACGGGCCCCCAGGGGGAGCGGCTGGGCATCGTCCACTGCGACGTGTCGCCCTCCAATCTGTTCATCTCCCGCGTGGGCGAAATCAAGCTGGGCGACTTCGGCGTGTCGCGCGTGCTGGTGGACGGCAAGCTCCAGGGCGGAGACGTGCTGGGCAAGCCCTACTACCTGTCCCCGGAGTCGCTGCTCGGCGAGGTGAGCCCGGAGGCCGACCTGTGGGCGGCCACGGTGGTGCTCTATGAGCTGCTGACGCTGGAGCGTCCCTTCACCGGCACGACGCCGGACGCCGTGTTCAACGCCATCCGCGCCCGCCAGTACCGGCCCCTGCGCGAGCTGCGGCCGGACGTCCCCGAGGCGCTGGAGGCCGTGGTGGCCCGGGCCTTCGCGGAGCGGCCCGAGGACCGCTTCCCGTCCGCCGAGGAGTTCGCCCAGGCGCTGACGCCGCACTACGACGAGCGCGTGGGCACGCCGCTGGCCATCGCCGCCGTGGTGCGGGGCCTCTTTGGCGCCAGTGACGAGGTGCCGGCCACGCCGCCAGGTGGGACGCCGCCGACGCCGGGCTCGCGCGCGGGGTAGGGGAGCGGGCATCGCCTGGCCCGGTCCGACGGGCCCTGCCCTCCTTCCAGGACGATGACGACCTTTCCTTCCGCCGTGCGCGAGGTCGCGCGAGGGAGGAATCCACATGGCCCGTGAGAGCAAGCAGTCAAAGCCGGAGCAGGCCGCACCTGCGCCCAAGCCAGGGGAGCAGGAGCGCCCACGAACGTCCAAGGCGGATGAAGCCCGGGAAGACGGGATGCCCGGCTACGGTCAGCCCGACGAGGACGTCCGCGAACAGTCGCTCCCGGAGCAGTCCTGGTAGCACCGCCGGAGGGCCCCCTCGTCCATTCCGGGAGACCTGGGGCAGGGGGCCTTGCCGTCGCGCGCATGTTCCGGCTCGCACCTGTCCAACAGCGTGCATCTGGGCCGCATCCGTGCCCTGAAGTCTGACGGAGAGGCTTGGCCGCTCACGGGTGGATTGTTACGTCTCGCAAAGCCGAGCGCGGCAAGTGTTCCTGCGCACACTCCTTCCGGCGGTCGAGTGTCGCGAGCTTTCCTTCCCCGCCAATCGACGGACCCTGAAATGGATCGCCGGACGTGGTCGCTCTTCGAAACGGGCATCCCGAGCTTTGATGCGTTGCTGGGGGGCGGCATCCCCCGGCGACAGTCCATCATCGTGGCTGGAGATCCGGGCTGCGGAAAGACGGTGCTTTGCAGCCAGGTGGCCTTCCTCGCCGCGGCGCGCGGACTGCCCGTCGTGCTGGTCACCGTCACGTCCGAGCCCCACGACAAGCTCGTGGGTGAGCTGACCAGCTTCAGCTTCTTCAAAGAGGAGCTGCTGGACGACAAGCTCTTCGTGATGAGCGCGTATCCCTCGCTCAAGCAGGCGCCCGGGAGACGCGCGACCTCATCATCCAGACGGTGCGCAAGCGGGGCGCGAAGCTGCTCTTCATCGACGGACTTCGCGCCATCCGGGACCTCTGGCAGGATGAGGCGCGCCTGCGGGAGTTCCTCTACGAACTGGGCATTGGCCTGGCCGCGGCGGATTGCATCGGCCTCTTCACCACCGAGTATCCCCTGGAGAAGCTGCTGACGCTGCCCGAGGCCACCACGGTGGATGGCCTCGTCTCCTTGTCGGTAGCGAAGCATGGTGCCCGCCGCCTGCGCCGCGTGGAGGTCGTGAAGCTGCGCGGCCGGCCCCACCTGACGGGTTCGCACCTGATGCGCATCGACGGGGAGGGGGTGTCCTTCATCCCACGCCTTGAGGCGCTGGAGTCTCCCGGAGGGGACACAGCGCCGCCCAGGGACCGCGTCAGCTTCGGTCTGCCGGAGCTGGACGCGTTGATGGAGGGCGGCCTGCCCCGCATGAGCGCCACGCTGCTCGCGGGAAGCATGGGCATTGGCAAGACGCTGCTGGCGGCGCACTTCGCGGCCGAAGGGGCGCGCCAGGAGGAGCACGCCCTCTTCGTGTCCTTCCACGACTCCACGGCGTCGCTCGCTGCCCGGGCGCGGCGCATCCAGTTGGATGTGGAGCGCTTCGTGACGAGCGGCAGGCTCACCTACCTGTACATTCCTCCCATGGAGCTGGAGGCGGACTGCGTGGTGGACCGCATCCTCCAGGAGGTGGCGCGGCGGAACGTGAAGCGGCTGGTCATCGATGGCCTCGCGACGCTGGAGCAGTCCATCGTCGAGCCTGAGCGCAGGCAGCTCTTCCTGGCGGCCCTCGCGGAGCGGTTGCGCCGGGCGGGGGTGACGACGCTCTACACCCGCGAGGTCTCCAAGGTGGCCGGCACGGAGCTCGACTTCAGCGACGCGCCCGTCGCCATCCTCGGGGAGAACCTGCTCCTCCTGCGTTACGTGGAGCTGCGCGGGCGCATCCACCGCATCCTCTCCGTGCTCAAGATGCGCGACAGCAAGTACGACAATGACTTGCGCGAGTTCCAGATCGCCGACTCAGGGATGAAGGTCCTCGCGACGATGCGCTCCGCGGAAGGGCTGCTGACGGGGCAGGCGCGGCCCCTGGGGACGCGCATCGGGGCCGAGGAATGAGCGGCATCCTCATCGCCGAGGACGAGGAGGCCCTGCTCGAAGTCTTCGCCGAGCTCGTGGAGGCGCTTGGCTACCGCGCCATCCGGGCCCACAACGGAGAAGACGCCCTCATGCTGGCGCGCACGGAGCCTCCGGACCTGGTGGTCAGCGACCACATGATGCCCCGCCGGACGGGCGTGGAGCTGCTGCGCGCCATGCGAGCGGAGCCGAGCCTCGCGTCGGTTCCCTTCGTGTTGCTGAGCGCAGCGCGGCCCGCGGGCCGCGAGGAGGCGGACGTCTTCCTCGCCAAACCGGTGGACCTGAACGATTTCGAGGAGGCCATCACCCACACGCTTCGCGCGCGCCCGCCCGTGGCCATTCCCACCCTTGTCGAGCCGAAGGCCCCCAGCGACGCGCGCAGAGGGCCCGTCCTGGCGCGGGAGGAGGTGCTCAACTGGGTGGCCCACGAGCTGAAGACGCCGCTCTCCTCGGCCCGCCTCAACACCCAGGTCCTGCTGCGCAAGGTGATGAAGCGGGGCGCGGAAGACGAGGTCCGTTCCACCGAGGCGGTGCTGCGTCAGTTGGACCGGATGAGCCACCTCATCTCCTCCATCCTGGACGCCTCTCGCCTGGCCGAAGGAAAGCTGGAGCTGAAGTCCAGGCAGGACGACATCGTCGTCTTCCTCCAGGAGCTCCTCCAGGAGTGGCGCGAGTTGGAGCCGCAGGTGGATTTCGTGTGGGTGGGCGCCGGGGAGCCCGTGCTGCTTCCCTTCGACGGGGAGCGGGTGCGGCAGGTGCTCAACAACCTGCTCTCCAACGCGGTGAAGTATGGGGGCGAGACACGGCGGGTCGAGCTGGGCCTGTCGCTCCACCCCGGGCTGGCGGACATCCACGTCCGGGACTGGGGCATCGGCATTTCGGCGGGGGCGCTTCCCTCCGTTTTCGAGCGCTTCCAGCGGGCGGACAGTGAGCCCGCCCAGGGGCATGGCCTGGGGCTCTACATCGCCTCGTCGCTGGCGAAGTTGCACGGCGGCTCGTTGTCGGTGAAGTCGGCGCTGGGGGAGGGGTCGACCTTCCACCTCCGCCTTCCCCTGAGCCGGCGCTCCGTGTCCTAGAGCGCCGATCAGGAATCAGCCCGAGTAAAATCGATCGCTTACGGGAAC
>JBKGHI010000427.1:0-4501 GCA_046520405.1 Myxococcus sp. 1LA
CGCCGACGCCAGCAGCCGCGCGCGCCCTCCTTCCGCTTGCCCGCCTTCCACGCCTCGCGCGCCTTGCCCAGCGCGTCCCCGCGCCCCTTCTTGGGCGCCAGGAACTCCGGGTCTCTGACGAGCACCACCTTGCGGCCGGGGAACAGCGGCAGCGTGGCCAGCTCCTGCGCCACCTCGCGCGGACTGCCCGCGTCCAGCACCGCCAGGTTGAGCCCCATGGCCGCGTCCGGGACCAGGAGCTTCACCAGCTCGTCGGCGCCCTTGCGGACCAGGAACTCCTCACCCGCCAGCAGGTACACCGGGGCGACCTTGCCCCCCTTCACGCTGGCCAGCACGTCATCCAGGTCACTGGCGCTCATCGCGACGTCTCCGTGAACAGGTCGATGAGCATCCGCTCCAGTTGGAGCCGGGGCGCGCCGTTCCGGGCAATGGCCGCGCGCGCCGCCTCCAGCAGCGAATGCCTGCGGTGCAAGAGGATGTCGGACGTGCGGGCCGCCACCTGCCGGGCCAGCTCCGCCAGGTCGCGGTTGGCCAGCCCGGACGCCAGGTCCGCCTTCACCAGCGCCACGTCGCGCGTCCACAGCGTGAGCAGCTCCAGCGTGCTCTCCGCCTCCTCGCGCGCGCCGCCATGGGCCTCCGCGAAGCGCAGCAGGCCCACGGCGTCCTCGCCGCGCAGGGCCTCGAAGGCGGTGACGATGTCCTTGCGCCGCGACAGCGCGTCCACGTCCAGCGCCATGGCCCGGCCCAGGCTGCCACCCGCCATGACGGCCGCGAGCTGGGCCGTCTCCGGGTCCAGCTTGCGCGCCTCGGCCACGCGCTCGGCCACCAGGTCCACCGGCAGCGGACCAAAATGCACCTTGCTGCACCGGCTGCGGATGGTGGGCAGCAGCCGGTCGATGGCGCTGGCCACCAGGATGAGGGTGGTGTCCGAGGGGGGCTCCTCCAGCGTCTTGAGGAACGCGTTCTGGGCCTGCACGTTCATCGTCTGGGCGGAGACGATGAGCGCCACCTTGCGGCGCGACTCCAGGCCGCGCAGGGCGATGCGCTCCTGGAGCTGGCGGACCTGCTCCACGCGCAGCTCCCGGCTGGGCGTCCCGGTGAAGTCGGACCGGCCCGCCAGCCCGCGGGACACCCGTTCATCGTCCGGCATCACCCAGGTCACGTCCGGGTGAAGGCCCTTCTCCACCCGCTGGCAGCTCGCGCAGGCGCCGCAGCCCACGTCCGGCTGCTCGGGGCACGTGAGGGCCTGGGCCAGCCCCACCGCCGCCAGCTCCTTGCCCACCCCTTCCGGCCCGGCGAAGAGGTACGCGTGGTGGACGGCGCCGCTGCGCAGGGCCGCCTGGAGGGCGTCCACCGCGCGGGGCTGTCCCAGTAGCGATGCGAGCGTCATGGCGCGTGTATCCCCGCTCACGCGGCACGCGTCAACGGCCGCCTTGACCCTCCCTCAGATGGCGGGAGACATTCCACCCGCCTTGCTGCCCTTCCTTCAGAGCAACCTGTCCCTGGCCGTGGGTGCGCTGCTCATCGTCGTGCTGATGGGGGTGCGCGCCGCCTCCCATGACGCCGATTTGAAGCAGGACTTGAAGAGCGCCATCCGGCTCCTCATCGCGTTCATCGTGCTCCGGCTGGCCACCTGGGCCCTGCCGGCGACCGCCCCCGAGGGGCTCCAGAAGACGCTCCAGGTGAGCTGGATGCTGATGTTCACCTTCGGTGGCATCCGCGCCAGCGTGGCCCTGGCGCTGAAGCTCATCCGCCTGCGCGCGCCGGCGGTGGGCACGCCGAAAATCCTGCGCAACGTCATCGACTTCACCCTGTACCCGCTGGCGGTGCTGCCGCTGTTGCGCACCCAGTTCAACGTGGACCTGGCGGGCCTGGTGGCCACGTCCGCGGTGCTGTCGGTGGTCATCGGTCTGGCGCTCCAGGAGACGCTGGGCAACCTCTTCGCGGGACTGTCCCTCCAGTTGGACCGGCCCTTCGAGGTGGGCCACTTCATCCGCATCGGGACGCACGCCGGGCGCGTCGTGTTCATCGGCTGGCGCTCCATCCGCCTGTCCAACTTCCGCCGCGAGGTCATCACGCTGCCCAACAGCATGGTGGCCAAGGAGCTGGTGCAGAACTTCACCCAGGACCTGAACCCGGTGGGCATCGACGTGGAGTTCCGCCTGTCGCGCGACACCCCGCCCAACCAGGTCAAGCTCGCCCTGCTGGAGACCCTCAAGGAGACGCCGCTCGTCCTGCCCGAGCCCTCGCCCATCGCGCGCACGCTCAGCTACGAGGATTCCGCCATCCGCTACATGGTGCGCTTCTTCATCGCCGAGTACGGCCAGTCCGACGGCGTGAAGGAGGACCTCCACACCCGCCTGTGGTACCGGCTGCGCCGGGAGAACATCGAGATTCCCTACGCGCAGCGCACGGTCCACGTGAAGCAGGAGACGGCGCGCACCGAGCTGTCCGAGGACACCATCCGTGGCCTGCTGGCCGCCGTGGACCTCTTCCAGACGCTGGACTCGGACGACCTGGACCGGCTGCGCCAGGAGCTGCTGGTGCGCCGCTTCGGCGCCGGCGAGCGCATCATCCAGGAGGGCGAGGAGGGCCGGACCTTCTACGTGCTCGCCTCCGGCGAGGTGAGCGTGCGCACCGGCAAGGCCCAATCCGAGGTCACCCGCCTGGGACGCGGCAGCTACTTCGGAGAGATGTGCCTGCTGACGGGGGAGCGGCGCTCGGCCACGGTGGTGGCGGTGCAGGACTCGTTGCTCCTGGAAATCGACCGGCCCACCTTCGCCCGCCTCTTCTCCGAGTACCCGGGACTGGCCCGGCAGCTCTCCTCCATGCTCGCCCAGCGGCGGACCCAGCTGCGGGCGGTGGCCGAAGCCAGCGGAACAAGCAATGACGCCATTCCCGCCGAGGTCGGACGTATACTCGGGCGGCTGCGTCAGATATTCGGGCTCAACGCCACACACGAGTAGCCTTGAGCGCAGCGGGGGGATGCCGTGACAGACCTCGGTACTCCGGTTCCAAAAGTGGGGCAGGTTCGACCCGCCCCGTCTTGTGCTGAATTGAACTGCTGGAAGCGGTACTTTGCAGGATCACTGTCATGACGGAAGACGTTGAAGGGCTTTCGGATTCTCCAGACATCGCGGTGGTGGGAATGGCCGCGCGGCTGCCTGGAGCGCGCGACGTGGACACCTTCTGGCGCCGCGTGCGCGACGGCGTCGAATCCGTCACGCAATTCAGTGACGCGCAGCTCCTGAGCGCGGGCGTGGACCCGGCGCTGCTCCAGGACCCGAACTACGTGAAGTCGGGCATGGTGTACGAAGGCCTGGAGGACTTCGACGCGGGCTTCTTCGGCTTCAGCGCGCGCGAGGCGTCCCTCCTGGACCCGCAGCACCGCCACTTCCTGGAGGTGTGCTGGGAAGCGCTGGAGCACAGCGGCCATCCGCCGGAGCGCTTCAAGGGGCCCATTGGCGTGTTCGGCGGCTCGGGCATGAACGCGTACATGCCCTACAACCTCTTCACCAATCCGCAGCTCATGGAACAGGTGGGCCTGTTCCTGGTGCGGCACACGGGCAACGACAAGGACTTCCTCACCACGCGCGTGTCGTATTGCCTGGACCTGCGAGGGCCCAGCCTCAATGTGCAGACGGCGTGCTCCACGTCGCTCGTCGCCATCCACTCCGCCTGTCAGAGCCTGCTGGCGCGCGAGTGTGACCTGGCGCTAGCGGGCGGTGTCACGCTGGAGCTGCCGCACTACCGGGGCTACCTGTACCAGGAGGGGGAAATCCTCTCACCGGACGGGCACTGCCGCGCGTTCGACCACCGCTCCCAGGGCACGCTCTTCGGCAGCGGCGCGGGCGTCATCGTGCTGCGGCGGCTGGAGGACGCGCTGGCGGATGGCGACACCATCTACGCGGTGGTGAAGGGCAGCGCGGTGAACAACGACGGCGCGCGCAAGGTGGGCTACCTGGCGCCGTCCGTGGACGGGCAGGCGGACGCCGTGGTGGAGGCGCTCAACGTCTCCGGCATCAGCGCGGACACCATCGACTACATCGAGTGCCACGGCACCGGCACGCCGGTGGGCGACCCGATTGAAATCACCGCCCTCACCCAGGCCTTCCGCACGCAGACGCAGAAGAGCGGGTTCTGCCGCATCGGCTCGGTGAAGACGAACATCGGCCACCTGGACACGGCCGCGGGCGTGGCGAGCTTCGTCAAGGTCGTCCAGATGCTGCGCCAC
Source organism: Myxococcus sp. 1LA (assembly GCA_046520405.1). GTDB lineage: Bacteria > Myxococcota > Myxococcia > Myxococcales > Myxococcaceae > Myxococcus. The sequence continues at coordinate 4,235 of JBKGHI010000427.1, forward strand.
AAGCAGATGGCGCCCACGCTGCACTTCGAGAAGCCCAACCCGCAGATCGACTTCGCGCGCTCGCCCTTCAGCGTGAACGCCTCGCTGCGAGACTGGGCTCCGGCCAAGGGCCGTCCGCGCCGGGCCGCGGTGAACTCGCTGGGCGTGGGCGGCACCAACGCGCACGTCATCCTGGAGGAGGCGCCCGCGCAGCCGAAGACGTCCGCCGCGCGGCCCTTCGAGACGCTGTGGCTGTCCGCGCGCACCCCCGCGGCCCTGGAGCGCGCC
>JBKGHI010000428.1:0-4493 GCA_046520405.1 Myxococcus sp. 1LA
CGTCGCGAGGACGCAGGGCGGCGGTGGCGCCACGTCGTCGTCTCGCAGCGGCGTCCGCCCTGCGGCGCAGCGGTCCGCGCCGCCGCAGCCCGCGCCCCGCCTCCCGAGCCGGAAGGCATGTCCACTGGCAAGAAGGTGGCCCTGGTCGCGGTGCCGCTGGTCCTGCTGGCGGTGGGCGCGGCCGTCGTCCTGGGCAACCAGGGCGGCAGCGCTTCCACGGGCCCGGTCAAGGTCGTGGAAGTTCCCCGGGATCCACCGGCCCAGAACACCCAGATCGCCGCGGGCAACACGGCGGGCACGCAGGCCGAGTCGGCGCTCATCACGGTGAGTCTGGACTCCACGCCATCGGGCGCCTCCATCTACGAAGGTGACGAGATGATTGGCACCGCGCCCACGAAGCTCCAGCTGCGTCGGGACAAGACGCATGCGTTCAGCTTCCGCCTGCCGGGACACCAGGACAAGGAGCTCACGCTCAACCTGCGCCGGGTCGCGGGAGATACGCAGTCGGCGAACGTGACGCTGGAGCCCGTGCGCGCCGCGACGCCTCCGCGTGGACCGAAGGCCACGCCGAAGCCGGCGGCCCGTCCGGGCCGGACATCTCCGTGTTCGAGTAGGTCCTACTGGGGGCACGCGGAAGCACCGCCGTGCCCCCTTCGGGTCAGATGAGCTTCGCGAGGCCCGGCAGGACCTCCCCGCTCTTGCCGACGATGCGGTGCTCGAAGCGGCTGGAGTTCTCCGCCGGATCGAGGTTGACGAGCCACGTCTCCCCGCCCGCCCTGCGGACGCGGTCCACGATGCCAGCGGCCGGGAACACGGCGCCGGACGTCCCCGCGGCCAGGAAGACGAGGCGCCCGGAAGTGGCCCCCTGTAGCGCGAAGCTCTCGATGCGCTCGAGGTCCGCCGGGTCCAGGTATTCGCCGAACCAGACGATGTGGGGCCGCAGCCGCTTGCCACAGGCGTCACACTCAGGCACCGAGCCCACCGGATACACGGTGGCGTCGTCGAACGGGGGCCGCTCGCAGCTCGAGCAGCGCGTCTTGAAGAGGTTGCCGTGCATCTCCACCACGCGCTGGCTTCCGGCGCGCGTGTGCAGGCCGTCGACGTTCTGGGTGGCGAGCAGGAAGCGGTCTCCCAGGTGGCGCTCCCAGGCGACGAAGGCGTCGTGCCCCGGGTTGGGGTGGACCGCGGCGGCGCCCTTGCGGCGCTCCGAATAGAAGCGCCACACCAGCGCGGGGTCCTTCCTGAAGCCCTCTGGGGAGGCCACGGCCTCCACCGGTTGGTCCTCCCAGAGTCCGCCCATCCCGCGGAAGGTGGGAACTCCGCTTTCAGCGGAGACTCCCGCCCCCGTGAGGACGAGCAGCCAGGTCTTCGAATCGAGGATGAGCGAATCCATGTCGGCTCCTGTGCGGCGAAAAGGGAATCAAGCTATGGATGGGACCGCCGACCCTACTGGGGCCTGACGCCCCTGGGGATCGCCTTGCGAGGTCCCATCATGGCGGAAGTCACCCTGGATCTGCGCGGTCTGCCCAAGGCCGAAGCGTACGCGGAGCTGAAGCAGCACGCGCTCGCCGTCCTCGAGGGCATCGACGACGACATCACCGGCATGTCCACCATGAGCTGCCTGCTGCACCACGCCTTCGGGCACCTGTGGACGGGCTTCTACCGCGTCGTCACGCCGGGCCGGCTGCTGCGGGTGGGCCCCTACCAGGGTACGCTCGGGTGCCTGGAAATCCCCTTCGGGAAGGGCGTGTGTGGAACCGCCGCCGCGAAGGGCGAGACAGTGGTGGTGGCGGACGTCCACGCCTTCCCGGGCCACATCACCTGTGACGGGCGCTCCGCGTCGGAGATTGTCGTTCCGGTGTTCGGGAAGAACCGGGAGCTGCTCGCCGTGCTCGACATCGACTCCGAGCACAAGGACGTCTTCGACGAAGTGGACCGCCGCGCGCTGGAAGACCTGATGCGCTGGTTCCAGCGGTAGCGGCGGCCCCGCACGACGACGGACTCAGCGCGCGCGGGCGTACGCCACGGCGAGCTGACCGGCGAAGCGCGCGTTGTTGGTGAGCAGCGCCAGGTTGGCCTTGAGCGTCTTGCCCCCGGTGCGCTTCGCCATCTCCGACAGGAGGAACGGCGTCACGGCCTTGCCACGAATGCCCTGCCGGTCCGCGTCCGCGAGCGTCGCGGCGATGTGGAGCTCCACCTCGTTGCGAGGCAGGGACGTCTCCTCGGGCGGCGGCACGGTGTAGAGCACCCCACCCTGCTTCAGGGATTCGAAGCGCGCACGGGCGATGCGCGCGGCGGTGTCCACATCGTCCGCGCGGTGCTCCAGGGGGATGCCAGAGCCACGGCTGTAGAAGGACGGCAGCTCGTCCGTCCCCACGCCGATGACGGGAACCCCGGCCGTCTCCAGCAGCTCCATCGTCTTGGGCAGGTCCAGCACGGACTTGGCCCCCGCGCACACCACGGCGACGGGGAAGCGCGCCAGCGCGGCGATGTCCTGGGAGATGTCGAAGTGCTCCGACGCCCCTCGGTGCACCCCGCCGATACCGCCCGTGGAGAAGACGCGGATGCCCGCGGCGGCGGCCATCTCACACGTGGCGCTCACGGTGGTGCCGCCCGTGGCGCGTGTGGCCACGGCCACGGCCAGATCCCTCGAGCCCAGCTTGAGCAGGCGCTCCTTGCCCTCCGCCAGGCGGCGCATCTCCGGCTCTTCCAGCCCGATGCACAGCCGCCCGTCGATGATGGCGGTGGCGGCGGGAACGGCGCCAGCGCGGCGGATGGCCTCCTCGCACGCCCGGGCGGCGGCCAGGTTGTCCGGGTACGGAAGTCCCTGGGCCACGACGCTCGTCTCCAGGGCCACCAACGGTTGGCCGGCCTCGAGCGCGCGGCGCACCTCGTCCGAAAAACGTAGGTCCATGCCCAGGCGTTTAGCATGCCCGTCTCCAAACGTCGGCTTGCGCGCGCGGCCCCGCGGGCCTATTCCCCTGCCGCCGTGTCCACGCCCGCCAACGCTGTCGTGCCCGCCCCTCCGCGCGGCTTCTCCGCGTCCGACCTGGCCATCGTCGGCGTCGTGATTGTCTGGGGCACCAACTACACGGTGGTGAAGGAGGCGATGGAGACGCTTCCGCCCCTGGCCTTCATGTCGTTGCGCTTCACCATCGCCGCGATGGCCATGGGCGCACTGCTCCTGTCCATCGAAGGCTGGAAGCCGCTCCCCCGTCCGGTGTTCCTCAAGCTGTTGGGGCTCGGGCTGGTGGGCAACACGGTGTACCAGCTGTGCTTCATCCTCGGCCTGGCGAACACCTCGGTGGCCAACAGCGGCATGCTGACGGCGGTGACGCCGGTGTTGGTCGCCGCGCTGGGCGCCGTCCTCGGCGTGGAGCGGCTCACCCGGCCCCTGGTGATGGGGCTCGCCTTGGGCGTCGCGGGGATGCTGCTGGTGCTGGGCGGACGTGGTGCGTCCGAACACGGCGCGTCCCTGCTGGGGGATGGGCTCATCCTCGGCGCGAGCCTCTGCTGGGCCCTCTACACGGTGGGCATCCGCAGCATGGGCCCTGAGGTGTCCGCGCTGCGCGTCACCTCCATCTGCATGCTGACGGGCGCTCCGGGCGTGGTGCTCGCGGGCGTGCCGGAGCTGTTGCGTCTGGAGCCCGAGCGCATCACCGCAGGCGCCTGGGCGGGCGTCGTGTACTCGGCGCTGGTGCCGCTGGTGCTCGCGTACTTCATCTGGGGCCGCACCGTGCAGAAGGTGGGCAGCAGCCGCGCGGGTCTCTACAACACGGGCATTCCCGTGGTGGCCGCCGTCACGGCGTGGGCCGTGCGCGGCGAGCGGCCCACGTGGATGCAGGTGGTCGGCGCGGGGCTCGTGCTCTCCGGCGTACTGCTCAGCCGGCGAAAGTAGGCCCCGGCGGCCTCAATCGCTCACTGCCGGCGGCCACGTTCCACCGCGAGCCCGTACTCCTCAATCTTCTTGTCCAGCGTGGGCCGGCTGATGCCGAGCAACTCCGCGGCGCGTACCTTCTTCCCCGACGCCTCGCGCAGGGCCTCGGCGATGGCGTCGCGCTCCAGCCGGGCCACGCGCCCTTGCAGCGTCTTCGCGCCCTCTTCGGCCCCCTCCTGGAACTCGGGGGGCAGCTGCAGCGCGCCGACCCGGCTCGCCGCGTACAGCAGCCCCAGCCGCTCGCCAACCAACTCCAGCTCGCGCAGGTTCTGTGGCCACGCGTACTCCATCAGCAGCCGCTTGGCCTCGGAGCTGAGCGTCGGAGGCTCCTTGCGAATCCGGCGGGCCGCGCGCGCCGCGAACTGCTCCAGCAGCGGCAGCACGTCCGCGCGCCGCTCCCGGATGGGGGGCATGTCCAGTTCGAAGCCCGACAGCACCCGGCTCAGCGCCGGGTCCACGTCCCCACGGGTCGCCAGCAGCGACACGGACGAAGGCGCGGTGGCCAGCACCCGGACGTCCACGGGCTCCTCGCCGCCCTGACGCGCGGGCGCCGAGC
>JBKGHI010000429.1:0-4477 GCA_046520405.1 Myxococcus sp. 1LA
TTCGAGATGGACCGTCTGGTCGGCAAGTCGCGCGCCCTGGCGGACTCCACCGGCCGGCCGCAGTTGGAGCAGCGCCGCACGGAGCTGCTGGCGGAGACACAGGCGCCCAACCTCTGGGACGACCCCACGCGCGCCGCCGAGGTCATCCGCGCCTTCCGCACCGTGGAGGCGCAAATCAACGAACTGGAGCGGCTGGAGGCCGCCGTCCTGTTCGCGCGGCGACTGGTGCGCGAGGCGAAGAACGAGGTGCAGCTCGGCTCCGCCGCGAAGCAGGTGGAGGACGTGGCGCGCGAGGTCCAGATGGCGGAGGCCCTTCACGCCTCCGGCGCCACCACGCAGGACACCGAGGCGCTGGTGGACATCTGCGCCAGTGATTCGGCGGAGGCACAGGAGACGTGGGTGCAGGAGCTGGCCACCATGTACCTGGGGTGGGCCCAGCGGCGCGGCTACGAGGCCGTCGCGGTCGCCGAGGCGGAGGAGCCCTCCCGCGTCGTCGTGCGCATCGCGGGCCCGGGCGCCTACGGCTTCCTCGCCGGCGAGGCGGGCATGCACCGGCGGCTGGAGGACGAGAAGCGCCAGCGGGCCTACGTGCGCGTCCACCGCGGCGGCTCCCTCTCCGAGGAGGAGCTGGCATACCTGGAGGTCCAGGGCCGGCCCATGAAGAGCCACGAGGGCGCCTACCTGCAGCGCGTCCGCACCGAGGTGACGGTGAAGGACGAGTCCTCCGGACGCGTGCTCACCCTCACGGGCGCCACGGAGATTGACGAACTGAAGGACATCGCCGCGCGCGTCGTCTACGGCCAGGGCAGCAACACGGACGAGGCCCGGCGCTACTACCTGGGACGGGGCGCCCGGGTGGAAGACCCGCGCACCGGCGCCGGCACGCCCCGCGTGAAGGATGTCCTGCGCGGCGAGCTGGACGTCTTCATCGCCGCGTGGATTTCGCGGCGCCCACGGAGCCCCCGCCACCTGGCAACTGAGCGCAGCGCGGGGCGTCAGCGGGCCATGTCCACGACTCGGAGCGTTGAAAGGCTCTCCGAGGCGGAGGCCATCGACTGCCCCAGCTTCCGGGCGCTCTCGGGGAAGGGGCCTCGCGCCACCTCCTGCCCTGACGGGCTCAGCACCCGGGCGACGACCTGGTCGAAGCCCTTCTTCAGGCCCATGGACTGGTGTGGCTCGCCCTTGGCGTCCGCCACCATGAAGAGCGAGGACTCCAGTTCAGGCGGCGGCGCCTCACCGTGCTGGCGGAAGATGTTCCGCATGTGCTCGATGGACTCGCGGTGGCTCTTCTTGATTTCGCCCCGCGCCATGCCCTTGAAGAGGCCCGGAACGTCCCGCAGGTCCACGTGAATCAGGACGATGGGCCGCTCCTCTCGCAAATCATAGATGAACGAGTAGGCATGCTGGCGCAGCTCGTCCCGCGAGCCCTTGTTGGCATACAGCACCAGGGTGGGCCGTCCCTTTCCCACGGGGACCTCCCGGCCGAACACATCCTTCAACTCGGCGGCATGGACGGGAATCGCTCCCAGCAGGGCCAACAGACTTGCGAGCGCGGCGACTTTCTTCATGCAGCGAGTTCCTTTTCCAAGGGCCTACAGTGGCTCAGACAAACACGGGGGGGGCCTATTCGAATCCCCGGCCCGCACTGGCGCCGCCGCGTCACAAGGGCAGGATTGACCCGCTTGCCCCATGGGCTCGGCCGGTTGCCTGCCGTCCGGCGCGTCTGGTATCGCATTCAACCAGCCGCACAACGCCAGACGGTGCGGCGGGGGGGGGCCATCCATGTCCAGACCGCACGGGTTTTGTCGAAGGTTCGTCACGCTGCTTTTCCTGTCGCTGGCGGCACCCGCGTTCGCCGCGCAGCCCTTCACCGAGGGGATGGTCACCATCACCCTGGATGACGGCTGGGCCACGCAGTACACACTGGCCCGTCCCGAGCTCAACGCGCGAAACATCCCAGCGACCTATGGCCTCGTCACCCTGGCCATCCACGAGAGCTGGAGTGGCTACATGAACCTGGCGCAAGCCCAGACACTCGTCGCCGAGGGCAACGACATCGCCAGCCATACGCTGACGCATCCGGACCTGACGTCGCTGTCCCCGGCACAGCTCCTGGCTGAGCTGCAGGACTCGCGCACCTGGCTGGAGAACGCGCTGAACCTGCCCGCCGTTCCCAACCTCGTCGTGCCCTTCGGCCTCCAGAACGGCCCGGTGCTCAACGCCATCCGCCAGCACTACGCCAGCAGCCGCACGGTGAACGCCGGCCGGAACTTCCGCGACACCGTCGTCTACGAGCTGCGCGCCAACGACGTGGCCCGCCCCGTTCCGGTCAGCACCGTCCAGAGCTGGGTGGACCAGGCCATCGCGGAGAAGAGCTGGCTCATCCTCGTGTTCCACGAGTTCACCAGCGGCACGCCCACTCGCGACACCGAGTACACGACGTCCCAGTTCGAGGACATCCTCGACTACGTGCAGACGCAAGGCGTGCGCACCGTGACGCTGTCCGAGGGACTGGCGCTGACGGAGGGCCGCACCGAGCCCGATTTGACGGCGGGCCTGTTCGTCTACAACGACGCGCTGCAGAGCGGCTTCGCCGACTGGAGCTGGGCGGACCACTCGCTCGATGAAACGGGCGTGGTCCATGCGGGCTCCGCCGCCATCCGCTTCGAGCCGGACACCTGGGGTGGCCTGCTCTTCCATCACCACGGGCTGGACCTGGCGCAGTACCAGTCCCTGCGCGTCTGGGTCCATGGCGGCACCGTGGGTGGGCAGGCCGTGCGGCTGGTGCTCCACGATGGCGCCCAGATGCTGGGCACCATCCGGCTGGACACCGCGCTGGGCGGCCCCATCGCCCCCGGCGTCTGGCAGCAGGTGACGATTCCCCTCGCCAGCATCGGCGCCACCACGGGCACGCTGCGGGACATCTACTTCCAGGACGACTCCGGCACGGACCAGCCGGTGATGTACCTGGATGACCTGGTGCTCCTGCCCCAGTGAGGGGCCCTGTCGTCCCGCAGGTTGGACCTCACCGCGTCAGCGCGGCCCCTTCCGGTGACAAGCGGCCCAGCAGGTGGGGCTGCCCGTCCTCGGCCATCACCCGGTAGGCCACGGCGCCTTCCGGCTGCGGGGCGGTCTGGAAGACGACCCGGGAGGGCAGCAGGAGCGGACGGCGGAACTCCGAGGTCAGCGTGAGCGCGGGCGCCTCCGCGGCCTCCCCCATCTCCGCCACGCAGCGCCCCACGGTCCACATGCCGTGGACGATGGCGCGGGGAAAGCCAAACGGGCGCGCCGTGAAGCCATACAAGTGGATGGGATTGTAGTCACCCGACGCCCGGGCGTAGCGGCGGCCGGCGTTCTCCGGAACGGACCAACTGGCCGGGCGGCTGTTCGCGAAGACTTGCGCCTCATCCGAGGCGGGAGGACGCCCCGCATCCCGGGGCCGCTCTCCCATTCCGGGCAGGCGGCGCAGCATGGTGGTGACGGCGCTCCACACCGGCGTCCCGTCCTCCTCCACCTCCGTGTGCAGATCCAGCTCACGCCCCTGCCGGGCCTCACGCTGGCCTTCCACCCAGGCATGCACGGAGAGCCGGGCGCCCGCGCTCAGCCGGCGATGCTGCTGGATGTGATTGCGCACGTGCACCATGCCCAGCAGCCGGTAGGGAAAATCCGGATGGTTGAGCAGCGTCAGGTGCAGCGACGTCGCCAGCACCTGGGGAAAGGGCAGCGGCAGATGGCCGTCCTCGGGAAACCCACACACCTCCCGGTAGCGCGCCAGTTGGCCAGCGTCCGGGGTGAACCCTCTCACCCGCACGTCCAGGCGGGGCACCGCTCCCGGCCGCGCGGGCCGGCGGGCCACGGCGGCGCGCAACAACTCCCTGGCGAGCAGCGGAGGCTTGGAGAGTTCGAGCGAAGGCGAAGTGTGGGACACGTGAGGACTCCAGGATGACGCAGCCGGACGTACCGCATGGCAGCACGCGCGGGTCCGGGCGTGAAGCAGAGAGTCCATGAAAGGACAGTTTCGACTGTAAAGCCCCCCTTTCTCGGGGACACGGAGCATGGGAGAACATCCTCTCCGTGTCCTGCTTTGACGAAATCACCGCGCGTGCGCTCGCCGCTGGACAGCTTCGTGCCTCGGAATCCAGTCCATTGCGCAGACACGCGGAAGCCTGCCGCAAGTGCGCCCAGTTGCTGGCGCGGGTGACGCCTCCTGGCACCGCCGCGCAACGGACCGCCGTCGCGCGGGACATCGTGACGGACACGGCCACGGCCGCGGTGGGCCACGGTGAGGACGACACCCTTCCCACCGAGCCCATCCGCGTGGGGAATCGGCCCGCCATCCGCCTGCCGTCGCCCCCCATCGCCAAGGACGGGGAGCGCACGCCCCGTCACGCCGTCCGGCAGACCCAGCACGCCACGCACCAGGACGTGCCCTCGGCGGAGGCTCCCGGCGTCCGGGCCGCGCCCCCCGCTCCGGCGG
>JBKGHI010000042.1:0-47083 GCA_046520405.1 Myxococcus sp. 1LA
CGCCGACAGCGGCAGCAGGTACGCCCCCCCGCGAGGGCGCGGCGGGCGCCACCGGCGCCACGGGCGCCTCTTCGAGAATCACATGGGCGTTCGTCCCGCTGATGCCAAACGAACTGACCGCGCCCCGGCGCTTGCGCGTCTCCAGCGCAGGCCAGGGACGGAGCGTGGTGGGGACGGTGATGGCCTCGCCACCGAAGTCGATGCGCGGGTTGAGCCGCTGGAAGTGCGCGAGCGGCGGGACAGCCGCGTGCTGCATGGACAGGACCATCTTGATGACGCCCGCGATGCCCGCGGCCGACTCCAGGTGGCCGATGTTCGTCTTCGCGGCGCCCACGACGAGCGCCTGCTGCGCGGTGCGCCCCTGCCCGTACACCTCATGGAGCGCTTCCATCTCGATGGGGTCGCCCAGCGACGTCCCCGTCCCATGCGCCTCGATACAGTCGATGTCCGCGGGCTCCAGGTTCGCGCTCTGGAGCGCCTGCCGGATGAGCGCCTTCTGAGCCAACACGTTGGGCGCCGTCAGCCCGGCCGACTTGCCATCCTGGTTGACGGCCGAGCCCCGGATGAGCGCGAGGACGGGGTCCCCCGCCGCCAGCGCGTCCGACAGGCGCTTGAGGACGACCACGCCGCAGCCCTCGCCGCGCACGAAGCCGTTGGCGCGCGCATCGAAGGTCTTGCAGCGGCCATCAGGCGCCAGCGCCTGGGCGCGAGACACCCGGCTGGACGACAGCGGCGACAAGATGAGGTTCACACCACATGCCAGCGCCATCGAGCACTCCTGCTGGCGGAGGCTCTGGGCGGCCAGGTGCAGCGCCACCAGGGAGGACGAACACGCCGTGTCCACCGACAGGCTGGGCCCCTGGAAGTCCAGGAGGTACGACAGCCGCCCCGGCACCACGCAGTTGATGGCGCCCGTCACGCTGCTGGAGTCGCGGGCCGACGGATTGCCCACCTGCAACAGCGCGTAGTCGTCGCTGTACACGCCGACGAACACGCCCGTGCGGCTGCCCGCCAGGCGCGACATGTCCTGGCCGGCGTTCTCCAGCGCCTCCCACGCGACCTCCAGCAGGATGCGCTGCTGCGGGTCCATCCGGTGCGCTTCGTGCGGGGAGATGCCGAAGAAGTCCGCGTCGAACTGGTCCACCTCGTTGATGAACGCCCCCCACTTCGCCCCCAGCTTCTCCAGGGCCTCGGGGTCCATCCGCGCCATGTCCTCACGGGTCCACCGCGAGGACGGCACCTCCGTGACGGCGTCCACGCCGTTGCACAGGAGGTTCCAGTACGACGCCGGGTCATTCCCCCCGCCGGGGAAGCGGCAGCCCATGCCGATGATGGCCACGGGCTCGGAGCGGCTGCCCTCCACCGCGTCGAGCCGGGCCTTGAGGTCCATCGCCAGCAGCGCGAGCCGCTTGGGAGAGTACTGCGCGATTTTTTCCGCGAACGTCGTCATGAGCCCTGCGCCATCCTCTGAGCGAACAGCCGCTCGACTTCTTCTTCCGACAGCTCGTCAATCTCACTGGCCGACGCGCCCTGCGCCGGTGCCACCTCGGGCGCGGGTTCGGGCCGCGCGTCGTCGAGCGGGAGCGCCAGCTTCTCCGCCAGGAAGGGCGTGAGCGCCGCCACCGTGGGATAGGTCCACACCACCGTGGCGCTGAGCTTCAGCCCCAGCGCCGCCTCCAGGCGGTTGCGAATCTCCATGCTCATCAGCGAGTCGAGCCCGAACGTCACCAGCGGCGTCCGTGGGTCGACGCGCGCGGGCGCCATCCGCAGCACGCCGCCAATCAGCTCGCGCAGGTGCGTGTCCAGGAGGCCACGGCGGTCGGACGCGCGCGCCCCTTCGAGCTGCTCCCGAAGCCGGCTCTTGCTCGCGCTCACCGCGGACCGGACGGACGGCTCCTGCGCCAGCTTCGTGAAATAGGGCGACTGCGCCGCGGCCAGGTAGAAGCCCAGCCACTGTCTCGGCTCGAAGGCCATGACACTGAGCTGCGGCCGCTCCTGCCCCAGCAACATGCCGAGCACCGCCAGCGCCTTGTCCGGCGCCATGCCGCCCAGGCCGCGCGCTTCCAGCCGCTCACCCCGGTTGGCCTGCGCCGCCGCGAGCCCCACCTGCGTCCAGGTGCCCCAGTTGATGCTCAGCGCGGGAAGCCCTTCCGCCCTGCGCGACTGTGCCAGCGCGTCCATGAAGGCATTCGCCGACGCATAGTTCGACTGCCCCGGCGTGCCCAGCGACGCGGCCACGCTGGAGAACAGCACGAAGTGGTCCAACGGCAGGTGGCGCGTCTGCGCGTGCAGGTTCCAGCTCCCCAGGACCTTGGGGGCCGACACCGAGGCGAAGCGTGCCTCCGTGAGGTTGAGCAGCAGGCCGTCGTCGAGAAGCCCCGCCGCGTGGAACACGCCGCGCAGCGGAGGCATCGCCTCGCTCACATGCGTCAGCGCCCGCGCCACGTCCTCCGAGCGCGCGGCGTCGGCCTGGAAGGGCTCCACACGCGCGCCTGCCTCGCGAAGGGCCGCGAGCGTCCGCTCCGCCTCCTCGGACGGCCCGCGTCGCCCCAGCAGCAGCAGGTGACGTGCCCCGTGGGAGACGAGCCAGCGCGCGAGCTCCAACCCCAATCCGCCAAGCCGCCGGTGATGAGGTACGTGCCATCCGGGCGCAGCAGCGTCGCCGGCTCGCGGGCCGACAGCGCATCCCCCGCGCGAGCGAGCCGCGCCACCAGCCGCGTTCCTCCGCGCCAGGCGGACTGGTCCTCGAACGCGGTCGCCGACACCTCGCGCAGCAGCGCGTCCGCCGCCACGTCCGCGCCGCCTTCCAGGTCCACACGGGTGCAGCGCAGCTCGGGCTGCTCCACCGCCAGCACCTGCCCCAAGCCCAGCAAGGGCGCCTGGGCCACGGAGACACGCTCAGGCGCCTTGCCCGCCGAGCGGGCCCCCCGCGTGGCCAGCCAGAGCCGCGCGCATCCCGCCACCCCGCGCCCGAGAGCGCCTGCACCAGGTGCAGCACGCTGGTGGTGCCCAGCCGCCGCGAGTCCTCCAGCCCCCGCGGCGTGAGGGCCTCCGTCGACGGCATGTCGAGGCTCCACAGGTGCACCACGCCCCGGCACGCCGGGGCGCCAGCGCCGGACAGGTCCGTGAGCAACCGGCGCCAGTGCTCCGGGTTCCGAGGGTCCACCTCGGCGCGCTCCGGACTGGAGCGCTGGTACGTCTCCCCAGGCGTCACCAGCACGCACGTCTCGCCCCGCGCCTGGAGCTGAGCGGCCAGCCGCTGTCCCACCCCGCCACCGTCCTGGAGAATCAGCCAGCTCCCCGGCGTGCGCTCGGGCCACGCCGGCTCCGCCGGAAGCGGCCGCTCTTCCCAATCCACCTGGTAGAGCCACGCGCCCAGCTCCTTGCGCAGGGAGGCCCCCGCATCCAGGCGGTACAGGCGCAGTCCTTCGAGTTCCAGCAGCACCCGCCCCTGCTCATCCAGGAGCCAGAAGTCGAAGGCGCGCTCACGCTCGCTCGCGTCCGCTTCCACACGGGCCTTCACCCGCGCCCAGGCCACGAGCCCGGGCCGCTGGACGAAGCGCACCCGCCCCATCCCCACCGGGACGTAGGTGGCCGGAGCGGAGGTCGCGGACCGCGGGGTCATCAGCTCCACCGCCACCTGCAAGCCCGCGTCGAGCAGCGCGGGATGGAGCCGGTAGGCACCGTGCTCCAGGCCACCGCGTCGGAGACCTCCAGTCGTCCCAGTGCTTCGTGCTCGCCGCGCCAGATGTCCCGCAGCCCCTGGAACGTCGGGCCGTAGAACAAGCCCTGCTCCTGCCGGCGCTGGTAGTGCGACTCCGCGGAGACCGCCACTGACAGACGCGCCCGGAGCACCTCGGGTGGCTCGCCGGCCGCGTCCGCGCTCACACCGGAGTCCCGCCGCAGCGTCCCCGCCGCGTGCTTGCGCCAGGCCGTTTCGCCGTCCGCGCGGCTGGCGACCTGGAAGGTGGCGCGGCGCTCGGACTCCTCGCTCAGCACCACCTGCACGCGCCTCGCCTGTCCCGGCGGAAGCGAGAGCATCTCGCTGAAGGTGACGTCCTCCAGCACGAGCCCCGTGTCGCCCAGCACCTCCGCGCCAGCGCCGAGCACCATCTCCACGTAACCCGCGCCGGGGAACACGACGTCCCCCCACACGCAGTGGTCCGCCAGATACGGGAACGCGGCCGTGCTCACGGTCCGCTCCCAGAAGTGAGTCCCCGGCTGCACCGACGACGAGAGCGCCCCGCCGATGAGCGGATGCCCCTGCCGGTCGGCGCGCGACACGTCGCCGGGCCGCGCGTCCACCTCCGCCTCGTCCGGGAGCCAGAACCGCTCGCGCTGCCAGGGATACCGAGGGAGCGCGACGACACGGCCCCCCTCGGGATGCAGCGACGTCCAGTCCACGGCGCAGCCCCAGGCATACAGCGCCGCCAGGGACTCCATCAGGCTGCGGCGCTCGGGCGCCTGCCGCCGCAGGGACGCGAGCGCGAGGGCCGCTGGCTTCGACTCCCGCAGCGTCTCCTCGATGGGGGCGAGCAACACCGGGTGCGGGCTCACCTCGACCAGCACCGTGAAGCCGTCCGCCAGGAGCTGTTCGACGGCGCCATGGAACAGCACCGGCTCACGCAGGTTGCTGACCCAGTAGGCCGGATGAAAGTCCGCCCCGTGCGTCGTCTGCCCCGTCACCGTGGAGTAGATGGGCACCGGCGCGGCCTGGGGCGCGACACCCTCCAGCACCCGCAGGAGGTCCTCCTTCAGCGCGTCCATCTGCGGGCTGTGCGAGGCGACGTTCACCTTCACCCGCCGGCAGAAGACACCCTGGCCTTCGAGCCGCGGCAGCAACGACTCCAGCGCCTCGGTGTCTCCGGAGAGCACCGTCGAGCGCGCGCTGTTGCTGACGGCGACGGAGAGCCGCGTCTCATAGCCCTTCAGCGCCTCGCGGGCCTGCGCCAGGCCCAGCTCCACCACCGCCATGGCCCCCTGCCCGCTCTTGCGGCGCAGAAGCTGGCTGCGCAGGCAGATGATGCGGGCCGCGTCCTCCAGGCTCAGCGCGCCCGCGACATGCGCCGCGGCCACCTCCCCCATGCTGTGCCCCACCACCGCATCTGGCGTGATGCCCCACGAGCGCCACAGCGCCGCCAGCGCCACCTGCATGGCGAAGAGCACCGGCTGCACCACGTCGATGTCCTGCAAGCGCGACCGCGACTCGTCCGCCAGCAACTCCGCCGTGAGCGACCAGTCCACATGAGGCCGCATCGCCTGCTCGCACGCCTCGATGGCCGCCCGGAACACCGGCGCCTCGCTCAGGAGCTGACGGCCCATGCCCAGCCACTGCGAGCCCTGTCCCGGGAAGACGAAGGCCACCTTGGCCCGCCCCTCGGGGCTCACCTGCCCCTGGCTCACTCCGGGCGACGACTCTCCTCGGGCGAAGGCGTCCAACGCCTCCACCAACTCCCCGCGCGAACCGCCCACCACCGACACGCGGTGCGACAGATGACCGCGACGCACCGCCGCCGTGTAGGTGATGTCGTCCAGCGTCGCGTCCCCGTCCCGCCTCAGGAAATCGCGCCAGTCCGAGACCAGGGCCTTCAGCGCCTCCGGGCTCCGGGCCGACAAGGGAAGCACGTGTACCGCGCTGTCCCCCTCGCGAGGGGCGAGCGCTTCCCACCGCACGGGCTGTCCCGCCGTGTAGAGGGCGCCCAGCGTGTCGAACAGCGTGGCCCGCTCATCCTCCTGCCGGCGCAGGGAGGACACCACGCGGCCCTGGCGCCCCAGGTGCTTCAACGTCACGTCGATGGGGTGCCGCAGAATCGCGTGCGGGCTGACCTCCAGGAACGTGTCGTACCCTTCCTGGATGGTGTGGGAGAGCGCGCCGGTGAAGAGCGTGGGCCACGCGATGTTCTTCACCCAGTGCGCGGCATCCGCGCTCGCGCCGTCCAGCGCCTCGCCCGTGATGGACGAAATCATGGGGACCCGGGCCGGCCGGGGGCGGATGTCCCGCAGGGCCTCGCTCAGCTCCGCCGCCAGCACGTCCATCCGGGGGCTGTGCACCGGGACGTCGATGTCCACCTGCCGGCAGAACACGCCACGCTGCTGCAACGCCGCGAGCACCTCGCCCAGCGCGTCCAGGTCCCCTGACAACACCGTGGAGTCCGCGCCCGAATCGATGGCCCGGAACAGCCGCCCCTCGTAGCGCTCCAGCAACCCGGCGGCCTCCGCCCAGGGAACGCCCACGACCGCCAGTCCGCCCGTCCCCGCCTGCGTGTGCATCAACCGGCTCTCCGCGCACACCACGCGGATGCTGTCCTCCAGGTCCAGGACGCCCGCGGCGTACGCCGCCGACACCTCGCCGATGCTGTGGCCCACCACCGCCGCGGGCTCGATACCCCAGGAGCACCAGAGGTCCGTCAGCGCCATCTCCAGGGACACAATCGCGGGAAGCGCGATGTCGATGCGGGACAGCCGCGCGGCCGCGTCCTCGGCCCCCAGCACCTCCAGCAACGACCAGCCCACGTTCTCCTGGACGAGTTCTTCACACCTCAGCAGCGTCGCCCGGAACGCCGGCTCGGTGCGCAGCAACGACAGCCCCATGCGCGGCCACTGGCAACCATGGCCGGAGAAGACAAACACCGGCTTCCGGGGCGCGACCTGTGACACGGCCCCCACGGACACGCCTGGCCGGGCCGTCCCCTCCAGGAAGCTCTCAAGGCCCGCGCGGAGGTCCTTGCGGGTCCTGACCGTCACCGACAGGCGATGTGCGTGCGTCCCCGCGTCCGCCTCGGCCGCGCGGAGCAGCTCGGACAGGAGCAGGTGCTCCGGCGCCACCACCCGTTCGAGCAGCCGCTGTGCCGCGTCCCGCAGCGCATGCGGGGACTCCGCCGACAGGCGGACGAGCCGCGCCTCGGGAAGGCGGGCCTCTTCCAGTACGACGTGGCAGTTGGCGCCGCCGAAGCCGAAGGAGCTGACGCCCGCGATGAGCTTCCGGTCGGGCTCCGGCCAGTCCCCCAGGGTGTGGTGGACCGCCAGCCCTAGCGCCTCGAAGGGGATGAGCGGGTTGGGCTTCTCGTAGTGGAGGCTGGCTGGCAGCGTGCGGTGCTTGATGCACAGGGCCGTCTTGATGAGCCCGGTGATGCCCGCGGCCGCCTCCAGGTGGCCGATGTTCGTCTTGCAGGACCCGATGAGCAGAGGCTTGCCCTCGGGGCGCCCCGCGCCGAGCACCTCGCCCAGGGCCTGGGCCTCCAGCGGGTCTCCGAGCTGCGTCCCGGTGCCGTGTGCCTCCACGTACTGCACGTCCGCCGGCTCAACGCCCGCGCTCTCGCAGGCCTGGCGGATGACCTCCGCCTGCGCCTTGGGGTTGGGCGCGGTGAGGCCGTTGCTGCCGCCGTTGTTGTTGATGGCGCTGCCGCGGATGACGCAATAGATGGCGTCTCCGTCCGCCAGCGCCTGGGACAGCGGCTTGAGCACCGCCACGCCCGCGCCCTCGCCACGGACGAAGCCGTTGGCGCGTGCATCGAACGTGTAGCAACGGCCGTCCGGTGACAGGGCCCCCAGCTTGGACAGGGACACCGTGCTCTCCGGAGCGATGGTGAGGTTCACCCCGCCCGCCAGGGCCAGCGTCGACTCGCCCCTGCGCAGACTCTCGCAGGCCAGGTGCACCGCCGTGAGCGACGAGGAGCAGGCCGAATCAATGGAGAAGCTGGGCCCGCGAAGCCCCAGGACGTAGGAGACCCGGTTGGCCAGGACGCTGTGGTGGTACCCCGTCGACGTGTACGAGGAGATGCGCTTCATCCCGAAGCGCTGGAGCATCATCTCGTAGTCCATCCACGCCGCGCCGAAGCAGACCGCCGTGGGCGACCCCTGGAGCCGGTCCGCGGCGATTCCCGCGTCCTCCAGCGCCTCCCAGCTCAGCTCCAGCATGAGCCGCTGCTGCGGGTCCATGTGGAGCGCCTCCTTCGGAGCGATGCCGAAGAAGAGCGGGTCAAACCCATCCACCTGATCCAGGTAGCCCCCCCACCGGGAAATCACCTTGCCGGGCGCGGCGGGGTCCCGATCATAGAGACGGTTGACGTCCCACCGGTCCGGCGGCACCTCTGTAATGGCATTCGTCCCGCTGGCGAGCAGCCGCCAGAAGGCCTCGGGGTGCGGCGCCTGGGGATAACGGCACGCCAGACCGACAATCGCGATGGGCTCATTCTCCCGGGCAATCCGAGACAGGGGACGAGAAGCACTCCCCTCCTGTTCACCCGACAAGTGGCGGGCCAGCGCATCCAACGTAGGATGCTCCCAGGCGAGCGTGGGCGACAACGGACGCCCCAGCATCGCGCTCACCTCGGCGATGAAGCCGGTGGCCCGAAGCGAATCAAGCCCATACAGGCTGAAGCGCTCTCGGACATCCAGGGTATGAGCCTCGACTCCCAATCGCTGAGCAAGAACCGCGGCCAGACGCGTCCGCAATCCAGCCGGACCCGCACTCTGCAACCCATTTTGTGAAAGCACTCGGACCTCTGAATGACACGCTCGAACGCCAGAACAAGTCTCGGCGAATGAGACGACGACGGACTTCGTCCGTCTCCCCCTGGCTGGACCCGATTTAGAAAAGATCGGATCAATGCCGAACACAAACCGGCAATGCAAGGCATTCGGCGCAAAAACGCTCTGTGCACTTCCACGGAAACCAGACACTCTCATTGGAGCGCCTGACTGTCATGAAGGCACCTGATGGGCGCCAGTCAAATCACCCACAACGCCCGAACACTTCTCATTTGCCAAGATTTCGCGCAGAAGACACTTGACTTAGAAATCAACAAAACCCAAAGCAAAACAATGGAACACCCCAGCACAACTAATTGCAGGCAGAACAGCCTTCGGACACGACCTCCCACTGTCTGGGTCTCATTTCGTTAGAGGCCACGTCGCGCATCCGCCCTCCATTCCGGGGAAAACACAGAACCCATACACGCAAATCCTGTCACCCGCCCAGCGCCCCATGGGGCCAAATCTCACGGGGTTCCACCAGCCAACGCAACGTGCGGCGGGTGTCCTGCACACGCCAGCCGGCTCCTCCAGATGGGCAGATAAAGCCCCTGCGGGCTACACCTCGCCTCTTGTTCCTTGAGGAAAAGGACACGCAAAGGAGCTCATTTGATAAATCGATATAACGATACGCCGTCGGCCGAGGCACCTCTGGAGAGCGCTCCGTCAGGAATTTCGTCGCCGAACGTCCGCGGCCCCTGACCGCGAGGAGGCAACACCGAATGGAACTCACCGAAGGCGAAGTCGACCAATTCATCGAGCAGGGCTTTGTCCGGTTGGACCACGCCTTTCCCCGGGCGCTGGCGGACACCTGCCGCGAGCACCTCTGGCGGGACACGGGCTGTGCGCCCGAGGACCCGGCCACCTGGAAGCAACCTGTCGTCCGGCTCGGGGAATATGCGCAGGAGCCCTTCCGGCTCGCGGCGAACACGCCAAGGCTTCGGGGGGCGTTCGACCAGTTGGCAGGCCCGGGACGGTGGCTCCCCCGAGGGAGCCTGGGCTCCTTCCCCGTCCGATTTCCCAGCCCGGACGCGCCTGGAGACGACGGCTGGCACGTCGACGCCAGCTTTCCAGGTGACGACCCGAGCTCCTTCTTCTCCTGGCGGGCGAACGTGGCCTCACGGGGCCGCGCCCTGCTGATGCTCTTCCTCTTCTCCGATGTGGGCGACGACGACGCCCCCACCCGCATCCGCGTGGGCTCGCACCGGGACATCGCCCGGCTGCTCGAACCGGAGGGAGAAGCGGGGCTGAGCTTCATGGAGATTGCCCAGAAGCTGGACGTGTCCGCCCACCGTCCGCTCGCGCACGCCACGGGCGAGGCGGGCACCGTGTACCTCTGCCATCCCTTCCTGGTCCACGCCGCCCAGCCGCACCGGGGCACCCGGCCGCGCTTCATGGCCCAGCCGACCCTGATCTCCACCAAGCCGTTTCCACTCCAAGGCGGGGAGGAGCCGCTCCCTCCCGTGGCGCGCGCCATCCAGAAGGCCCTGGCGGAGCCGCGCACGTAGCCCGCAAGCACCACGCGCCGTCCTGGCTTTCACCGGGACGGCGCGTGGCCGAAAGCACACCCTGTTCGCGTCCGGGGATTACTTCCGGGCGCGCTGGCGCTGACGCTTGAGGCTCTCCAGCTGGCGCTTGGCCCGGTCCTGCGCGGCCTCGACCTGGGACTGACCGGCCGCGGGGTCCTGCCGCGCGAAGCGGGCCAGCGTGCTGATGGTGGGGTGCTCCAGCAGCTTCAGCAGGGGCAAATCCTGCCCCAGCACCGACTTGAGCTGCGTGTGCACCTGCACCATCAGCAGCGAGTGGCCACCCAGGTCGAAGAAGTTGTCGTGCACCCCCACCTGCTCCACGCGCAGGACGGAGCGCCACACCTGGGCAATCTGCTCCTCGAGCTGCCCCTGGGGCGCCACGAAGGCCGCCTTCGCGGAGCGCACCACGTTCGGCGCCGGCAGCGCCTTGCGGTCCACCTTGCCGTTGGGCGTCAGCGGAAGCGCGGGCAGCTCCACCACGAGCGACGGCACCATGTGCTCTGGCAGCCGCTGAGCCAGGGCGTCACGGAGGGCCGCCACGTCCACTGTCGCGCCGGCCGCGGGCACCACGTAGGCCACGAGCCGCACGTCGCCCGGCACGTCCTCGCGCGCCACCACCACCGACTCACGCACCGTGGGCTGGGCGGTGAGGGCCGCCTCGATTTCCCCCGCCTCGATGCGGAAGCCGCGCACCTTGAGTTGGTAGTCCACGCGGCCCAGGAACTCCATGGTGCCGTCGGCCCGCCACCGGGCGCGGTCTCCCGTCCGGTACAGGCGCGCCCCCGGCTCGTTGGACCAGGCATCCGGGATGAAGCGCTCCGCCGTCAGCTCGGGCCGCCCCAGGTAGCCACGCACCACGCCCGAGCCACCGATGTAGAGCTCACCCGCCACGCCCACGGGCGCCGGCCGCAGCCGCGCGTCCAGCACGTAGAAGCGCGTGCGCAAGAGCGGCGTGCCGATGGAGACGACGGCCGCCGTCTCCTCCGCCGCCACCCGCGCGGTGGAGGACCAGATGGTCGTCTCCGTGGGGCCGTACATGTTGAGCAGTTCGGCGGACTCCGGCAGCGCCTGCCGCAGCGCCGCGGCCAGCGCTCCCGGCAGGCCTCGCCGCCCACCATCAACCGGCGCAGGTTGCCCAGGGCCTCGACGGACTCGGGCTCGGCCAGCAGCGCGCGCGCCAGGGACGGCGTGCACTGCAGGTGCGTCACGCCGTGCTCACGGAGCTGCTCGGGGATGGACTTCGCCGTGCCCGCGCGGCGGCTGTCACGCACGCTGCGCTGCCGCACCTCGTCCAGCAGCGGCAGGCTGGCGAGCACCGTGTCGGCGGGGATGCCGAAGTCGATGAGGCACCCCACCTCGTCCACGCCCAGGTCCTGGAGCTGGCCAATTCGCTCGCGCACCGAGCGCGGCGTGCCGAACAGGCCGCTGGTCTCGAAGTAGCGGTCGAAGGCGTGGCCGGCCAGCCGGTCCAGGTCCGCTTCCGTGGCCGAGTCCATGTCGATGCCCAGCGTGCTCCCCAGGCCGCGCATCAGGTCCGCGGAGCTCTTGAGGTAGTTGCGGAAGGGCTGCTCCACCACCTCGCGCACCTTCGCGGCGTCCTCGCCGATGAAGGTGTGCAGCATGAGGGTGACGTGGCCTTCGCCCGCATGGCCGGCGTCACGCCACGCCTGACGGTAGAGGCCCAGCTTCTTCTCCAGGTCCTCCCACGTCTGCCCCAGCAGGTGCGTGAGGATGTTGCACCCCAGGCGGCCCGCGGTGATGAACGTCTCCGGGTTGCCGCGGCGGTGAGCCACACGGGCAGCTCCGCCTGCACCGGCCGGGGACGCAGCTTCACGTCCACCTGGGCGTTTCCGCCACCCGGGAAGCGCACCGTCTCCCCGCGCCACAGGCGGCGCACGGTGTCGATGCCCTCCATCATCAGCTCGCGGCGCTTCTCGTACTTCTCCGGAGCGAAGACGAAGTCGTTGGCGTGCCAGCCAGACGCCACGGAGATGCCCACGCGTCCGCCGGACAGGTTGTCCACCAGGGACCACTCCTCCGCCACGCGCACCGGGTGGTGGAGCGGCAGCACCACGCTGCCCGCGCGGATGGCCACCCGCTTCGTCACGGTGGCGACGGCCGCGCCCACCACGGAGGGGTTGGGGTACAGGCCACCGAAGGCGTGGAAGTGGCGCTCCGGCGTCCACACCGCCGCGAAGCCGTGGGTGTCCGCGAACTTCGCGCCCTCCAGGAGCAGCCTGTAGCTGCTCTCCCCGCGAGACACCTCCGCGTCATCCGCGAAGTAGAAGAGGCTGAAGTCCATGGGGCGCTTGCGAGCCCCCGCCGCGCGCGCGGGCGCCTTGAGCGACGCCCCTTCCCCTTGCACCACGACCTTGAAGCCGCGGGTGAGCGTCCACAGCAGCTCCAGGACGGAGATGTCGAAGGAGATGCTGGTGACGGCCAACCAGGCGCCCGCGGGCGAATGGCCCACGCGCACGTCCATGGCCGCGAAGAAGTTGGCCACGCTCCCGTGCGGGACGACCACGCCCTTGGGCCGGCCCGTGGAGCCGGAGGTGTAGATGACATACGCCGCGTTGTCGGGCGTGGTCCCCAGGGCCAGCGGAGACGCTGGCGTCGCCTCGTAGGGCTCCGCCGTATCCAGCAGCACGGAGTGCAGGCCGGCCACGGGCAGCGTGCCCGCCAGGTGCGACTGCGTGACGAGCACGCGCGCGCCGGAGTCCTCCAGCATGTACGTCAGCCGCTCCCGGGGATAGTCCGGGTCCAGCGGCACGTACGCGCCACCGGCCTCGAGGATGCCGAGCATCCCCACCACCATCTCCACGGAGCGCTCGGCGCACAGGCCCACGCGCACCTCGGGGCCCACGCCCAGGCCGCGCAGGTGCAGGGCCAGCGCGGACGCGCGGCGCGACAGCTCCGCGTAGGTGAGCGTTCCGTCCTCGGCGGCCACCGCCACGGTGTCGGGCGTGCGGGCGGCCTGCTCACGGAACTGCGCGTGGATGCAGTGCGACGGCTCCGGGGCGAGCGGCGACGTGAAGTCGTTCCAGTCCACCAATACGGAGCGGCGCTCCGCCTCGTCGAGCAGCGGCAGGTCGTCCACGCGCGCGTCCGGCGTGGCGACGATGCCTCGCAGCAGGGCCTCCAGGTGGCCGGCGAGCCGCGCCATGGTCGCGGGCGTGAAGAGGTCCGAGCGGTACTCCAGCGCCCCCTCCAGCCCGCGCGGCGTCTCCACCACCGCGAGCTGAAGGTCGAACTTCGCGGTGCCTTCCACCGCGCCGTCCGGCACGGGCAGCACCGGGCGCCACTGCATGCCCGGGACGTCCATGTCCACCGGCGGCAGGCTCTCCAGCACCAGGTTCGCCTGGAACAGGGGGTTGTCGCCGCCGCGCGCCGCGCGAGACGCGCCCACCACTTCCTCGAAGGGCAGGTCCGCGTGCGCCAGGGCCTCGTGGAAGGTGCCGCGCATGCGGCCGAGCAGCTCGCGGAAGCGAGGCGCACCGGACACGTCCGCGCGGAGCACCAGCGTGCTGGCGAAGAAGCCCACCACGTCGCGCAGATCCGCCCGGTCCCGCTGGGCGAAGATGGTGCCCAGGCCGAAGTCGTCCTGGCCGCTGTAGCGGTGCAGCAGCGCCGCCCAGGCCGCGGAGAGCGTGACGAAGAAGGTGCAGCCCTCGCCGCGCCCCACCGCCTTGAGCGACTCGACCAGGTCCGAGGGCAACGTGAAGCGGTGGAGCGCGCCGCGGAAGCCCGGCTCGCGCGGGCGCGGGAAGTCCGTGGGCAGCTCCAGCCGGGGCAGATTCGCCAGCTTCCGGGCCCAGTACGCACGCTGGCCATCCAGCGCGCTGTCCAGGCCGCGCTGCCAGCGGGCGTAATCCACGTACTGCAACGCGGAAGCGCTCAGCGGAGCGGACCCGCCCGACACCTCCGCGCGGTACAGCGCGGCCAGCTCCCGGGCCAGCACGCCAATGGACCAGCCGTCGGTGACGATGTGGTGCTGGGTCATCAGGAGCACGTGCTCCTGGTCCTCCAGCGCCACCAGGGCGGCGCGCACCAGCAGGCCTTCGGCCAGTTGGAACGGCGTCTCCCCCTGGGTCCGGGCGAGCTGCCCCAACTGCGCCTCACGCTCCGCCGCGGACAGCGCGCGCAGGTCGGCGCGAGCCACCTCCAGCGAGCGGCCGGGCGACAGGACCTGGCGCGGCTGGCCCTCCACTTCAGGGAAGGCCGCGCGCAGCACGGCGTGGACGCGACACGAGCGCATGGAGCGCGCGCTCCAGCGCGGGGACGTCCAGCGGCCCGGAGAGCCGGAGCTGGAAGTGGACGTTGTACAGCGGGCTCTCCGGCACCAGCCGGTCCAGGAACCACAGGCGCTGCTGGCCGGGCGACAGCGGCAGCTCCCCTTCCAGCGAGCCCGCCTTCAGCGGCGGAACCGCCGGCGCGGCGGCGCCCTTCCAAGCCTCCACCAGGTGCGCGGCGGCGGCGCCCAGCGTCGGGTGCTGCCAGAGGAACGCCACGGGCAACGACACGCCCAGCTCCTCCTCCAGCCGGCCGTGCAGCTCCAGCGCCATCAGCGAGTCCAGCCCCAGGCTGGCCAGCGACGTGTCCGGCCCAAGGGACGCCGGCGACGTGCGAAGCACCCGCGCGGCCTCCACGCGAAGGAAGTCCTCCAGCAGGGCCGGACGTGCATCCTCGGCCGCCAGGGACAGGCGCTCGCGCAGGGGCGCCGTGGGCTCGGTGGACGCGGTGTCCTGCACCGGCGCGGCCTCCTCGCCCGAGAGCTCCACCACCTCCAGCGTGCCCGCCAGGAAGCCGTCACGGCAGGCGCGGCGCTGAATCTTGCCACTGGACGTCTTCGGGATGCTGCGGGCCTGGAGCAGCACCACCGTGTGCGCACGCACCTGGTGCTCGTCTGCGAGCGCGCTGCGCAGGGCGCCCACCACCGCCGCGCCGTCGAAGCCCTCGCGCACGTCCACCTCGGACACCACCACCAGCCGCTCCTCCCCCTCCACCTCGACGGAGAAGGCGGCGCTGCACCCGGGCCGCACCGCGCGGTGCGCGCGCTCCGCGGTCATCTCCAGGTCCTGCGGGTACAGGTTGCGGCCCCGGACGATGAGCAGGTCCTTGAGCCGGCCGGTGATGAACAGCTCCCCTTCCGGCGACAGGAAGGCCAGGTCGCCGGTGCGCAGGAACGGGCCTTCACCATTGGCGAGCCGCGCGCCGAAGGCGTGCGCCGTCTCCTCCGGGCGGTCCCAATACCCCTTCGCCACGCTGGGGCCGGACACCCAGACCTCGCCGACCTCATGGGGCGCCCGGGGCATGCGCGTGTCGGGGTCCACGATGAGCAGCCGCTGATCCGGCGCGCCCTGTCCGGACGACACCAGCGTGCGCGCCGCGGGGCCCTCCGCCACGTCCGGCGCCAGCTTCGCGCGGCCCAGCTCCAGCGCGGCGGTGTCGAAGCGCGCCTGCACGCAGGGCGTGCCCTTCACGCCGCCGCTGACGATGAGCGTCGCCTCGGCCAGGCCGTAGCAGGGATAGAAGGCCTCGCGCTTGAAACCGGCGGGCGCGAAGGTCTCCGCGAAGCGCTCCATCGTCTCGCGCCGCACGGGCTCCGCGCCGTTGAAGGCCAGGTCCCAGCGGCTCAAGTCCAGCCGGGCCACGTCCTCGGCGCGGGCCTTTCGCGCGCACAAGTCATACGCGAAGTTGGGTCCACCGCTGCACGTGCCCTTGAAGTGGGAGACGGCCTCCAGCCAGCGCAGGGGCCGCTGAAGGAACGCAATGGGTGACATCAGCACGCACGGGAAACCCAGGTAGAGCGGCTGGAGCACCTTTCCAATCAGTCCCATGTCATGAAACATGGGCAGCCAGCCAACTCCGACGGACCGCTCCTCGTGCAAGCCGAAGTCGCGCGTAATCAACGACTCGTTGTGGAGGATGTTGGCGTGGCTGACCTTGACACCCTTCGGGTTGCCCGTGGAACCCGACGTGTATTGCAGGAAGGCCAACGAGTCAGGCGTCAGCTCCGGGCGCTTCCAGTCGGCGGCCTCGGACTCCGGCACCGAGTCGGTCGCGATCCACTGCAGCTCACCCAGCTCAGGCGCCTGCGGCGTGAGGAACTCCGCCATCTCCAGGATGACGCTCGTCGTCAGCACGAACCGCGCACCACAGTCCCGCGCGATGGCGCGCAGCCGGGGCAACGTGCGGTCCAGGCGCGTGGGGTCCGGCGGGTAGCACGGCACGGCGATGACGCCGCCATAGAGGCAGCCCATGAAGCCCGCGACGAACTCCAACCCTGGCGGGTAGAGCAACAGCGCCCGCTCCCCCTGCGCGCTCAGGGCACGCAGCCGAGCCCCCAGCGACCGCGCCCGTGAAGCCAACCGCCGGTAGCTCCACTCCTCTACCGGGCCGTCCACGTCTCCTGTCTCCAGGAAGCGATACAGCAGCGCGTCGCCTTGGGACTCGGCGCGTTGACACAACACGTCCACCAGGGTGGGGAAACGGTGAGCCCGCGGCTCGATGTGCTCGGTCATGTCTTCTCCTGCTCTGGACACGGCCCGGGTCGACACGCGGTCACAACACCAGACTGAGCACGGAGAACCCCCGGTAATACTTTCCGGGCCAGCCTCCCCGAGACAGCGTGCCGCGTCGCCCGGAAGAGGAAGCACGCTCGTACCGCGCCTGAGCGCCCCCTCGATACAATGGCGCTTGTGCCACCGCCGTTGCCTGTTTGTCCATATAAACGATAAGATCGATTATTACAGCGATAGCGGTTCCTGATAAAAAGATTCCGCCTACCCATCTACCCCCGGTAGAGGGACGTCCTGGACGTGCTCGCGAAGCTTCGGACACGCATCCGACACGGAGTGGCACCCATCCACGGAAGGCCCGCTGACGGCATGGCTTCTTCGAGCAGGCGCATCGTCACCACCCCAGCCCGGGTCTTCAGCCTCATCTGGCTGGGGCAGCTCGTCTCGTCGCTGGGGACGGGGCTCACCCAGTTCTCGGTGGGCGTCTTCGTCTACCAGAACAGCGACTCCGTCACGGAGTACTCGCTGGCATCCTTCTTCGGGTTCCTCCCGATGGTGCTGCTCGCCCCCGTCGCTGGGTCGATGGTGGACCGCAGCAACCGCCAGCGGGTGATGTTGCTGGCGGATCTGGGGGCCATGACCTCCATCCTGCTGATGTGGTGCCTCGTCTCCGCGGACCGCGCCGGCTTGTGGCCGCTGCAGAACTGGCACTTCTACCTGCCGCTCGCCATGGGCGCCGCCGCCAGCACCTTCCGCGTCCTGGCCTTCTCCACGACCACGCCCCTGCTGGTCTCCAAGCAGAACCTGGGCCGGGCCAATGGCATGGTGGAGCTGGCCATGAGCGCGGGCCAGCTCCTGGGCCCCGCCATGGCGGGCGTGCTCGTGGTGCGCATTGGCCTCCAGGGCGTGCTGCTCATCGACCTGGTCACCTACCTCTTCGCCCTGGGGACGCTCCTGTGCGTCCGCCTCCCGCAACCCGAGCTGGACGTCGCGCAGGCCGCGGCCCGGAAGTCGCTCTGGACGGACATCGCGCTGGGGTGGGGCTTCATCCGGGAGCGCCGCGGACTGCTGGGGCTGCTGGCCTTCAGCTCCGCCGTCAACCTGTTCTCCGTCCTGGTGACGGTGCTGATTACCCCGCTGGTGTTGAGCTTCACGGACCCTACGACGCTGGGCTGGGTGGTGTCCTGCTCCGGCGTCGGCATGGTCGCGGGTGGAATCACCATGGGCGTCTGGGGTGGCCCGAAGCGACGCATCATGGGCGTGCTGGGCGCGGAGCTCATCGCGGGGCTCGCCCTGCTCGCGGCCGCGCTACCGGCCAGCGTGTTCGTCGTCGCGTGCGCCGCCTTCGTCTTCATGTTCACCGCGCCAGTCGCCATGGGCTGCTCACAGGCCATCTGGCAGAGCAAGGTGCCGCCCGCCATCCAGGGTCGCGTGTTCGCCACGCGCCGGATGCTGGCCCTGGTCGCCCCGCCCATCGCGGCCCTGCTCGCGGGCCCGTTGACGGACAAGATCTTCGACCCTTGGATGGCGGCGGATGGGGCCCTGGCCAACAGCGTCGGCCAGGTGCTGGGCACCGGCCCGGGCCGCGGCATCGCCCTGCTCTACGTCGTCCTGGGGCTGATGCTGGCCACGTGCGTCATGCTGGCCTGGTCCTCCCCTCGCGTGCGCGCCGTGGAGGAGGAGCTGCCGGACGCGCTGCCACCCCAGGTCATCCCCGCGGCCCAACAACAGGCCTGACCCGACGCGCGTCCGCTGCTCAACGGTTGCCGTCCGGAACAACTGTCAGCTTATTCTTGACTTACTAGTTGCCATACAGTCCTTGCGGCTCCATCCCCGGAGCCCAGGCCTCCGCCATTTCCTGGGGCGGTGCGCCTGCGATCCCCTCGTCGCAAGGAGCACATGTATGTCTGGCAAGTTCGTGGCTCGCAGTCTGGCCCTGTTGGGAATCTGTGGCGGGCTGAGCGCCCTGGGAGGCTGTGGCGGCGCGGAGCAGGCGCCTGCCGCCGAGCCGCTGGGCCAGGTGGAAGGCGCCGCCATCGTCGACAACGTCACTGCGGGCACCTACGTCATCCGCTCGGTGATGACGGGCAAGTGCATCGACGTCGCCTCGTCGAGCACGGCGGATGGCGCCAAGGTGCAGCAGTGGACGTGCAACAACACCAACGCCCAGCGCTTCCGCATCGCGGCCACGTCGGGTGGCTACTTCAGCATCATCAACGTGAACAGCAACAAGGCGCTCGACATCAAGGAGGTGAGCACGGCGGCGAACGCGCTCGTCCACCAGTGGAGCTACGGCGGCGGGAACAACCAGCAGTTCCGCTTCGTGAAGGAAGTGGGCAACGAGTTCAGCATCCGCGCGCGCCACACGGACATGGCCATTGACGTGTACTGGGGCAACACGGCCGACGGCACGGAGCTGGTGCAGTACCCCTACGAGCAGCGCACGAACCAGCGGTGGACCTTCGACCGCGTGGACGGCGGCGGCAACCCCAACCCCGGCACGGGACTGGGCGCCATCCTGAGCGAGTCCACGTTCAACAGCATGTTCCCGAACCGGAACCCCTTCTACACGTACAGCAGCCTCCTCGCCGCCGCGAACACGTTCCCGGCGTTCGCCAACACCGGCACGCTGGAGACGCGCAAGCGCGAGGTGGCGGCCTTCTTCGCCAACACGGCCCACGAGACGGGGAACTACGTGTACGTCGAGGAGATCAACCGCGGTGACTACTGCGGCTCATGGGGCCCGCCGGGCTGCAACTGCGTCGCGGGCAAGCGGTACTACGGCCGTGGGCCCATGCAGCTCTCCTGGAACGGCAACTACTGCGCCGCCGGCACCGCGCTGGGCCTGCCGCTGCACACCGACCCGGACCTGCTGGCGCGCGACCCGAATGCCGCGTGGCGCTCCGCGTTCTGGTTCTGGACCACGCAGGCTGGCGCCGGGACCATGTCCGCGCACAGCGCCATGGTGAACAACCGCGGCTTCGGTGAGACCATCCGCACCATCAATGGCGCGCTGGAGTGCAATGGTGGCAACCCGGGCCAGGTGCAGAGCCGCATCAACAACTACCTGCGCTTCACCAGCATGCTGGGCGTGGACCCTGGCGGCAACCAGGGCTGCTGAGACACGTGCATTGGGTGGGGATTGATCGCACCTCCACCCCACGCCGAACGCCGGGCGGCCTCATGACTCAGGCCGCCCGGCTCCGGCCCCTTCCCCTGGCAGCCTCCGCGTCCGGAGTCGGGCAGCCCCCTGCCCCGCCTTCCGCTGAGACGCGCTGCCGCGCCTGAAGGCGCTCCCCACGTCGGCCGCGCTCCCGGAACGTCCCCCCCGAGCCGCCCTGGGTTGCATCGGACAACGTCTGCAGCCACCCCAAAGCATGGCTTTGAGGGATGGGTCTGTCTTTACCACCCGGGTGGTATGGGCAACGCGCGCGCTGCCCCCCCAGAACACGTCCGTGCTTCGAATAGACCTCACGACCCATTAGCGCGGCATGGCAGGCGACTACGCAGCGCATCACACGACCAATCACTGAAGCAGGGTGTCTTGGCAGACGCCGAGTCAACAACGACCTGTGCCATTGGCCAATCTGGCTCGCGCAAATTGTCGCCTGAGGTCCACGTGCATCGGCCTCTCTGTCTGCATTACCGTCCATGTGAATACCACCCGAGAGGTACAGACACGCAGCACGCCTCCCAGGAACCATTTGGGTGGCGCAGGTGCATGTTTCCGTCGAACTCGCCAGTGCGGCTCCGAAGGAGCACATGCGCGCACGTATTCCGCGCGCCAACGGAAACTTCCGATGAGGAGTCAGGATGGGAATTCCAACACGGGACGAGGAGGCCGAGCTGCACGCGCGCATCCTCCAGCAAGAGTCGGTGGCCCACTCGGACGCATTTGCGGTCTTGGTTGACCCCATCATCGCAGCCGTAAAGCACGCTCGAAGATGCACCTACGAAATGGCCCGGGACGCCACCATTGATGTGGTGCTCGACTACCTTGAAGCACCTGAGCGATTCGACCCGCACCGGGGTCGCCTATTTTCCTACCTGGCGCAATCCGCGAAGAACACGGTCACGGATTGGCAGCGCTCGACGACGCGGCGCCAAGCGCGTGAAGAAAAGTTCGGCCTCCTTTTCGAACTTCTGGGGAGGTCTCCGAAAGACAGTTTGGAGCAATCTGCTGAGGTGAAGCGCATTGTGGAACGCATCGAACAATCCGACCTCTGCATGGTGGACCGCGTGTTCCTCGGACTCATGCTCCAGGGAGAACGGTCGACTCAGCAGTTTGCCGAGGTACTCGGCCTGGGTTCGCTCCCCCCACTCGACATCCAGCGCGAAGTGAAGCGCAACCGTGACCGCATCATGAAGTGGCTCGCGCGCTTTGGAAGGGAGGTTTTCGGTGACGAATCCTGATTGGCTTGAGGCTGCGGCCAGGCGGAGCACAGAGAAAGCCTGGATGCTCGGCCATGCGCTCGAGCGCTACCGCGCGATCGAAGGCATCACGACCACTGACCTCGCGGACAAGCTCGGCTGCTCGCTTGAAGAGCTCCACTGGATGTCTCTCTGCCGTCGGCCCCTTGGCGACTCCTTCGCCAAACAGACCATTGCGGTCGCGCACCGGTTCGCAGTCGACGAACGGACCTTGGTTCGAGTACTTCGGCACGTCGAGGTCATCGATGCCCTGACATCAGGTACCGAGGGCGAGGCGGCAGGGAGCCGTCGCATCCAAATCGCGGCCAGAGATCGCCTTCACGACGATGAGGATGCCCCATGATTGGTCATTGGCTGGAAGAGGCCATGGTAACCAGTCGCCTCCAGGAGTGCGATGCCTATCCGCGAGATCTGGCCGCAGCAGCCCCATACCAACTGTCCGTGGAAATGGTACCGATTCACAAGCTCACGACAGCACATGTTTCGGCGTGGACATCAATGCGGAATATCAAGCACCCCATCGCCGACACCGAGCGAGAAATATACGGGTGCATGGTCGCATCGAAGGGTAGCGCCCTTCTTTTCCACGACACAGGGGACTCCGAGGACGAGCAGCGCTTCACCGTGGCACACGAGGTCGCGCACTTCGTGCTCGACCACGTGATTCCTCGCGCGCGAGCTCTGCGCTACTTTGGAGATCGAATTCTGCCTGTTCTCGACGGGAAACGAGACGCCAGCCTGGAGGAGAAGCTATCCTCGGTCTTCGGACAGGTCCCATTGGGAGTCCAGGTCAGACTCATGGACAGGAACCCGTCCGGGCATCTTGCCTCTGGCGTTATTGCGGAAGCCGAACGACGTGCTGACCGCCTTGCGCTCGAGCTCCTCGCTCCAGCAGTACTCGTGCGGCGCATTCTACGTTCCTCCTCCGGGGAAGACGGTGTGCTGCGAGTGGCCCGTCAGTTCGGTCTTCCTGAAGACAAGGCCAGGGGATACGCCCGCCTGCTCATGCCGCAAGAGCAAGCTTCACGGTTCTCCATCATCGAATTTCTCGGCGAAGACAGGAGCTAGGCATGGCGGGTGGCTATCCAGCCGAAGACGGAGCGGATCTCTTCGGCGACGACGACTTTTTCGACGCGTTTGGAGAAGATCTGCTGACGACACTCAACCTCGACTCATGGTCGCAGGGACTCGACCTGGCCAGCGTCATGGCACGGTTCCGAAAGGAAATTGCGAGTGCCGTGGATAAGGAGAGCGTCGTGAAGAAAATCATTCGGCAACGAGTTCTCCCGAAGATCTCCGCGAACTCTGGCGGTGGCGCTAAAGAAGCTGGGGTCTACAGGGCCACGCCCGATGAGTTGGCCACAGTCCATCAAAGTCTGCTTTTCTCCGGGAAGGTCGAGGCCGTCAACAGCATCTCCACGAGTCACGAGAGCCTGCCAATTGGCATCACCCAAATTGGAATCGCTGCCGTCGGCTATGGCGGGACTAGCGGAACATTCTCTCAGCGACTGTTCCGGAAGGAAATGTCGGACCAGAGTTCGAATCCAGTAGAAGAGGCGCTCGCATGCATCGACCAGCGGATGGAGAGGTCGGCCAATCCTCGTAAGGATTCGCTTTCAAAACTTGCTCGCCGCGGCATCAAGACCTACGCCGAACGTGCAGTGCTGGTGGACAAGTCCGAAGCGGAGTGGCGTATTGGGCATGGCAACCCATGCTCTTACGAACTGATCACGGGTTCGGGGTACCTGAGCCTCCTGCGCGCATCCATCGAAGTGCTCCGGCGACTCATTCTCCAGCAAAAGAAGTTCGTGTTCGTGCCGAGCACCCTTGAGGAGCGGGGAATCCTAACGATTGGTCATGCGCTCCAAGCTGGCGAGTACGTCATTTTCGAAACGCTTGAGCGCTATGGGAAGCGGGTCATCGAGCATTGGAAGTACGGGGACCGCAGTCAGAATTTTGCGGCAAAGTTTGTGCGGGAATGCTGCCCCGAAATCATCTCTGGTGTGTTTCGTGCATCAGAGAGCACTCCGCCTCGTTCCTTTTATGCACACCGCGACCACGTCCATCTCGCAGCCAGAGTAGCCATGGCGGATAGCATCCTTCGGCCCGAACGAGGATTCCCCATGCTGCTCGACGTCGCGGAAGCGTCGTGCCGGAGTGCCTTCGGGGAGGATGGGTTCATGGGGCTTGTTCACGATGCCTATGCCCAGGCAGGAGCCAATCTTCAGTTTTTCAACGAGCACACCAAGCGCCATTAGGCCAGGGGGACCATGAGCATGGCTGACGACGGCAGGGGGCAACGCGCACCGGGTGCCGGACCTTTCCGGGGGCAAACCGCTACACCGGGACAGGCTGTGGCTAGGCCTGGTGACGTTGCGGGGGATCCAGGAAACTGGGGCGATCCACCGCCGGGACACCGAGAGGCAAGCAATGGACCTTTCAGGCCAAGTCCCATGTCCCCCCAGCCGAGCGCCACAGCGCGACCAAGCACAAGGTCCCAGCTAGGCCCTGAGGCGAGCAGGCCATCCACCGGTCCAGTTCGTACCAATCCCGCACCAAGCGTGGGTGTTGGTCGGCCGCCACCTCCTCCTCCTTACGGTTCGCCCAACGGAATCGCTCGCGCGCATCCAGAGAAGAATGGTCAACACCGTGCTGTCCCAACGGCGGCAGCACCTGTCATGAATGGCAAGGCCCCAGGGCCCCTCCCTTCGCGCGCACCAGACGGGGAGGTCGTCCAGCCAACCCCAACCAAGGCACTGAACGAACTCGATGGACTCAGGAGCCAGGCACAATCCGGTCCCCAGGTGGATCCAGCGCTGGCGGCGGCAGTGGGCTTTACTCACTTCGACATAACGTCGAGCCAGGACAACCTCATCACGGTGTTGTTGACGCGCGAGGACCTGCACCTACTCGCATCTCAGACGTTAGTCCGCGTGAAGTCGAGGGAGGACAATCGCGTTTATCTCGGCGTTGTTGTACGCGGCCCATTCGCGGAGCCGAACGCGGTGCCCGCCAACTCCACCATGGCCATTGGCGTCGTTACCCACGGCAAGAAGTTGGCGTACACGTTCGACTATCACGGGCGCGCGGAGATAGAGATTGTTGGCGAGGAAGTGGAGGGCACGTTGAAGCCGCCGCGTTTCCGGCCCCGGCCGCAGAGCCCCGTCTTCCTGCTCGACGAAGCGGAGAGCGCGCGCGTGCTGGGCGTCGGCGGTGACCTGTGCCTGGGACTCGTCGTTGGATACGAGAAGATGGAGGCCCGCCTCAATCCTCGGGACAAGTCCATCCTTCCCCGCCATACCGGCATCATTGGGACCACGGGTGGAGGCAAGTCCACCACGGTGGCCACGCTCATCCACCGCGCGCAAGCTGAAGGCATCGCGACTATCGTCTTCGACGTGGAAGGTGAATACACCCACGTGGACCAGCCCACGGACCACGCCGCGATGCTCGAAGCATTGAAGCGACGGGGGCAGCGTCCCCAGGGGGTTAAGGACCTGCACATCCACCACCTCACCGGACGTGACAGCCTCAACCCCCGACATCGGAACAAGAACTCGTTCTCGCTCAAATTCTCCAGCCTGTCTCCGTACGCGCTCGCCGAGATTCTCGACATGTCCGACGCGCAGCAGGAGCGGTTCCTCAAGGCTTACGACGTCACCAAGCTGTTGCTCGAAGACTTCAACATCTATCCACAGACCGAGGAAGAACGCCGCCAAGTCCTCGATGTGGATGAGTTGTCCACGGGCTATCCGCACATGACCATCGACCACGTGCTGGATGTGGTCAGCGCGTACATCTATAGCCTGAGCGACGAAGGGAAGTTGGAGACGCGCGGTAAATCACGAGCGACCCCTCGAAAGCAGGCGTCACTCCTCGAAGAGAACGACGAGGCGGAGGCCGACTCGGAAGTCCCCGCCAAGGCTCCCTCACGCGGCGTGATGCTGCGCACCGAGTTCAGGAACAACTTTGGCCGGGTCATGGCGCGCGTCATGGCCCAAAGCAGCCGGCACGAGATCAGTTGGAAGGCACTCGCTAGCAAGCTGCACCGCCTTCGGCGCCTGGGCATCTTCGACGTGGGTAATGAGAAAGGCGTGGCATATGAGTCCATGCTCACGCCCGGGCGAGTCTCCGTCATCGACCTGTCCGACACGGACTCGCCTCAGCTCAACAACCTGGTCATCGCCGACATCCTGCGCGGCCTCCAGGAGGCCCAGGAGAAGCGCTACGAACGAGCCAACGCGCAGGACCAGTCCGTCACACCGGTGCTCATCATCATCGAAGAGGCCCACGAGTTCCTCTCCGCCAACCGCATCTCCCAGATGCCCGTGCTCTTCGAGCAGGTGGCGAAAATCGCCAAGCGGGGCCGCAAGCGGTGGATGGGGCTCGTCTTCGTCACCCAGCTCCCACAGCACCTCCCCAACGAAGTGCTGGGCCTCATCAACAACTTCGTCATCCACAAAATCGCGGACAGCTCCGTCATCGCCCGGATGCAGAAGGCGGTGGGCAGCATCGACGAGAGTCTCTGGAACCGGGTGTCACGGCTCGCGCCCGGGCAGGCGCTGGTGTCATTCAGCAACTTCACCCGGCCGCTGATGGTCGCGGTGGACCCCGCACCGGTGAAGCGGCTGCTGGTGGAGTGACGCGCGCCTCACCGTTCAGCCCCCCGCACCTCGTGTGGGGGAACTGGACTGCGGCGGCAGGCGAGGAGGCTACGGCTTCTTCTTCTCGTCGGGCGGCTTGGCGCCCTTGCCCTGGCCTTCCCGGTCCCGGTAGCCCCAGGTGGAGCTCCACATCCCGGGCCCGGTGAAGAGCACCGTGATGAGCGTCATCACCACGGCGCCGATGAGAATCTCGAAAAACATTCCGCGAACTCCCCTCCGTACACGTTCCGTGCGGTAGGTCAGCAACCCACCGCATGCGCTGTCATGCCGTAACGCCCACCTGGAAGCAATGCGTGATGGGCCATGGCGCCTTCCGCGAACACTGCGCTCGCCTGCTCGGCTGCGCGAGCCTCACGTTGGGGTACGCTGCCGCCCCCATGTCACCCGTCCCCCCTGTCGCGAAGTGGCGCGTCCCGCGTTTCCGGGCCGCCGCGCTGCTGGCCACGTTCCTGTCCCTGTCCGGGTGCGAGGGGCGCTGGACGCCGCCGGAGCCGGACGACACGTGCGTGGGAACGGGCTGCGGCACACCGGAGCCGCCGGACAACGCGCTCGAAGGCAGCGTACGCATCGCGGCCTTCAACGTGCAGCGCCTCTTCGACACCGTCTGCGACTCCGGTGCCTGTGGCGGCAACAACTACGAAGCCCTCCCCACCCCTTCCGAGTTCGGCATCCAGGCGGACCGGCTCGCATCCGCCATTTCACGGCTGGACGCGGACATCGTGCTGCTGGCGGAGGTGGAGACGCAGGCCTCGCTCGATGCCCTCACGGACCGGCTCCCGCGCTTCGGCTACTCGGAGCTGGGCGAGACGGGAGCGCCCGCGTCGGTGGACGTGGCCGTCCTCTCCGTCCACCCCATCACCCAGGCCCGCGGCCATCGCAGCCGCACGCTGTGGCGGCCGGATGGCACCGCCACGTCCTTCGCTCGCGAGCTGCTGGAGGTCCACCTGGACGTGGAGGGCAAGAAGGTCATCGTCTTCTCCGCGCACTTCCGCTCCAAGTCCAGCGACGACCCGGGGCGCCGCTTCGCCGAGGCAGTGGCGGCGCGGGACATCGTCGCGGAAGTGGCCCGCACCTCACCGGACGCGCTGGTGGTGCTGGGCGGAGACCTCAACGACGTGCCCGGCTCGGAGCCCATCACCGCACTGGAGCGTGACGGCGCCTTGCTGCGCGTCGCCAGCGACCGGCCGGACAGCGAGACGTGGACCTACGCGTTCTACGGAGACCTCCAGGCCATTGACCACCTGTACCTGGCGCGCGGCGGGGGCTCATATGTGCCCGGCTCGTTCCGCACCGCCAGGGACCCTCGGGGCGGGTATGGCGGGTCCGACCACGCCGCCGTCTACGCGGACTTCCTGCCCACGCCGTGAGACTGGCGCCCCCCCCGAGGCGCCAGCCCCCGGCGCGCGGCTCAGGCCGTCGCGGGGATGGCCTGGATGTCGAGCTCGAGATCGATCTTCTCGCTGACGAGCCAGCCGCCATTGTCGAGCGTCTTGTTCCAGCGGATGCCGTAGTCGGTGCGGTTGATGGTGGTGCGCGCCGAGTAGATGAGCCGCGAGTTGCCCCACGGGTCCTTCGACGTGCCGATGTGCCGGGCGTCGAAGGCCACGGGCTGCGTCACGTTGCGGATGGTGAGGTCGCCCAGGAGCCGGAAGCTGGCGCCGCCCGCGGGTTCGCTCCTGGTGCTGCGGAAGGTGAGCTTGGGCGCGGCGTCGGCGTCGAGGAAATCCGGTGAACGCAGGTGCGTATCCCGGTCTGGCGCGCCGGTGTAGATGCTCGCCGTTTCCACGGACATCTCGACTTCACCCTGAGTGGGCTGCTCGGGATTCACACGGAGGATTCCGGAGAAGCGCTCGAAGCGACCGTGGACGCGCGCCACCACCATGTGGCGCGCGATGAAGAGGACGGACGAGTGGGATGCGTCGATGTTCCAGGTGCTGACAGACATGGGGGCGCTCGGCGGAATGAGGGGCGGGGTGCAATCAGTCCAAGCCGGGGGGCGGCAATGCGGACCCTGACTAGATAATGACCCACTCATTGAAACTCCATGCACACGGTGTGACGAAGCCGAATGCACGGTGCGTCGCGCGCGAAACACGACAGTCTGGAACAGAGCCGCATCCCGGATGCGGCCGCTGTCATTTTGCGTGAAGCGTGAAACAGGGGGATTCTGCTTTCACGGCCAGGCCGGGGGGAGCCGAACCATGTGACAATTCTCCTGACCGGGCCGTGGCCACGCCGCCTCGTCTTGGAGCCACGTCATCGCATGCGGATTGCCGTCATCGCCACGTACACGCACCCCACCCGGCTGCGCGTCAAGGAACCCTCCATCATGCAGTCCTCCGTGCCGGAGCTCATCGCCGGCCTGTGCCCGCCGCACGCGGAGGTGGAGATCTTCAACGAGAAGGAGCGCGACATCCCCATGGACCGCCATTGGGACCTCGTCTTCTTCTCCTATCTGCACTCCTTCTACGAGCACACCAAGGTGCTCTCCACCCTCTTCCGTCAGCGCGGCATGAAGACGGTCGCCGGTGGCCGCCACGCCAGCTACTTCCCCGACGACGCCCAGCACTACTTCGACGCCGTCATCACCGGCGAGCCCGAGGCCAACGTCCCCGCGCTCATCGAGGACTTCGAGAAGGGCCAGCTCCAGCCGCGCTACCAGCGCCCGCCGCTGGGCCCCAGCGCCATCCGGCCCTATCGCTACGACCTCATCGACTTCACCCACAACAAGCTGCGCCTGCCCGGCATCGAGGCGTCGCGGGGCTGCCCCTTCTCCTGCAACTTCTGCGTCCTCACCGGCAACGAGCGCTACCGCTACCGCCCCGTCGCCCACGTCATCGACGAAATCCAGCAGCACATGCACTGGAACCCCAACTACCTGGGGCTGATGGATGACGCCTTCGTCTTCCTCGACAACAACCTCGGCGGCTCACCGAAGTACCTGCGCGAGCTGTGTGAAGCGCTCATCCCGCTCAAGAAGACGTGGGGCTGCGCCCTCACCTTCAACGTGCTCAAGGACGAGTCGCTGGTGAAGCTGATGGCCAAGGCGGGCTGCCGCTACGTCTACACGGGCCTGGAGTCCCTCAACCCCGACTCCATCAAGGCCATGAACAAGGGCCAGAACAAGCTGAGCGAAGTGGACGCCGTCATCCGCCGCGTCTTCTCGGCCGGCATCCTGCTGTCCTTCGGGCTCATCGTGGGCTCGGACGGAGACACCAACGAATACCTGGAGAAGCTCCCGGAGTACCTGTCCGACCTCCGGTACTTCTCCGTCACCTTCCTGGGCATCGTCTGCCCCTACCCGGAGACGCCCTTCTTCCGCGAGCTCCAGGCGGAGGGACGCCTGCTGCCGGGCACCTTGAGCCGCGACTACGACGGCTACACGCTCTGCCACCGCCCGAAGAATCTGGACGCGTCGGAGGTGATTGAGCACTTCCACCGGCTCTGCGCGCAGCTCGGCAGCCTGCCCAACATCGCGCGGCACTACTGGTCCAAGCTCTCGATGAGCGACATGCCCCGGTACAAGCAGACCATCCTCTTCTCCGGGCCCGAAATCGTGAGCATCCGCAACCCGGTGAAGAACACGGCCCGCCGCTACATCGCCGGACAGGACGCCCTGGAGTACTGGGATACGCAGCAGATGGCCCAGCTCGGCCTTCAGCCGCAGCGCCTTACGTGAGCGCCGCCGCGGTCAGCACCGGCGCCACGTCCTGGGGACCGGACTCCA
This sequence comes from Myxococcus sp. 1LA, assembly GCA_046520405.1. Classification (GTDB taxonomy): domain Bacteria; phylum Myxococcota; class Myxococcia; order Myxococcales; family Myxococcaceae; genus Myxococcus. The sequence continues at coordinate 29,402 of JBKGHI010000042.1, forward strand.
GTCGCTCCACCCGCCGCAGCTCCGCCTGCGCGTCAATGGCGGTGAAGATGTCGCGCGCACGGGCGAGCAACGCCGTGCGCCGGTGGGGCAACGCCGCCGCCGCGTCCAGGTAGGCCACGCCGGTCTCCCAGCGGTTGGGCGTGGCCTCCAGCACCTTGAGCGCGCGATTGAACAGCGGCTCCGCGGCCTTCGCGCCCCGCTTCAGCGCCTTCGCGCGCGCCATCACCCGCATGGCCGGGCCGCGCAGGTACGGGTAGAGCGCGCCCAGCGCCCGCGCCTTGAGCGCGCAGCGGCGGTAGATGGCCCACAACTGCTCTTGCGGCACGGAGATGGCGCCCTGCTCCAGCGCGAAGAGCGCGCCCTCCGCCGCGTCCACGAGCCCAATCTGGAGGAAGGGCACCAGCACGTGGTAGCGCCACAGCGCCTCGTCGGCGCGCACCGCCATCAGCGCGGCCTCCTCCACCTGGTGCTCGCGCACCGCCACGTTGACCAGGTGGTTGAGGCTGGCGCACTGGTTGGCCAGGTCCTGCACGTCGATGCTGATGCGCAGGCCCTCCTCCAGCTCCGCGCACAGCTCCCCCACGTCCCCGTCACCGCGCAGGTAACGGCACATGGGCACCCACGCGTGGGACCAGCCCTGGTGCATCAGCGCGTTGAGCTCCACGCCCACGCGGCCCATCTCCCGGTACGCGCGCTCCGCGTCCTCGAAGCGCGAGGCCAGGAACTGGCTGGTGGCCAGCATCATCAGGCCCGTCTGCACCTCCCACATGTCCCCCACCTGCCGCAGCAAGGCCACCGCCTGCTCGCCGTACGCCGTGGCGCGGGCCTGCTCGTTGGTGAAGATGGACTGCGTGGCCAGCCGGCTCAGCGCCACGCCCTCCGCCGCCGTGTCGCGTGAGCGGCGCGCATGCTCCAACGCGCGCTGGCACCAATGTCCCGAGCGCGCCACCAGCCCCGAGCCGAACAGCAGCGAGCCGTAGTAGCTGGTCGCCAGACTCAGGCCATATTCGCTGCGGGAGCGCTCCGCCATCGTCGTGGCCACCAGCGTGGCCCAGGTGAGCTTCCCGATGTCCGCGAAGTAGTAGATTTTGATGAGCGAGATGAGCGTGGACAGCTGCTTCAGGTACAGCGGCAGCCGCGCGCCCAGCGGACGCACCAGCCAGGGGAACAGGCCGTAGAGCAGGTGCAGCCCCATGGCCAGCACCGAGCGCAGCACCAGCGCCGCCATGCTCCGCGGCATGGTGCGGCCCATCAGCTCCAGCGCCGTCTCCAGTTCCTTGATGGCGCGCTTCGACTCACCCTTCTCCTGGTGGGCCCGGCCCAGGCCCAGGTGGATTTCCGCGCGGCGCGGCACCTGCTCCTCGTCCGCCAGGCACTGCTCGAACATGAGGATGGCGCCCGCGTAGTTGCCCGCGTTGAGCAGCGTCTCCGCCAGCTCCTTCATCACCACGTGCGTCTTGCGGAGGACCTCCTCCGGGTCCAACGCCACGGTGCCACCCAGAATCTCCATGGCCCGGTTGTAGTGGTGGATGGCGTCGTCGTTGGCGTACTGCTCACGCGCGCTGCGCGCCGCCATCAGCGTGTACTCCAGGCCCTTCACCTCGTCGTTCCCGGCCAGTGAGTGGTAGGCCAGGATGCCCGCCGACTTGACCGGGTTGTCTCCCGCGCGGCCTCGATGAAGCGCGCCATGCGCCGGTGCAGGTCCTCTCGCGCGGACACCAGCAGCGTGGTGTACGCCACGTCGCGGATGACGATGTGCTTGAAGATGCAGGTGAAGGGCTCCTCCAGCTCCAGGAGGATGAGCCCCAGCCGCGTCAGCGTGTCGATGGCCTCGCGAATCCGCTCCGGCGACACCGAGCCCGGCGCCAGCGCGGCCACCGCCTCCAGCGTGAAGATGCGGCCCACCACGGAGGCCACGCGCACCACCAGCTTCTCCGTCTCCGTGAGCAGGTCGATGCGCGCCAGCACCACGTCCTGGATGGAGTCCGGCAGCTCCAGGCCCTGCAGGCTGCGCTTGAGCTCCAGCCGCTCCGCGCCCGGCGCCACCGGCCCCAGGTAGCCCTTCTCCACCAGGCCCTGGACGATGGACTCGGTGAAGAACGGGTTGCCCTGCACCTTGGCCAGCAGCAGGTCCTCCAGCGCCGTGTCCGGCGTCTCCATCCGCAGGTGCAGCCGGAGCAGCGCCCGGGTGGCCTCGTCATCCAGGCTGGACAGGTCCAACCACCGCATCCCAGGCAGCCCCTTGAGGCCCTTGAGGTGCTCGCCCGGCCGCATCGTCACCAGCAGCGTCACTCGCAGCGGAGACAGCCGCGCGGCGACGTATTCGATGAGGTCGACGGAGATGTTGTCGGCCCAGTGCAGGTCCTCGAAGAAGAGGAGCACCGGCGTCTGGCGCGACAGCTTCTCCAGGAGCTGGAGGATGATTTGGAAGAGCTTCTGGTTCTTCCGCCGGGCGTCCAGGTCGCGCGTGACTGGAGACTCCTCCACGGGCAGGCCCAGGATGCCCGCCAGCACGGGAATCCACTCCGGCCCCGTGTCCTCCAGGCCCGCGAAGCCCTGGCGCAGCCGCGCCAGCTGCGTCTCCACGTCGTCGCCTTCGTGCAGGCCGAAGAGCTGGACCAGCACCTCCTTCCACGGGAAGAAGGGCGTGAACATCTCGTACGAATAGCAGATGCCGTAGAGGCTGCGGGCACCGCGCGCCTCGGCGTCATCCACCACCTTGGCGCCCAGGCGCGACTTGCCGATGCCCGCCTCGCCCGACACCACGCAGATGCGGCCGTGCCCTTCGAGCGACTCGTCCAGGGCCTGGCGCAGCACCTCCACTTCGCGCTGGCGGCCGACGATGTCGCCCTTGCCCTTGAGGAACAGGCTGCGGCGGACCTCGGCGGACAGCCGGAAGACGGGCACCGCGCGTGACACGCCCTTGAGCCGCGCGTCCTCCACGAACTCGGTGGCGAAGCCGCCCTGGTGCAGCTTGCGCTCCGTCTGCGCGTCGATGTGGGTGCCGCTGCCCTTCCCGTGCGTCATCAGGCGGGCGGCCATGTTCACCACCTCGCCGAGCGCGGAGTAGCCCTTGCGCCAGGGCGAGCCCATGTCGCCGAAGTAGGCAGGGCCGGTGGCGATGCCAATCTGGAGCGACGTGACGAAGGGGAAGGACTCCCGCTCCCGCATCAGCTTGCACGCCAGCCGGCAGGCCAGCACCTCCTTGCTCTGCAAGGCCGTGGGCGCCCCGAAGATGACGTAGAGGACGTTCCCCTTGTCGGTGAAGTCCGTCATCAACAACACGCCGCCGTGGTGCGCGCTCTCCCGCTGGACGTATTCGTAGAAGGCGTTCAGCTCGCGGGTGAACTCCTCCGTCCGCGCGGACGCGTGATGGCTGGCGAAGCGGAGGAAGAAGCAGGTGACGTCGCGGAAGTCGCCGCTGAACTCCTGGTGCGCCGTGGTGATTTTGGTGAAGAGCACCGGGTGCAGCAGCAGCGAGCACCGCGCCACCATCTCCGGCCCCGAGGGCAGCACGAAGGCAGGCGCCGGGGGCACGTGCAGCGGCACGCTGGGCGACAGGTGGTACGCGCCGCCGCGGGCCTCCCCCTGACGGGCGGGCTCTGGCAGCAGGGCCCAGGCCTCCGGGCTGAGGAGCACCTCCCCCACCGTGGCCCGCTTCTCCGCCGCCACCGCCTGCGCCAAGGGCTGGCCGATGAGCGCGGGGTGCATCCACATCCCCGTGGCGCCCAGCACCACCCGGTGGGCTTCTCCAAAGCCGATGCCGATGCGCGACGACACGGTGAAGCGCTGGCCCAGCAACTCCAGTTGAGCGAAGCGGGACAGCCGCTGCTGGACGTCCAGCGCGCACCGGGCGGCGCGCTGCACCGCGCCGCTGGCGTCCACGCCCGGCTCCACCTCGAAGCAGGCCAGGATGGAGTCACCGGCGAACTGGTAGATGTCGCCGCCGTGGTCCTTCACGACGTCGATCATCTCCGTGTAGTAGCTCGTCAGGAGCCGCTGGAGCGCGTCGATGCCCCGGGGGCCGGCGCCACTCAGGCTGACGACGATGGGCGTGAAGCCGGCGATGTCCAGCAGCAGGATGGCGCCTCGCACCGGCTCCATGAGCGGCAGCGCGTGCGCCTCCGAGTGCTCCAGACGCCGGAGCACGGCGCCAGGGATGTAGGGCGCCAGCGTCGCGAGGATGGGGTCGACGTCCACCGGAGACATGGCCATTCGCTCAGCCCAGGGCGTTGAAGCGGATCCACATGGCCACCACGCCTACCACCGCGTAGAAGGCGATCTCCACCGTCTCCGACACCGGCTGTGCCTTCTTGAGGGCGCCCCAGACGTGGACCACCACCATCCCCGCGCAGACCCAGCCGATGAGGTCGAAGATGGCGGGCCCCGGCCGCGACACGAAACGCGCCGCCGTGAGGATGATGGCCAGGGCCACCGCCCCCAGGCAGCGCCCGAAGTACACGGTGAGGTGACTGTTACCCTCCGGCAGCCGCCAGCCGAACCAGCGCGCCCAGGTCAAGGGCATCAGCAGCAGCGGAAGCGCGAAGACCAGCAGGAAGAGCGTCCCGGCGATGGTGAGGAACCAGCTGGCGAGCGGAGCTTCGGCACTGATCATGATGGCGCACTCGAGACGGCACGGCCCGCCCTGCCTGGGTGGACCCGGCCCGTTCCCCCGAGTGCATCATCCTAGACGTTTTACCCGGGCTACGGCGCGGCCAGACGCACCGGGTCACCCACGACGGCGCGGAGGAACTCGGCCACTCGCTCCAGGGAGTCCGTCCGCTCCAGCTCCGACGGGAAGCGCCGGAACGACTCTGGCGGCCCGTAGAGGATGACGGGCTTGCCGTAGCGCAGGGCGAGCGCGGCCTCGGCCACCGTGCCCGCGCCCCCGGGCAGTGACACCAGTGCGTGCGGCGTGAGCACGTTGATGTGATTGCGGCTGAGCGGATCCGTCCCCTGCTCGCCGCTGAGCGGCAGGTGCGTGTAGATGGGCAGCTCCACGTTGGGGTTGGGGTAGCCCGAACGAGGCCGGTACTCGCCCCCCTCCACCGTGCCGGGGACGATGCCAATGGAGATGCCGTGCCGGTACTTCACCTGCACGAAGGCATCCGCCGCCGTCCGCATCACCCCGCTGCCCGCGCCGGTGAGAAGGTCGAAGCCCGATTCGGCAATCCACCGGACCAGGGGGACGACCCGCTCCGCGTGGTCCTCCTTGCCTGAACCGAAGACGCCGATGATCCGCCGTGGCCTGCGCATGGGCTCTGCTCCTTCCCCCCGCCCGGTTTGACGGGCCCGCGCACCAGCTTGTTCCATCCGCGCGCCGCATTCCTCTCACGACGGTTCATTGCCCCACATTCCCCCTGCCGGGCGTTCACCGATGGAAGCCTTCGCCCCTGGAGCGTGACGGATTGGACGCTTCACCTGTCAGACCCCCTCTCTACCTTCGCGGGTATGTGACTGGAGGTCGCCCATGTTCGACAGTTGTGGAGGCTGTGAGCGCCGGGGGAACGCCGGTGAGGTGTTCGACTGGTGCGCCAACTGCGAGCTGTCCCTGTGCCCCCGCTGCATGGAGCGCGGCTGCTGTGACAGCGAACCCGCGGAGTCCGGACGCTCCGCCCCCCGGTGCCTGCCGGAGCCTCCCGAGGATGACGAGGCCATCGCCCTGCCCGAGCACTTCGGCGGCCGCTGCTGCGCCCGCGCCCGCGCCGTGGCGTGCTCCTGCGCCTTCCACTGGGTTTGCGCTCACCACGGCGATCAGCACATCGGCACGCACGACTGACGTGTCCGCTGGGCGCGGAGGGCGCGTCCCGCGTTCGACGCGGCTGGCCATGCCCGGAAAATATCAGGTGAAACGTCATTTTCCTGGCAGGCCCAATTGCTCAGTTCCTGAGAGGGTGTGAGGATGCGTGTGAGACAGCTTTCGTGTCTCACCCCAGCCTTGAGCCCCTTCGAGGAGCCCCCCGTGAGCCCCCCTTTCGCGCGTCCCCGCGAGCTGGCCGTCACCGTGGAGACGTCGCTGCCCGCCGCGCTCCCCTCTCACGCCATCGAGGTGGACGTCGGGGTGGCCCTGCCTGTCGCCTTCGGCGGGCTGAGGAAGGTCCTCCGCGCGTGTGAAGCCGCCGCCCCCGGCGTCATCCACGCCCTCTCACGCGCCCATCCGTCCGAATGGAACCGGCTGTTTCCCGGGGCCATCGACGGGGTGCCGGACCTGGGAGACCTGGCGCTGACGCCCTCCGAGCGCCGGCTCCACCGGGAATCCGAGCAGATGTTCTGGGTCCTCAACGTGGCCGCGAAGGCGCTCGTGGAGACGCTGCGCGCCAGTGGCCGGCCCCTGGTGCTTCACGGCGCGGGCGAATGCGACCTGGTGAGCCTGCGCGCGGTGATGCGCGCCGCCGAGTGGGCCGGCTGGAAGGGCTGGAGGGCCCCCTGCTGTTCACCGGGTGGAACGTGCGCCGGCCGCACGGCGCGGAGGCCTTCGAGGCCCGGCGGCAGGCCTACCTGGATGCGCTGTGCGACCGGATGCGCGCGCCCCGGGTGCCGACGCCCGGTCCGGTGTCGTCGCGCGCGGTGGAGGCGCCGGTGGACCTGGAGGGGCGCTATCTCCAGCTCACCGTGGACACGTCGCAGGCGCCGGAGACGCGGGTGGCGGCGGCCATCCTCGCCATCCGGAGCTGCTTCTTCACCACCAACTACGAAGGCGCGATGCTCGCCGCCGAGCAGGGGTTGGCGCAGTTGGAGGCGCACGCGGACGCGACGCTGGCGGCGCGCGTGGCCCAGGCATGGGAGGCGCTGGATACGGGTTTCGCAACGCCCGCCATCGAGATTGACCGCGCCAGCCTGGGAGACGCCGAGGAGCTGAAGGCCCTGTTCGCGCGCAGCATGGGCGTGGTCCACGTCTATACCGGCGCGCACGACGCGGCCATGGCGGCGTTCGCCCGGGGACTGGAGTGCCGGATTCCGCCGGAGCTGGTGGCGCGGTTGCACATGTTCCGCGCGCTCACGCTGACGAAGCGCTTCGGGGAGCTTCCCAACGCGCGGACGGAGGTGGCCGCGGGGCTCGCCGCGCTGGAGCGCAGCACGTCTCCGGACCGCGCGCTCCAGGAGGGCTGGCTGCGCAACGTCTGCGCGCTCACCTGGTTCCAGGAGCGCAAGCTGGACAAGGCGCTGGTGGAGGAGAAGCTGGCCATGCGCTGCGTGGGCGATTTGCACGACGCGAGCGCCACGCACCTGAAGATCAATCTCATCTCCAACGCCAGCTATCTCCAGGAGACGGCGCGGCAGTTCGGCGACGCCATCTCCACGTGGCGCCGCTTCGAGAAGATCAGCGAGAGCTGGGGTGTGAACTTCGCCAAGCACCACCGCTACCGGCTGGCCGGGCTGGAGCTGGCCGCCGGGGAGCGCGACGCCGCGGTGGCGCACTTCACCGAGGCGTTCGCCAACGCGGATGCGCTGGGTGATTCGTTCCACCGGCAGGTGATTGCCGCGGAGCTGGGGCGCCTGTTCCTGGACGAGCAGCAGGCCGCTGTCGCCGTGGACTGGTTCGCCAAGGCGGAGGAGCACGCTCGGGCCATTGGCGACCCGTTGAAGACGGCGGAGAGCCAGGCGGGACAGGCCGTGGCGGCCGGGCGCGCGGACTGGGAGGAGGCGCGGCGCTGCGCCGAGGCGAGCACCACGTGGCCGAAGCAGACGGAGGCGCTGAAGACGGCGCTCGCGCAGGGGGATGCGAAGGCGGTGCATGAGGCGCTGCCTCGCGCCCGGACGAAGCTCAACCGCCCGTTCGACCCGGTGAACCTGTACTGACGCCCCCATTGAGGCGAGGCGTGAGCAAGCCCGCCTGCGGCTGGAGGCTGTCGGCGACGACGCCTCCATCGCTGCACCGTCGCACCACCATCCGGGCACAGCGCCGTGCCCACGGAGAGAGCGGCTTGGGGTCACGGGGGCAGGACTTCCCGCAGGGGCGCCGTTCAACGCGATTCGCGCGAACGCGCTTGCGCTTGATTAACCCAAAGGAGGAGGAGGGAAAGACGCGCGTCACGTCGCAGCCCACGCTGCCCACCGTCGAAGCGCGCGAGCAGGCGGCGAAGTACGCAATCGAAGGTGGCAATCAGACGCTCGCGCGACTCGAGCAGCACCTCGTGACGCGGCAGTAGTCGCTCGTCGCCACGGCACCGTCCGCGCGAGTGCCCACGTCAGCGCGGCTTCGAGTTCAGCGGGCTCTGCATGGGGGAGAACCCAAGCCCGTGCGATACTCAGTGCCGCGCTAGAGCCGCGACGGAGCGAAGGGTGCGGCTTCCGCGCTGTCCCCGCGCGCCAGGAGTTCCGCGAGCAAGGCGCCGGTATGCGCACCCGTGAGGATCCCCTGCCCGCCCAGGCCCGTGGCGACGAAGGTGCGCTGCGTGCCTGGATACGCGCCGATGTACGGGCGCCCATCCGGCGTGGCGGAACGAAGCCCCGCCCAGGCGCGGACGAAGCGGGCCTCGCGCAACCGCGGCGCCAGCCTGGCGACAGTGGCGCTCAGGTGCAGCAGGCCCGCCGGCGTGACGTGCTCCACGAAGCCCGCATCCTCCTCCGTGGCCCCCACGACGATTTCACCCGAGCGCCACGGCGCCAGGTACGTGGGTCCGGAGACGACGCGCGTCAGGTGCAGCCCCGGCTGGTGCACCACCAGCATCTGCCCACGCACCGGCTTCAACGGCAGCGCGGGCAAGCCCTCCACCCCCGATGACCAGGGGCCCGCGCAGACCAGCAACTGGTCCGCACGGAGCGTCTCGCTGTCCGTCTGGACCTTCACGCCGGAAGCCGACTCCGTCACGGCCCGAGCGGCCACGCCCAGCCGCAACTGCACGCCCACATGGGCAGCGGCCTTCAGGAGCGCGTCGACGTAACCATCCGTGTCCACGAGGTGGCCCTGGTCCGTCTCGAAGGCACCGAACAGCGGCGTGCCTTCCAGCGCGGGCTCGAGCGACACCAGGCTCGCGGCGTCCCGCCAGGTGCCCAGTCCTTCCGCGTCCGCCACCGCTTTCGCCGCCAGCGCATCGCGCGCCTTCGCGTCCGCGACGATGCGGAGGATGCCGTTGCCTCGGCGAAGCGGGTCGCCTCCCGGAAGCGAGGCCAGGTCCTCCGCCAGTGTGCCGCGGCCCGCCCGGGCGAACGCCAACATCACCGGGTCATCAAACAGCCGCACGGACGGAATGGCGACTCCGGCGGCGGCGCGCGAGCCCCGGCCTCCTGGGTCCACGGCGTCCAGCACGGTGACGCTCGCGCCCAAAGCAGAAAGCCGGCGCGCGGCCGAAAGGCCCACGACACCGGCTCCGAGAATCAAGATGTCGGCCCCAGGCTTCATTTCACCTGAGACGCTTGGCGATGACGTGAAAGCCACCTTCCACGTAGATGAAGCCGTGCCGCTCGGCGCGCTTCACCACGGCGTCCAATTGGGTGTAGCCCACCAGCACTTGAAAACCGAGCCTCGTGGACTCCTCACAGATGGCAGCCACCACGAGGTCGACGGCGGCGCTTCGCTCTTCCTTGGACAACCCCGGCGCGGCCACCAGGGTCTCAATCATGGCCAGCGAGCTGTCGGTCCGGTAGAGGAACCCCGCCGCCTTGCCAGGAATGATGAAGCCCGTCTGCGGAAGCGTCTCCGGCGTGACGGTATCGTTCCAGAACCGCAGCCACTCCTGCAGTTGAGCGAAGTGCAGCTCTGGAACGTAGGGGATGGGCGTCATCCGGCGATGCTATTACGAAACCAGGAACTGCGACATGCGCTGCGCGGACAGCTCGGCCGCGTTGTTCATGCCCAGCTGGCTCAGGCCCGTCTTCGCCGTGTTCTTCATCAGGTCGCCCAGCACGTCGGTGACCTTGCTCTTGCCCGTGGCCAGATTGAGGGCGCTGCTCACCAGGCTGTTGCCGCCCGCGCCGTCCATGAGGAACTGGCTGGCGAACTTGCCCACCGTGTTTTTCAAGGCGCCGCCACCCGGAATCAGGTCCGTCGCCGCGCCCATGAGCGCCTGGAGCGGGTTCTTGCCCTGGATGAGGCCGCTGGCGAAGCCCATCGCCGCGCCCAGCAGCGGATTGACCGCGGACACGAACGGCTTGACGACGTCCAGCACCTTGCTAACGATTTTCTTGAGGCCACCCATGGTAATTCCCCTTTCAAGGACGGCTGCGGTGCAGCCATCAAGTGCGTCCGATGTGAGAATTGTCGGGGGACGGGCGTATTTGTTTCCCTGTTACCCGAAAAAACCGGACGTCATTTTGAAGCCCCTTTAGATTCAAGGGCTTAGCTCAGGGGCCAGGCACCGGGGATTCCGAGAAATGATCCCCGGGCCTGTTCCTCCGCCGATCAATTCTTGTCGGTGCCAGGCTTCTTGCCTTCCGTGGCGTGCAGCTCGCTGGCGGAGGTCCCCTTGCGGCTCTCGGGGGCGCCCTTCTGCACCGCGTCGGACGCGAGCGCCGACTTGTAGCGAGCGTCCGCGTCCTGGTCGCTGAAGCCGTCCCGCTGATGCGCCCGGCTGATGACGACGCGGCCGTCGACGATGTCCTGCAGGTGCCCCTGAAGCTCCTCGATGGTGGGCACGTTGGGGTCCTTGGCCTTCAGTTCCTCGTCGGGGACGATCTGGATCTGGGGCGGCTTCTCCGGGTTGAGGGCATAGTCGATGATTTTCTCGACGTACTCCTCGACGGGCAACTTGAGCAGACGGGCCTGCTCCTTCACGTCCGCGTCGGCCAGCAGCTCCGCGCGAACCTCCTCCACCGGCCGCTTCAGCTTCTTGACGGGGGGAGCGACGACGTTTTCACCGGACATTGACTGTCTCCTCAAAAGGACCCGGAATCCTGGCAAGGCTGGAACCCCTGCCAGGCCGGGGAAGGAGCCATTCTGGTCGCGGATGCGGCCTGGATGTCAAAAATCCTCAGGCCGGCGCGGCGCTCCAGCGGGTGAACTGCATGCGCAGCTCACAGGTGTAGCGGCCCCGCGCGTCCTTGAGCCAGAGCTGCTCCGGCGCCGGATACATCTCCTCCACGGACAGGCGCTCCGCGTCCCGGGCCAGGTGGGACAGCAGGTCCACGGCGAAGGGGCTCGCGGTGTCGATGAGGTACGGCTTGCGCTCCTTCGAGCTGCGCATGAACACGAAGCGGGGCCACCCGCCCGCGCGCCGCTCCCGCTGCACGGCGAGGAAGAGCTCGAAGCCCGCGGGCTTTCCCAGCCGCTCCGCCGCCAGGTTCCAGCGCTCGCGCTGATACACCGCGCCCCCCACGCTCAGCCGAGGCAGGTGGCTGCCCTGCGTCCGCAGCGGCGCGTGCAGCACCTGGGGATGCGCCAGCGCGGCGAAGGGCGGATAGGACGAGAAGTCATCCAGCGGCAGGTACAGGCTCAGCCGGGTCCCCTGCCCGTCCACCAGCACCGGGCCCTCCGGCGTGGGCAGCACCTTCACGTCTCCGGGCGTGAGGGCCCCCTCCTCCACGTCCAGTACGTCCGACACCGAGTACACCAGCCGCCGTCCCGGATAGACGTAGAAGCCCTTGTTCCGCCTGCGGATGGACAGGCCCACCAGCCCCTGGGCCGCGGCGTCGTTCTCCAGCCAGCGCGAGGCCACTGACGCGTAGCGCTCCCGCTCGGGCTGGAAGGCGCTCAGCCAGCTCCACAGCAGCAGGTGGTGGTGGACACGCGCCAGCATCACCTCGAAGCCGCCGCCGTCCGGCTTCGCGGCCAGGCACACGTCCGGCAACGCGTAGCGCCCTCCTGGCGTGGACGCGCCCAGGAAGTCCACGGGCAGCGCACGCGCGCGGCCCTCCTCGGACTCCAGCATCACCGGCGGCACGGGTGAGAATCGGCTCCCCGTCACGCCGTCTGGCCGCAGCCGCACGGCGTAGTCCAGCAGGTCCATGGGGCCCGCGTCCGGGCCCAGCGCGTCACGGACCTGCTCGCGGAAGCCCCGCTGCACCTTCTCGCCGTAGGCGCCGACAGCTCCAGCGCGCCCGTCAGCGCCGCCTCCAGCTCCTCGGTGAAGCGCGCACCGAAGCGCAAGCGGAAGGGCGAGCTCGCCTCCTCGTAGAGGATGAGCCGGTCCGCGTACACCTGTCCGTCGCCCCGGCGCGCGGGCTTGCCCGTGGCCTCGGTGAAGGCCGCCTCCAGCCGAGGCAGCAGCTCGCGCCGCCGGGACAGGTCCGCGCTTTCGAAGTCCGCCTTGAGACGCGCCAGCGCGTCCAGCCGCTCCAACCACCGAGCGCGCGCCTCCAGGTCCGGGAGCGCCGCCACGGAATCCCGCACGCTCTCGAAGGTGGCGAAGTCATTCGGCCGGAACGGCAGGCCCCAGAGCAGCAGCGCGGTCTTCACCAGCGGCAGCGCCTGACGCTCGACGTCCACCACCGGCAGGCCGAGCACCGCCGCCGCCGCCGCGGGCGTGGGGTGTTCGCGCAGGACGGACAGCAGGTGCTCCGCCTCGGCGGACAACGTGACGTCCAGCTTCAGTGGTTCGCAGCAGGCCCGGCCCGGCGTCAGCGTGAAGAGCGGGTTGAGCCGCAGCGGCAGGTGCGGGCGCAGCGTGCGCTCCCGCCCCACCGCGCGCGCCAGCTCCGTCACCGCCCAGAAGGAGAAGAACGTCCGGCGGCGCGTGTTGCCGCTGGGCACCGTGCGCACGTCGTAGCCGTCATCGGTGGTGCGCTCGCCATACGAGATGGGGCCAAAGAAGCTGGTCGTCTCGTTCTTCGCGCAGAAGCGCTGGAGGTACGTGTAGACCTGCCGCTCCACCCTGCGCGCGTCGGAGGTGTCCGGCCGCTCCCCACCGCGCAGGTAGCGGACCCAGACGTTGTCGAACATGGCCGGACTGGAGAGGAACACGGCCTCCTGGATGGCGGGGTCCGCTGCTCGCTCGCGCAGGCGCCGTCGCAACGCGGTGCGCTCCGCCGCGTAGCGCGTCTGGACGGATTCGCGGCACGCCTGGTAGTGGCGCCAGGCCGCCTGGCATGGTGGGCCCAGGCGTGCGTCGACTCGGGGCTCGCGGCCCTGCGCCAGCGCGTCGCGGATGGACTGGGCGCTGGACGCACCCTTCTCCGCACAGACGGCCTCGACGAGCGCGTCCTCGGCCTCGAGCAGCCGGGCGACGTCGTCCAGCACCTCCTGAGACATCCCTAGCGACTCCAGCCAATCGAAGGGAAAGCCCGCGTGCCGCAGCACGAACACCTCGCCCAACGTCCAGGGCTCGCTCATCCGTTCACCCTCGTCAGCACCGACCTGGCCACCAGTGTGTCCACCAGCTTCTCCCGCTGCGCCTGCGGAACGGTCCCCAGCGCGATGGCCACGTCCGTGGGCCGCACGAGCCCCGCGAGCTTGGGCGCCAGCCGCGCGTCCATCGCGAGCACCGCGCCCGTGCGGAGGTTGGCCGCGAACCACGACGGCTTCGGCGCGCCATCCAGCGCCGCCGGGAGTTGGACCCATGCACAGTCCGCGTCCAGTTGAATGGCCGCTGCGCTCGCGTCCGTGGCACGGGGCAGCGGCGCCTCGGGCAGACAGGCAGCGGCGACCCGTCCCGGGTTCAGCGGCGCGCGCGCCAGCAACCGCGTCGCGAGCGACATGAGCACCTGAGGAACATGCGTGGTGGGAATGGACCGCGCATGCTCGAAGGGCAGGCTCCTCGCGAGGTCCCGGTCCTCGGGCGGCGTGCCCACGCGCACGTCCGTCCACAGCAGCTTGCGCCCACCGTCCGAGGACATCCGTGGCCAGTGGAAGGGACGCACCCCGGCGAGGTGGTCGAACACCGGGTCCGCGTCGAGCGCGGCCAACGTCGCGTCGAGCGCCGCTTCGTCCACGCCCGGTGCGCCAACCCACCACTCCGCCACGACGCGAACGCCCGCGTCCCTCAACCGGCGTGCACCGACCGCCAGCGCCTCACGCGAGACACGCGCCCCCAGCGGGTCCTGCCAGCCGTCTTCCCCCGTGGCGCAGAACCCCACCACGGCCACCTTGCAGCCGCTCTCCACCAGCGCGTCCGGATGCAGGAGCGAGTCGAGCGACACATGCCCCGCCCACGTCGAGGCGCCACCCGTGAGGGCTCGCAGCGCGTCCACGGAGGTGGCTCGCACGTCGAGCGCCTCGGACAGCCAGACGAGCGATGGAGGCGACGCGTCGTCCAGCCGGGGAGCCACGCGCCAGCGCAGTGGAGGCGCCTCCACGAACGTGGCGCGCTGGAACATGGGCATGGCCGCGAGAACGACCCGGTGCGCCCAGGCGAAAGGCCCCGCGACTTCCAGCGGCACCTGCTCCGGACAGGCCCGTGCCAGCCAGGCCGCCGCGGGGAGCTGCAGGTCCCTTTCGAGCCAGAGCCGCACGCGCTCGGCGCTGGCGAAGCGCTCGGCGACGAGGGCCAGGTCCTCCAGATAGGGCGCGGACTGGTCCACGGCGCACAGGACATCCGCGCTCCGCTCCGTGGTGCCGCCTTCCAGCGCCACGTCATCCAACTGGAGGTGCACGCCGTAGGGCGCGCCGGAGATGGCGGTGAGCACCGCGCCCAGCGCGCGCAGGTCCGTGCTCACGCGAAGCCCTGCACGGGCTCGCAGTGCCTGCGCGGCGCGCAACAGCAGCAACTCCCGCATCGACTGCGCGGTGGCGGGAGCCCGTTCGCGCGCCTCAGCCGCCGCCTCCACCGCGTCCCGGGCGAAGACGCGCTGGCAGAAGTCACGCGCCACGTCGAGGCACTGCCACCCTTCGGGCGCCTGCGGGACGAGCGTCACGTCGCGGTGTGGCGGCAGGACGAGCAGCTTCATTCCCCTACCCCCCACATCAGCGTGCAACGCAGCTCCACCGTATGGCGTCCCCCCGTGGGGCTTCGCAGCCAGAGTTGGCTCGGCGACGGGAGCATCTCCGACAGGAGGACCTCCTCCTTCTGCTCCAGCAGGTTGAGGAAGACACGCAGCAGCGGCGGACTGCGCACGTCCACCAGCACCGGCTTGCGCTCATCCTTGAACTTGGCGAAGACGCAGTCCGGCATGCCTCGCGCGTCCCACACGGCCACGGCCGCGCGCAGCCGCGCCGAATCGTCCCGGCCCGCGAGCAGCGCCTCCCGCTCCGCCTGTGACAGCCGCCACTGCTCGCGCTGCACCACCACGCCGCCCATGGACAGCCGGGGCGTGTGCTCGCCCAGCGACACCCGCAGCGGGCGGATGCGAGGCAGGGAGAACGCCGTGTGCACCAGGCTCTCCAGCTCGCCGTTGTAGAGACACACCTCGGAGCCCAGCCGCTTCGACACCAGCCGCGCTCGAGTTCCGTCGCTCTCCACGAACAGGTCGTCCAACGGCAGCCGCCACGCGGACGCCCGCGCGCTGACACCGCCCAGCTCCACCACCGGGCCCGGGAACTCCGACGGCAACAGCCCCGTGCGCCGCGACGCCAGCACCGTCACCAGCGGCACGGGCCGGCTCAAGGCCCCGAGCGCCCGCACCATGGCGCTCTCCACCCGGCCGCGCGCTTCGTGGAACTGGAGCGCCCAGCCCCACACCAGCGCCGTGTCGTGCACGTCGCCCATCACCAGCTCGTACTCGCCCCGGCCCCAGGCCTCCACGTCCCTGGCGCCCACGAGCAGGTCCACGGAGGTGACGAGCGGCAGCGCCTTCGCGTCTCCCGCCAGCGACGGAGGCGCCAGGTGGCCCAGGTCCACGCCACGCGCGGAGGCTCCCCCACCGGCGCCCGCGAGCACCTCCGCCACCGAGCCATCCAACGGCACCGGCCGGTCCGCATACGCGGCCGCCACCTTCCAGAATGGCACCGTGCGCGCGCCCACCAGCCCGCCACGGTGGCCCGGCCGCCTCCCGGTGCGCCGCGCCGCTTCGCCCATCCACGCAGCGCGGGCTCCAGCCGGGTCACCAGCTCGCGCGCCCGCTCGCCTCCGACCTCCAGCCGCAGGTCGCCGCCGCACTCCTCTCGGAGCGCCAGCCGGTCCTGGTAGAAGTTGTGCGACTCGGACGCGGGACCTCGCTCCGAGGGAGGCGCCACACCCCACTGCTCGCTCGCGCGCTTCGCGAAGGCGGCCTGGAGCGCCATCTTCCCCGCGGCATCCGCGGCGCCGTACCCAGCCATCAGCGCCAGCAAGGCGCTCAAGCCCTCTACGTGGCGCCGGGCCGCGGCGCACGGCAGCCCCGACACGCGCTCCGCCAGGTCATCCACCGGGTGGTGCGTGGCCGCGGGCACTTCGAGCTGATGCGTCAGCAGCCCCTTCTCGCAGCCCATCCGCGCCGCCTCGCGCGCCAGGCCCGGGGCCACGCCCAGCGACGACGCGAGCCCCGCGAGCGTCCGCGTGCCATCCACTGCCTCCACCAGCCGGGGCAGCAACGCCTCCACGCTCTCCGGCGCGGGCAGCGACTTGCGCGAGGGCACCTCCGCGAAGGCCTTGCGGCGCAGCACCAGCCACGCGGCCACCTCGGGGTCGAAGGCAATGGCGCGAACCAGCCCCTGGACGAGCCACGACGCCGCGAAGGTGTTGCGCCCCGTCAGCACCTCCGGCCCGGACCAGCGCAGCGTCACGCCCGTCGGCGCCGCCGCATCCACCTGGCCGTAGTTGATGGGCCCGAAGAACCCCATCGTCTCGTTCTTCGCGCACATGCGCTGCAGGTAGCTGGCCACCTGCCGCCGCAACCGCGCACCGTCTCGTCCGGCCAGCAGGTCCCTGGCCACGGGCGGGCTGGAGCTGGCCACCGCCTCGATGAAGCGCGGCGCCTGACGCAGCGAACGCAGCGCTTCCTCCACCGCGAGGGACTCCTGCTTCATCGCGGCGTGGAAGGCGGCTTCGGCCTCCTGCGCCTCCCGGGCCCGGGTGTTCCATTCGGCGAACAGCTCGGGTGACTCCAGTCCCTCGGTGTCCACCGGGCGCCCGGCCTTCAGGGCCGCGAGCACCGCGCGCGAGGGACGCTTCACGCGAGGCCCCTGGGCCTTCAGGGCCTCCAACGCCTGCTGGGCCGAGGCCCAGCGGCGGGCGGCCTCGGCGGCATCCGGGCAACCCAGCCGCTCCAGTCCATCGAAAGGGAAACCAGTGGTGCGAACCACGAGGTGGGGGAAGAGGGACCAGCCCGTCATGCGTTTCGCACCCTTTGGCCGGAACGCGCTCCCGCGTCCGGCAGCGCGCCGCTCAGTTTCGCGGTTGCGACTTCACTTCGATTTGCTGCCCGGGCACGGCCATCACCCACAGCTTGCTGACGCCGCTGGGGCAGCGCACCAGGACTTCCAGCTCCCGGCCCGCTTCGATTCGTGCCTTCAACAGCGGCGTGCCACCCGGCATCAACGTGCCACCGACGTGGACCTCGCAGCCGGGCGCCGCGCCCGTGACGCTGAGCAGGCCCGTGGTGCCCGGCTCCGGCGAGGCGTCCGCCAGCGTGCGCACGTCGATGCCCTCACGCTGCTGCGTGGTCCCGAACCGCCGCAGCTTGCCATCCACCGCCGTGGAGATGAGCAACGCGCCCCCCGAAGGGTCATGCACGTCCGTCCCCGGCTCGTGGCGCAGGCCACCGACGTAGACGTTCTCCCCCGTCGCCACGTTGACGAAGCTGGAGTTCGTGTCGCGCGCCATCACCACCGCCACCACGGCCAGCACCAGCGCGCCGCCGCCCGCGATGCCCAGCCACTTCCAGGGCGGACGCTTGCCCGCGGCGTCGGCTTCAGGGGCGCTGGCGCGGATCACCCGCTCCGGCGCATGCGCC
>JBKGHI010000430.1:0-4420 GCA_046520405.1 Myxococcus sp. 1LA
CTCGGCACATGCGGTTGTGGACCGGCTGCTGGGCGTCGTGTTTCGCGGGGCGCTGGAGCATGCGGCGCGGGAGGGGCGGCGGCTGCGGTTGGAGTCGGTGGACTGCCGCGCGGTGCTGTCGGTCGTGGATGCGTTCGTGGACGTGCGCGGTGAGCTGACCGCGTGCGAGGCGGCGCGGGATGCGGCGCTGCTCCAGGCTAGCGAGGCGGCCGAAGGCGCCCACGATGCCTGCCGCGAGCGGGAAGAGGCCGAGTGCGACCGGGACCAAGCCAGGGCGGACCTGGAGCACGCCGGGCAGGTGAATGCCGAGCTGGCGGCGGAGGTGGCCGACCTCAAGGGCCAGTTGAGGCGGGCCACGGAGAGCGCGGAGTACGAAGCCGAGCGGGCGCGGCGCGCGGAGCTGGACCGGGACGCGGAGGTGTCCACGCTGCGCGATGACCGCCAGCGGCTTGCATGGCGCTGGGGACGCGAGCGCACCGAACGCCAGCAGTGGCAAGGCGGCGCCAGACTGCTGTCAGGGCGGCTCGGCGCGCTGCGCGTCCGCAACAGGCTGCTGTTGCACCGGCTCAAGGAGGCGGCTGTGGTGCGGCGCGCGGCGCTGGAAGCCCTGGCGGCGCTGGAGGACCGGGATACCGCATGGACGCCTGCCGGTGAGGACGTGCGGCGGGAGCTGCGGCGCGCGCTGGGGGTGACGCCGTGAGCCGCGAGCGTTGCGCGTACAGCTTGCGTCCGTGTTCCGCCCGTGGCGTCCGGCTTGTGGGCGGCGCGTTGTGGTGCGCCGACCATCAAGCCTACGGGCGGCGGATGCTGCGCGCCCAGCTCACGGGCGCCGCGCTCGGCGTGGCGTTCACCGTGGGGCTGGCGGTGGGGCTGGCCTGCTCCGAGGACAAGCCATGAAGCTGGTGCGAGGGCGGTGGAACCCCAAGCCATGGCGCGCGGCGGCTGAACTGGCGGCCATGGCGGTGCGCGCCGAGCTGCGGAAGCTGGACAAGCTGGCCAAGGGTGGCGTGCTGGTGGACCCGGAGCAGCGGGCCGCGCTGGTGGCCATCGTCCAGGGCCTGGAGCGAGAGGGAAGTCAGGCCCTCCTGGCGCTACCGCCGAGCAACGGCGACGACAGCCAGGGGGACGATGTGCCCTGGCTGAGCGGCGCCGATGTCACGGAGCTGGAGCCCGCGCCAAAAGGGACCGGTTCTGACGCGGACCCCCAGGGAAAGCTAAGTGCTTGATTCCTGGTGCCCCGTTGGCGCCGCTGGCTGACGGGGGTTTTGACGCACTGGAGGGGGTGGGGATGGCCTAGGCAGCCTCCCCGCCCCCTTCGGCGTTCTGGCGGGCCTCCAGGGCCTTCAAATAGCGCCGTAGCGTGGCCTCACCCACCCCGGCCACCTTGGCGGCGGTGCGGATGCTGCGGCCCTCCTGGACCAACCGCGCCCCGGCCCCCAGCATGATGGAGCTGGAGCGGGCCCGGCCGATGGGCTTGCCGCTCTTGGTGCCCTGGCGGCGCGCGCGCTCGATACCGGCGTTGGTGCGCTCCACCAGGATGCGGCGCTCCTCCTGGGCGACCCACCCAAACACCGCCAGCAGGAGGTCCCGCGCCGGGCCGCCCGTGTCGAGCCAGGACTCACGCAGTGACACCACCGCGCACCCAACGCGGTCCAGCTCCCTCACCGTGGCGATGACGCCGGACATGCTGCGGCCCAGTCGGTCCAGCGCCACCACCACCACGGCGCGCACCCGGCCCGCCTTGGCGTCCACCATGAGCTTGTCGAACACAGGGCGCGACTTCACGGCGCTGCCGGTTTCCTCGTAGGGCACTGGCGTCCAGCCGCGCGCCTCCGCGAGCGCGAGCAGCGGCGCGCGCTGGTTCTCCAGCGTTTGCTTGTCGGTGCTGACGCGCAGGTAGAGCGCGGCTTTCAAGCGGCCTCCAACTCGGCGCACAGGGGGAAACCGTCACTGGCGAGCCGCACGCGCCAGCAAGAGCCGATGCGGCGGCACACCACCACGCCCGCCTCGCACCAGCGGTACATGGTGGGCAGGGACACTTGTGCGCGGTCTGCGGCGTCTTTGACCGTCGTCCAATTCCTGGGGGGCGGCGGGAGTTCTCCGGCTGCGGCGGGGCGGGGGTGGTGACGGCGGCGGGTGCCGGGCATGCGGGGGCTGCGGCTGCGGGCGCTCATGGTGGCGCCAGTCTACTGCGGGGTCCTCCCGCGTGAGAAAGCTGCACAACCGTGTGCAGGGCGGCGCCGCGCGCGTAACCAGGCGCGAGCGTGCCCAGCATCAATAGGCGCCGGGTTTTGAGACACCTGTTTGCGTTCAGGGGGCGGGCCGTGCCGCCAGTAGCAGACGGCCCGCGAATGCTTCGGCGCGCGGAGCTGGCCAAAGAGCCCAGCGACCGGCACGGCACCCGCCCCCGCCTTTTCACCTGCCTGGAGACACACGACCGATGAAGACGGCACGCGAGGCGTTCGAGGAGTTGAAGCGGGAGAAGCTGGAGCGCGAGCAGCGCGCCACCGAGGCGAGCGCGCCGCGCACGCTGGCGCCGCCCGCGCTGGAGCTGCCGCCCGTGGACGCCGAGCGCGAGGCCAAGAAGCGCGAGCTGCGCGCCCAGCTCGCGGCCCTGGACGAGTAGCCGCCGTCCCCCTCAACCCCTCACGCCCAGCACGCCCCATGGACACGCCCGCTACCGAGCCTGTTGCCGACAGCCCCACGCCTGCCGCACCCACGTCCCAGTCGAAGCCGGGCCGCGTGCGCAAGCCGAAGAGTCCCGAGGCACAGGCGCGCGGCATCGCGGCGCGTGCCCTGGCGCGTAAGGCGGCGCGGCTGGCGAAGTCGGGGGACCTCGACTCTCTCAAGGCGGCGGCAGATGCGCTGGAGCGCGCGGCGCCGCCGAAGGCCAAGGATGCGGCGGCGCCGAAGTCGAGTGACGCGCCGCGCCCGCACCGAGCGAGCAGACCACGCCTGCCGCGCCCCTCGCGGTGGCGCCGCAAGCTGCCACCTCGCGCGGCCCCGCGTGGCCGAGTGATGCCGCCATCAACGCGTGGAAGCCTGCCACCGCGCAGGTGGTGACGGTGGCTGCGGTGCTGCTGAGTGGCTCGCGGTACGCGCTGGACTCCACGGTGGTGGAAGTCGAGGTGTGCGGCAAGAAGGTGTCGGCCACCAAGGCGGATGCGCTGGTGGATGCGCTGGCTCCGCTGGCGGCCAAGTACCTGCCCGACAACGCCAACACCCCCGAGGCTTACGCGGGGCTTGTCCTCTTCGCGGTGTTCGGCGCGCCCGCGCTGGGCCATGGCATGGAGAAGCTGGCGGCGGCCATCGAGCGGCGTCAGTCGCAGGGCGCTGCATGAAGTGGGAAAGCTCCATCATCCTGGCGCCGCATGACGTGGCGCTGTTCATCGGCAAGCGAGGCAGCGGCAAGTCAACGCGCGCAAAGGCGGCGCTCGCCAAGGCGCAGGAGGCGGGACAGCGCGTGCTCGCGTTTGACCCGCTGGACGAATACAGCCAGCGCGGGCGGGAGCGCTCCCAGGTGCTGTTGGGGCCGCTCAAGCAACGCATGACGGTGTCTGAGCTGGCCGAAAACCTGGACGTGCTGCTGGAGGACGAGTTGTCCCTCGCGGTGGTGCCGGACACGCGCGAACCGGAAGAGTGGGCGCGGGACTTCACGGCGCTGCTGGTGGAAGTGGAAGAGGTTGGGGACCTCGTGCTGGCGGCTGACGAGTTGGCCGTGTGGGGTGAGTACGCGCAGCGGCACATCAACCGCGCCGCGTGCTTGTCGCGACATTGGGGTGATGCGGGCGTGGCGCTGGTGCTGTCGAGTCAGCGCGCGACTGGCATTCCCAACACCACGCGCACGCAGGCCACGCAAATCAACACGGGCATTCAGGACGCACCCGCCGACCTGGACGCGCTGGCAGACCGCATTGGGCGGGAGCTGGTGTTGAAGGTGCCCAAGCTCAAGCGGGGTGAAGCGATTCACTGGCAGGACTCTGCCTAGGAGGTTGAGACGATGAAGAACGCCGTTGTTGTCGCGGTGGCGGTGGCTGCCACGCTGGCGGTGCTCGCGGTGGGCAACCGCGTGGCTCCCCAGACGATGGTTTCCCTGCTCGGGCGCTGACCAACTCTAGCGCGCGGCGCCGGTTGCTGCGGCGCCGCGCGCCCAACCTCTACAGGCCAACATGACCTTCAAGAAGCTGAACACGTACACGCTGCCCAACGACAACAGCACCGCCCAGGTGAAGGTGGGCGAGTTCATCGTCACCAAGGGCAACAACGCCACCGCCATGCGCTTCAAGGTGCGGGCGACGCTGCGCAACACCGGCACCGCGCGCGCGCTGACGGCGGCCGAGCGCGCCGCGTTCCTGGACTCCTTCGACTACACGCTTTCGTGGGGCGCGGGGCTCCAGCACAAGCCGCGCTCCAACGTCGG
>JBKGHI010000431.1:0-4410 GCA_046520405.1 Myxococcus sp. 1LA
TTCGACGTGTTCGGCTGCGTGAGGTGTGGAGGCAGGCGCCCGGTGTTGGCGTACGTGAAGGGATCACGAGGGGTGCGCGCGATTCTGAAGCACCTGGGCCTGGCCACCGCAGGTGCGAGGCTCGCCCCGGCGCGAGGGCCACCCCAGGCAGAGTGGTGAAAGCCATCCTTTGCCTGAGTGTTCTCCTCCTCGTGGAGTGTGCCAACTCAACACGCGACACACGCCCGTCCACCGCCGACCACCGGCTGTTACCGATGGCGAGCCAACTGCGGCGGTGGCCCTCAACCTGCGGCTGATGAATGCCGCCAGCGTGGACCCGGCGTGGAAGGACATGGTCGGAGCCTCGCAGTAGCACCTGATGAAGCGGGGGAACATCCCGACCCGTGCGCCGCGCTGCACCAGCGCGCCGAAGTGAGCAGCCCCCTGTGCTTGCGAGGTAGCGGACCTGTCAGGCATTGGGCTATGTCGCTCGGCCCATGACGCCTTCGCTGCTCGCCGCCTCGCTGCTCCTCGCCCTGGGACAAACCCCCGAAGCCGTTGCTACGAAAGACAGCCCCGAGGACGCAGTGTTACTCCAAGCGCGTCTGTCATTCCTCGCCGGGGACACGGACTTCGGGGCGCCCGACGCCACCACCCGGTTCCACGTCGCGCTGGACGTGCGCACGGCGGAGCTGACTTCGGGCCTGCGCGCCGAGGCCGCGCTTTCGCTGTTCGTCAATGCATCGGGTTTTCAAGGCATCGCCTTCCAGGACAACGCAAGCTACTTCCGCCTTCGCTACCACCCGTCCTCATGGGCCCCTCATGAAAGCCTGTCGCTGACGGCCTTCCCGGTGAGTTCGGCCCGGCTCTACATGGGCTATGAGAACCCGGTGGCATGGGGACGTCAGGCCACTCTCACGCGGCGCGAAGAGGGAGGCGAACCCGGCCTGGAGCTGCGCCTGTCACGCCAGCAATGGGATGCCTTCGCCGCCGCCAAAGCGCCCCGCATGACCGATGGCCTGACCTTGGACCGGGAGCGGCGCATCATGGCGATGGCCGGCGCCGGACTGAACCTGACGCAAGCGCTTCGGGCGGAGCTCGAGGCGGCCCATTTCTCCCGGAGCCCCTCGGGCCCTACCGCGGCGGGGGGCGAGGGGCATGACCTCAGCACGCTCGGCGTATCGGGCCGCGTGCAGTGGCGACAAGGCGTGCCCGTGGGCACCAACGTCGACCTGGAGCTCTACGAGGGAGACCCGACCTTCTTCGAGCGATTCTTCGCCCCGGACGTCTACCCGGGCGGCTTCGGGACGCACGTCGCCCTGGAAGGGAGCTTCGTCTCCCAACAACTCCTGGACTCGGATGCGTCCGAGCCGGGAATCGTTCGCCGGCAACCGGCCCACGCCGCGGCGCTGGTGGCTCGCTTCAAGTGGGACCTGCTGCGGGTCCATGCGCTCGCGTACTACAAGACCCCGACCTTCATCTTCATCAACACGCCGGGTTATCCCCCCGGGCAGACGCTGCGCGACCGGATGACACCCAAGGCGGAGCGCTCCGCCACGGTGGGGGCGGACTACCATCTGCGGGATTGGGGCCTGACGCCCGGACTGCTGCTGCGAGCCACCCTTCCCGCGAGTCTGGCCTCGGCTTTCCAGGGGACTGGGCTCCCCATGGGACATGCCATCGTTCGAGGCACCGGGCAGCTCTCGTTCGTGCCGGAGGGAGAGGAGCCAGGCCTCATCCTGACCACGAAGGCAACGGCGCGTTGGGACTTGGGCGAGGTGGCCGGCGTGCTCGCGGAGGTCTTCTACACGCGCGACCCGAATCGTACCCGCTTCGAGGATGACGTCACCGGCACGATGCGCGTCGTCCGCGAATCTCCACACATGGTGGGCGGCAACCTGCTGCTCCAGGTCCGCCTGTAATCACTCTCAATGACTGAGAAAGGCGGCACCGTTCTCGCAGCCGCGCCGTGAGACAATATTCACGGCGATAAATTCCCTGTATGAAAGGATATCACTCCTTTCTTCAGGGACTGCCGATGATGGGTTGGAGAAACGTCGTGGTGCTCGCCGTGGGACTCGGGGGGGTCGGTCAGGTCGCGGCCGCGCCCACCTTGTCCATGGACACCGTCAGCGCTGGCGCCCCTGTCTTCCGCGCCAGCGCAGACGCCTCCAAGGTCCGCCGGGATGCGAACGGCCGCACGCAGTACCTCGTCGACCTGCACGACGCCGCGACGAGTCGCATGCCGGCGTCCGCCGCGCCCCCTTCGGATGGGTTCTCCGACGCCCATGATGTGACGGCGCGGCATCTCGTCGATGATCTGCGTCTGGACTTCGGCTTCGTCCCCACCGCGATGACCAGCTACGTCGGGAGGAGTTTCACCGCCTTCCTGACCCCCGAGCAGGTGGCGCGGCTGCGCAGGGATGCCCGCGTCCAGCGGCTGACCGAGAACGGCGCTGTCGACCTCAGCGCGGTGTGGTCGAACACCGGGACGGCCCCCACCACCCCCTGGGGCGTCCATGCGGTCGGCGGCCCGAGGGTCAGCCCCCGCTCACACACCGTCTACCTGCTCGACACGGGCGCGGCCCCACACAGCGGCTTGCCGTTCCTCGAGCGGCTCGCGGCCGTTCCTGGCCAGTCCCCCACGGGCTGCTACCCCCATGCGACCCACGTGGCAGGAATCATCGGTGCCCGGGCGACGACCGGGCCCGCGAGCGTGGTCGGCGTGAACTCGGGCGCGGCCATCGTCTCGGTCGCCGTCGGGCGCGGGGGAACCGCCACCTCGGGGTGTTCCTCCGGCTCCGATGTCGCGGATCTCGCCTTGGGGCTCGACCTCATCTACGCACGCATCCGCGCGTCCGGACGTGCGGGCATCGTCAACATCTCGATGAACTCCGAGCACTTCAACGAGGGCCAGACGCTGGGCGACAAGCTGCGGATCCTGGCGACGCCGAACCCCGCGGTGGGCTACCCAGGAGCCTTCATTGCCCAGTCCGCTGGGAACAATCACAAGGACGCCTGCAACTACGCCTACAACGCCACCCAGACGGGTGACGGCATCATGGTGGTCGGGGCCATTGACGACAACGGGCAGCCCGTCACGCCCCTGAATGGCACGGACCGGTTCCGAAACGCCCCGCTCGCGGGCAGCGAGCCGGGCTCCAACTTCGGCGCGTGCGTCGAAATCTGGGCCCCAGGAAATGTCGTGCGGTCCACCTGGACGGGGAACAGCTACACCAACCTGTCGGGAACCTCGATGGCGGCCCCTCACGTCGCGGGGGTCGCGCTCCATCTGGCGGAGACGCAAGGCCTGACGACGCCCGCTCAAATCGAGCTAGCGGTGCGCGCCAGGCGCGTCACGCTCTCGGGCTCGACCGCGACCATTCCGAACCTGAACCTCCAGGGGCCGTTCGCGCAGCCCTCGGTGGAGTTCGCCGTCGGCAACACCGCGGTCGGACACTTCGAACGGTTCCACACCGATACGTTCGCCGTCCGCTACGACTCGTTGGGCGCGGCGAGCTGCAACCTCCGCGCGTTCAGGAACGGGCTCGCCTGGTACCAGCTCAACAACCTCCCTTCGAAACAGACGTTGGCCGCGAATACGCTGGAAGTGGGGCAGTACCGGTGGCTGGTGGAGTGCACGAACGCCAGTGGGACGCGACGCACCAGCGCGGAAGCGATTGCGACCATCCGTCGCGCGGTCACCGGGGTTGCGTGGTACGTCAAGAGCACCAGCACGGGCAACGTCTGGCAAAGGTTCACCGGAGACCCCTCCGTGGTGAACCAGAATTGGTTCACCTGGGCCGAGGGCACCCCGATGTCCTACCGCTACGAGAGCATCGACGCCGACACGTGCGTGGTGCAGTCCATCGGCATCAAGGGCTTCAACAGGGGTGGGACAGAGCTGTGGAACAGCGGTCCCTATCCCACGTCGCTCGACTTCGGGACGTACTCCCTGCCGAACCCGCGGACCGAGCCGCCACCGCTCGGGCCCTATGATCAGATTCGCTGGAGGGTCGAGTGCAGGAACGCGGCAGGTAGCGTCATGGCAGCGACGGTCCACGGGACGCAGTCACCCTGAGCCAGATTCCGCCGCGCCTCCGTCCCCACGCGCGGCGCGGCGTGCTCACCCGCCCCGCAGCACCGCGAGCGCGCGCAGGAAGTCCTCCGGCAGCGGCGCCTCCACGCGGATGAGCTGACCGGTGGCGGGGCTCGGCAGCTCCAGCATGAAGGCATGCAGCGCCTGCCGTCCCAACGCCTGCGCGGCGGCATGCGTCCGTGCCCCGGGCGGGCCATACAGCGAGTCCCTCAGCACGGGGAACCCCGCCTCGGAGCGCTGCACGCGAATCTGGTGCGTGCTCCCCCAAGCAGGTGAGGAGGAGGCGAGAGCGGGGAAGGAGGCAGCGGCCAGAACGGAGCGGATGAAGGAGA
>JBKGHI010000432.1:0-4390 GCA_046520405.1 Myxococcus sp. 1LA
GCGTGGGGCTGCCGGTGGGCGTGCTCATCTACTGGGGCGTGCGCGGGCTGTCGGTGGAGTCAGGCCCGATGATGGGCCCCGCGTGGAACTCGGTGAGCGCCTCCATGATGGGCGCGGTGGCGGCGGTGCTGGGTGCGCTGCCGCTGGCCTTCCTCGGGGTGCGCTACCCGAGCCGCCTCACGGTGGCGCTGGAGCGCGTGTCCTACGTGGGCTATGCGCTGCCGCCCATCGTGCTGGCGCTGTCGCTCGTCTTCCTGGGCGTGCAGGCGGTGCCTTTCCTCTACGGCACCCTGGTCATGCTGGTGCTGGCCTACGTGGTGCGCTTCCTGCCGCAGGCGGTGGGCGTGGTGCGGGCCTCGTTGCTCCAGCTCAACCCGCACCTGCCGGAGGCCGCGGCGTCGTTGGGGCAGCCACCGTCTGGCGTGCTTCGCCGCGTGACGGCGCCGCTGTTGCGGCCCGGGTTGCTGGCGGGCGCGGCGCTCGTCTTCCTCACGGCGATGAAGGAGCTGCCGGCCACGCTGCTGCTGGCCCCCATCGGCTTCGAGACGCTCGCCACGCGCGTCTGGGGTGCCACGGCCGAGGGCCGCTTCGCCGAGGCCGCGTTGCCGGCGCTGGTGCTGATGGCTGTCTCCACGCTGGGTGTGGGATTGCTCGTGTCGCAAGAGGGCGGCTCGTCCCCGGGTTAAGCCAATGCGCCCGGGCCCGCGGGAACGCGGTAGGGTGCGCCGCCCGTCATGCCTCTGCTTTCGCTCGAAGACGTCACCCTTCGTTATGCCTCCAGCGGTACCGCCGCGGTGGACAACCTGTCCCTGTCAGTGGAGCCCGGCGAGGTATTGGCGCTGCTGGGCCCGTCGGGGTGTGGCAAGACGACGACGCTGCGGCTGGTGGCCGGCTTCGAGCGCCCCAACGCGGGCACCGTCACGCTGGAAGGCCGTGCCCTCGCCAGCTCCAGCGCCTTCATGCCGCCCGAGCAGCGCAGCGTGGGCATGGTGTTCCAGGACTACGCGCTCTTCCCGCACCTGTCCGTGGTGGAGAACGTGGCCTTTGGCCTCACCGCGATGCCGCGCCAGGAGGCCCGTGCCCGCGCGAGCAACATGCTGAAGCTCTTCGGCCTGGAGGGCTTCGAATCGCGCATGCCGCACGCGCTCTCGGGCGGGCAGCAGCAGCGCGTGGCGCTGGCCCGTGCGCTGGCTCCCGGGCCGCGCGTCCTGCTGTTGGACGAGCCCTTCTCCAGCCTGGACAGCGCGCTGCGAGCCTCCACGCGGATGGAGGTCCGGCGCGTGCTCAAGTCGCTGGGGGCCACGGTCATCCTCGTCACGCATGACCAGCAGGAGGCCATGGCCTTCGCGGACCGGCTGGCGGTGATGCGGGCGGGCAAGGTGGAGCAGGTGGGCACGCCGGAGGCCGTCTACGCCACGCCGCGCACGGCCTTCGTGGCGTACTTCCTGGGCGGCACCAACCTGCTGCCGGGCGTGGGTTTCGGCAATGGTGCACGGACGCTGCTCGGCATCCTCCCGGTGACCGGGGCACCCGCGAAGGGCAACGTGCTGCTGTCGCTGCGGCCGGAGGCGATGAAGCTGGTTCCGGACAAGGACGGCGTCGCGACAGGCGGCGCGCTGCGAGCCGAGGTGCTGGCGCGCGAGTTCCAGGGCCCCGCCGCCGAGTTCACCGTGGCCTGCAACGGGCTGGAGCTCACCGTGCGCGGCGCGCCGGAGCTGCCGCTTCGCGCGGGTGACCGGGCGAGGCTGGAGGTGGTCGGCCGTGCGATGGTGCTGGAGGACACTCCGGACTGAGCCTGGCTGTCCCTCAAGCGGCCGGACGGCGTACGCTGGGTGTGAGCTGGGGCCGCAATCACCCGGGCTCCTCGTGCGTAGAGGTGGGTATGAACATCGCAGGCCTTCGTGGAATGGGGAGCCGTTTTTTCCGGTACGTGCGCGACCCGCACGTGGCGCTCTGGCGGAAGCTCGCCGGCGTACTGGCGGTGGTCTACTTCCTGTCGCCCGTGGACGCGATTCCGGACGTGCTACCGGTGCTCGGCTGGTTGGATGACCTGGGCGTGCTGTCCGCCGCCGCCTTCTTCATGGTGAGGGAGGTGCAGCGCCACCAGCTCACCCTGGCGGGAGATGACGCGGCTCAGGGGGAAACCGCTCCGGTGAGCAAGTCGGTGTGAGCCGCGGCCGGATGCCTCGCGAGGGGTGAGCCCCTTGTCGCGCCCCGGGCCGCCATGGTTTGTGCGCCAGGAACACTGGCGCACGGAGCGTGGATGACGGCGAGGCGGCAAAGAGTGGTTCTCATCACCGGTGCTTCCTCGGGCATCGGCAAGGCGTGTGCGGAGTTGCTGAGCACACGTGGGTACGCCGTGTACGGCACGAGCCGCCGGCCCGTGGAGGCCGCGCCGCCGGGCTACCGGATGCTGACGATGGACGTCACCCAGGATGACTCCGTGCAGCGGGCCGTGGAGTCGGTGCTGGCGCGTGAGCGCGGCTACATCGACGCGGTGGTGAACAACGCGGGTTATGCGCTCGCGGGGGCCGCCGAGGACACCTCCATCGAGGAGGCGCGTGCACAGCTCGACGCCAACTTCCTGGGCGCGCTGCGCGTGTGCAAGGCCGTGCTGCCGACGATGCGGTCGCAGGGCTTCGGGCGCATCATCCAGGTCAGCTCCCTGGGCGGGCAGGTGGGGTTGCCCTTCCAGTCGCTCTACAGCGCCAGCAAGTTCGCCCTGGAGGGCTTCACCGAGGCGCTCCGCCAGGAGGTGGCCGAGTTCGGCATCGAGGCCACGCTGGTACAGCCCGGAGACGTGCGGACGCACATCACCCAGAACCGCGTGTGTGTCGCCAGGGCGGGTGAGGGCTCCGCGTATCGGGAGCGCTTCGAACCCGTGTTGAAGGCCATCGAAAACGGCGAGCGCGAGGGGCTCGCCGCCGAGGACGTGGCGAAGAAGGTGCTGGCGGTGATGGAAGGTGAATCGCCGCGCGTGCGCTACCCGGTGGCGCAACTGGCGCAGCGCGCGGCGGTGGTGGCGAAGGCCGTGCTGCCCTCGCGCACCTTCGAGCGGATGCTCATGTCC
Source organism: Myxococcus sp. 1LA (assembly GCA_046520405.1). Lineage (GTDB taxonomy): Bacteria > Myxococcota > Myxococcia > Myxococcales > Myxococcaceae > Myxococcus. Next base: position 3,071 of record JBKGHI010000432.1, read on the forward strand.
ATCTACGGTCTGCGTCGGCGCTAGAACCTGCCAGCCAGCGACACGCCCTTGCCCCCGTGCGCGGTGGTGAGCGGCGCCAGCGCCACCTGCGGCACATCGGGGGCATCAAAGTTCCGGGTGAGGTACGTGGTGAGCGCCAGCCCTCCGAGCACGCCGATGCCGCTGCCCACGAGGATGGCGTCTCCCGCGTCGTTGCCCGCGGTGAGGTAGACGGCGCTCGCGCCCACCAGCCCTCCGAGGATGCCGCCCGCGTCGATGATGAGCATGCGGCCTCGGGACACCGGCACGTACTTCGACAGGATGGCCATCGACAGGATGCCCGCGGCGGTGGCACCCAGCTCGACGGCGAAGAAGTCCTGCGTGTCGTAGCTGTCCGCCGTGGCCAGGAACAGCGCCGTCACCGCGCCGGCCCACAGGCCGCCTGAGTTGGCCAGGGACACCTGTCCCGAGGTGGGGTGCACCAGGTGCGCCAACAGGACGCCCACGCCGGTGAAGCCCGCTCCGCCGAGGATGGCGGCGCCCAAGGCATTGTCACCCTCCAGGTCGAAGGCGAGCAGGGACGCGACACCGAACCAGAAGCCCCACACGGTGCCGGAGTTGATGACGGCGGCCTGTCCGTCCGTCACGCCGCCCCGCGTGAGCAGCAGCGAGCTGGCGGCGCCCGCGCCCGCGCCCAGCAGTGACACCGCGGCGAAGCCCTGGCCACTGCAATCGCCGATGGCGCACAGGAGGACACCTTGCGCCGCGCCGTGCAGCGTCTGCACCACGACGAGCGAGGCCCGCGCCGCGCTGGAGTGGGGCTCACGTCCCACCTCGCTCGCTGCGGCGGTGGCCAACCGTCCCCCGGGCGTGAGCCGGGTCCGGGAGAGGCGGGCCAGCTCGGTGGCATAGGGGTGCTGCGGACAGGCCGCGAGCACCCGCTGAAACAGCTCCAGCGCCTTCGCGTCGTTGCCGCTCACGAGCGCATCGAAGCCCGCCGAGTAGTCCGCCTCGGAGCCCGGCGCACAGGCCTCGGGCGTGGACACCAGGGGCGGCGCGGTGACCGTCTCTGGCGCGGTGGCCTCGGAAGAGGGCGGTACCCCTGGAGACTGCGCGGCGAGCGTGGCGAGCAGGAGGAACGTGGCGGGCGTCATGGCACACGCCACTGTATGCGAAGCGCGGCGGTGGCATGTGTCGGTCATGCCACCGCCTGTTCGCCGTGCGTCAGCGCGCGGCCAGCGTGTCGACGTGCTCGCGCAGGGCCACTTCATTGCCCAGCCGGCCGTTGAGCCCGGCCAGCGGCTTCGCGGCCTGCTCGATGCGGCCCCGGGTACGCGGGCC
>JBKGHI010000433.1:0-4372 GCA_046520405.1 Myxococcus sp. 1LA
CGGGCCATGTCCGCATCGAAGAGGTGGAGTCGCGGATGTCGAAGCCGGAGCGGGAACGGGCGTTCTCTGCCTCCGTGGCGTCCGTGGTGACGGAGCTGCCCGAGTTCGCGGAAGACGCCATCTGGTGTGCCATGGCCTTCCGCTCCGACGACGTCGAACAGGCCGCGCGAGGGCTCTCCATTCCCCTTCGGGACATCCTCCACACGATGTTGCGCAGAAGCCCCGCTGAACGCTTCGGGACGGCTGCCGAACTGGAAGTCATCCTGCGTGCTCAGTTGGCGCGGCTGGGGCCCTACGCGCGCGAGGATGCCTTGGGAGAGATTCAGCGGGCGCTCGCAGATGCCAGTGAAGGACTCTGGGACTTCGAGGTGCCCAGCGATGAGGGAAGCATCACGCCCCCTGTCACCACGGAGCTGGGCGGCTACGAGCCCACGACGGAGGCGCCGTCACCCCGTGGGGGAATGCGGCGCGCGTCGGCGGGCGCTCTTCACCCGGACGACGTGCCAACGGAGCCCGGCGCAGGCCCGCGTCGTGCGTTGACGAAGCAGCCGACCGTTTAACGGCGGCCCTCAATCCCTCTCACCACTGCTGATTCACCACCGGCCCGGCGCAAGTCGAGGAGCCGACCGGGAGACGTGTGTTTCTCGTGCCTCATTCCGGGGCACGCACAGGAGGCGTGTATGCACAGGAAGCGAAGGTATCTGCCCGCGCTGTTGATGCTTGTCTTGCTCCCCTTGCCGGGATGGGCCTCGGAGGCGCCCTTGCCCGCTCATAGGTGGTACTACCTGACGCGCCTGGAGGCGACGACGTTTGCGCTGCTGCCTCGCGCGGGCGCTGGTGGTGATGACGGCTTCATCCAAGTGGAGCCCACCTTCATCATCGACGGTGGTCCTGAGTTCGGCGTCAACGTGGGCGCTCCCGTGCGCTTCCGCATGTGGGGTGGTGGCGAGGGCGCGGGGCTTGTGAGGCGGGAGGACTGGGACTCTCTCTCGGACTGGGGGCAGCTCGTCCGTGGCCTCAAGTTCGGCTCGGACAACGCGCCGCTGGGGGTGTGGTTCGGTGGTCTGGACAGCTACAGCCTGCTTTCCGGACATCTGGTGCGCCGCTACTCCAACCGCGCGAATCCGGACTACCACCCGGCAGGAGGCTTCCTCACTGGCACGCTGGGCCCCCTCTACACGGAGGCGTTCGTCTCGGACGTGCTGGGCGCGCGGCTGATGGGTGCGGAGTTCTCCCTGGACATGGAGCACGTCTTCTTCGGCAAGGCCAAGGAGCACAGCCGGTACACCCTGGCGCTGTCCGCCGTGCATGACTGGGGACGGGCAGGTGGACGCGCGCCATCGGTGACGCTGGCCCATGCGGATGCAATGGCGGTGGTGGTGGTGCGACCTGACTACGAGGTCCACTTGGTGGCGGGCTGGGGTGGGCGTCCTGGCGAGGGCGGCGCATGGGGGGCTGTCGCGGGCGCGGGGTTGGACGTGGGGACGGAGACACTCAACCTGCGGCTGCGGCTGGAGGCGCGGCGCCAGCGTGGCGGCTTCCGGCAAGGCTTCTTCGGAGCGGACTACGAGTTGGCGCGCTTCCAGGCGGCGGGCCCGGATGGCGTGCCGCTCGCTGAGGCTGGCTTCCCGGATGGCTACTCGGCTTTTGGGGAGGCCGAAGTGGGCTGGGACGCGGTCAGCTACGGGGGCCTCTACAGGCACCTGAAGCTGTCTCTCGGGGCGGAGGCGTTCTCCTGGGGCCGCTTCGACGTGGACGGGCGCGTGGCGGTGCAGCTCTTCGAGCGCAGCCTGGAAGTGGCGTTGAAGGGCCTGGGCGTGGGCATGGGGCAACCCAGAGCGCGCTACCTGGGGGCGGCGGAAGTGCGCTGGCGATTCCTGGGCGGGAAGCTCTACGCGATGGGGACGGGCGGCACGCTGCTGTTCCCCACGACGGAAGGGACGCTGCGACCGGGGGCCTTCGCGTCGGTGGGCCTGGGGGTGGACAATGCGCGCTAACGCCTTGCTGGTGGTGGTGTTGGCCATGGGGGCTGCTTCGGTGGCGCATGCCTCGGGACTTGGCGAAGCGTTGCACCATGCTCCGCGCGTGGCCACGTCCCCCGCGTGGGAAGACACGCCAAACGATGAGCCTCCGCGTTCCTCGGACGCTTCTCCGTTCTCAATTTCGGGGCCCGAGGAGGACCAACGGCGAGCGCGCCAGCGGGGGCCACGGCACGACGCAACAGGGGCCGTGCCTGGCACTGCGTCCGTAGCTGTCGGAGGTGGAGTGCAGAGCGCCGCAGCGGTGCGTCAGGCAACCCTGGACGCCATTGCTGAAGTGAAGCGCTCCCTGGATGGCATCGAAGCCGCGCGCTCTCGACTTGCGTCGCGTCCTTCCTCTCTCGGTGGCCGGGGACTCGACGGGGTGTTTACGCGCTATCTCGACCATGGCGCCAAGCAACTGACGTGGCTCCGAGGAACGCTGGGGAGTGCCACGGCGCTGGCGGGAGTGGCGTCGGAGGTGGGGGATTCAGGAATGGAGCTGGGCATCCTTCAAATGACGGGGCCACGGCTCCAGGCCGCGATGTTCGGGACCCTGCTGCTGGCCACGTGGGTGGACTTCCTGCAACTCGCTGATGCCTTGCTCCGCGACTGCCCCATGTGCGGCTCCGAAAAACTGTTCGCGGACCTGCATCGAGTTCAAAGCAAGCTGACTCCGACGCTGGCGGACCTTTCGTCGGGGGACTCGGAGCGGATAGAGGCGGCGGCGACTGCGATGCCCGTGTTGATGGGGGAGCTGACCCACGAGTTCGACACGATTCGTCGGGAGGCGCGCTCGGCCATGGAGGTGGGCGGCAAGGTCATGGTGGCGGCGCAGGTGATGGAACTACTCGCCCTGATTTCCACGCTGAACATGTCGCTCCCACGGCCACCCCCAGCAGCCTCCACGACACTCGGCATGGGGCTCGTCATGAGTTCAGGGGGCGTCATGGCGGGCTCGCGGCTCGTCGTCTCGGCTGAGTGGGTGGAGATGATGCGCAGGCTGGTGCAGGCGGGCGTCATCTCCCTCCCAGCAGTGAGCGCCGCAGTCCGCATTCACGGTGGGCAGGTGATGATGGCCCAGGCGAACCAGGACTTGCCCGAGGGCGTGCGTGAAGCGTTGGGGGACAGCCCTGAAGTGCGCGGCATGAAGGTGACGGGCAGAGCGGGCGCGGGCATGTCCAGCGCACCGAAGCATCACGTCATGCCGAAGGAGCACCGGGAGTGGTTCGCGGCGCGCGGCTTCAAGGGCGACATGGACATCGACAACTTCTGCGTCCGACTGGAGCAGGCCCACCATGAGGCGATTCACGGAGGGGGGAACTGGAAGCTGGGGCGCATCTGGCCCGGGGAGTGGAACAGGCGGATCATGGAGGCACTCCGCGAGGCCGAGCTTGATGCTGGGCGCATGTTGACGCGAAATGAGATCCTGAAGGAGGTCGCGGAGAACATGAAGCGCTACGACATCCCGATGAGGTTCACCAAGGGAGCGAGCCGATGACCGATGGGCGTTCGTGGCAGGGGAACTGGAAGGCCCGACTCTATGAGCGTGTTCGCGAGCGTGGCTGCGACTCGCTCACTGCTTTTGCCGAGTCCCGCCCTACTGCATCTCTGGTCGAACTCGCCGAGGCACTAGGTAAGGACGACATCGCGGGGGTTCAGGTGTTCAGCATGCTGGTCGAGGAGGCGGCGCGAAGCAAACAGCTCACGCGATTGGTGCGGGGGCAGTTCGTGCGCGAACTGTACACGCGGCTCCCCAACGGCTGGCCGGACGTGCTGGACGATGCAACCCGAGGCGAGGTTGCGATGGCGCTCGGCACGTGGACCGCCTACACCCCAGAGACGCATAAGGAGCGAGTCAGGCAGGCCAGAGCCGTGCTTCGTGCGACCCCTCCCCCCGCTGGCTGGCGCCCGCTCGGTCCTGACGACGAGCTGCTTCGGACGCTCCTCCCGGACGACGAAGCCTGAACGGAGCTGGTAGCCCGCGAGTCAGAGGCGGGTCTCCATGTGCCCCCAGTGTGCCCCTCCAGCGTGGTTCGAGGTGGCACCTGGGGGACCAGCATGGGACAGGGCGGGACGACGGGTCCGAGTAAATTCAAGGCGATAGCGGGTAACAGCGCGTCCTGCTTAGGTTTTCTATCGCCCTGCCTGCGGGTTCGAATCCCGCCCTGGGCACTCCGAATCAGGCCTCCGAGTCGAAAGACTCGGGGGCCTTTTTCGTTTCAGCTTCTGAAGGTGCCTCGGTTCCGCAGAGCGTTTCAGGCTTTTCTACAAGGGGCTGCTCTCAGCGGGCGGCACTTAGCACTACTGCGTCACGGGTAAGTCGAAGGAGGAGCGTGCGACGGAGGGCTGGG
>JBKGHI010000434.1:0-4293 GCA_046520405.1 Myxococcus sp. 1LA
GACGGCGCCGCCGCCGCCGCGGGTGACGTGGTGCAGGTGGGCTACATCGCCGCGGGCCGGGAGTACGGCGTCATCGTGTCGCTGGATGGCAATGGCGCCGTCACGCTGCACGCCCCCGAAGAGGGGCCCCAGGCCATGCCCCTGGCGCCGTCCGGGACGCACGCGCTTCCCCGGGCCTACGAGCTGGATGCCGCGCCCTACTTCGAGCGCTTCATCTTCGTCTCCTCCCACGCGCCCTTCGACGTGGCGGTGGTGCTGGCCGCGGCGGAGGCCTTGTCTGGAAAACCCGACGCATCCTCGGCGCCTCTGGGACTGCCCGGGAACTTGACGCAGGTGTCCCTCACGCTGGAAAAGCATGAGTGATGAAATCCTTTGCGCTCCTCGCATTCGGGTTGTGGGCGGGGACGGCCTCCGCCGAGTCCCGGTACGCGCCGCGTCTCTCGCTGATGGGCGGGCAGGGTGCCTTCGCCCAGCAGGCGGGGGACGACCTTCCCGAGCAGTCCTCGCGAGGGCTGCGCCGGGGGTCCACGCACATGGAGTTCTGGGTGAGCGACATCCAGATTTCCAACATGGGCGTGAAGCTGGGCGGCGGGCCCGTCTACTTCACGTTGATGGCGGGCCTGGAGCCGGGCCGTGACGCGCGCTTCAGCTTCGCGGCGGGCGTGGGCGGGCACCTGACGCTCGCTCGCCGGCTCTGGGTGGACCTGGACGTGACGGGCGGCGCCGTTCAGCCGGTGCGCAACCCGCTGGAGGGCGACGGCGGCAACGTGCTGGGACAGGCCCGGTTGATGCTGGGCTTCCAGCTCATGCCGCGTCTGGCCGTGTTCGCCGGGCCCACCTACAACGCGTGGTTCTCCTGGGGCGAGTCGGACTTCGACTCCATCACCCGGCTGCCCTTCCGGGAGAACCACCCGGAGCCGGATCAACGCCTCCAGCACTGGCCCGGCATCCAGGTGGGCCTCCACATCTGAGTGGGAGAGGCCCGCCCGGAAGGGGGCGCTCAGTTCTCCACCTTGCTGGCGCGCAGGACGGTGGCCGCGCCCGCGGGGCCCGCGTTGGGCCGCGTCTCCAGGGTGGCCTGCACCCGGAGGCCCGTGCCGTCCACCGTCTTGCGGATCAACTCGCCCATCTTCTCGTCCGAGCCCTGCGTCACCGCGGACAGCTCCAGCTCGTGCACGGGGATGGGCTCCGCGTCCGGCTTGTCCACGGGGAAGGCGTTGTAGGAGGGGCAGGGCGGGGCGAAGCAGCGCACGCCGCTGTCCTTGACGATGTAGACGGCGCTCTCACCCGGCTTGGGCTGGGAATCGTTGGGGGTCGGTGCGTTCATGGTCGGCGTTCCGTTCTCGCTGTCCTGGGGCGCGGCGTTGACGGCCGGGCCCCCGGACGGGGTTCCATTCTCGCTCGCCGACGGAGAGGCCGTGGCGGCGGGCGGCTTGCTACAGCCCGAGGCGAAGCCAAGGACGAGGGCGGCGAGTACCAGCGTGCGGCGGTTCATGACGGGCTCCAGGGGCGGAAAGAGGCGCCAGTGTGCTCTGGCGCGCCGCGCGGGGCCAGTCCGCCCCGTGAATTGGTGACTGGCGGTCATTTGCAGGTGTGCAGGTAGGGCGCCGAGGCGCGGACATTGATGGCTCGGAGGTGCTCCGGGTTCGTTGACGGACTGGAGTGCAGGGGCTACATCCGGCCTACATGATCGGCCTTCCGGGCCGAGACCTGTAAGGACGCCCTCCGATGGAATTCCGCATCGCCGCCGACGAGCTGAAGAAGGCCCTCTACCGCGCCCAGGGCATCGTGGAGCGCAAGACGACGATGCCCATCCTGGCGAATGTGCTCGTCACCGCGAACAAGGGCGGCATCACCGTCACCGCGTTCGACCTGGACATCGGCATCGTGTCGGAGCACACGGCGGAGGTCATCAAGACGGGCGCCGTCACGCTGAGCGCCAAGTACGTCTTCGACATCGTCCAGAACCTCCCGGACGCGCAGGTCACGCTGAAGAAGCTGGCCAACAACTACGTGGACATCTCCAGCGGCTCCGCCCACTTCAAGATCGTGGGCATGGCGGCCGAGGAGTACCCCAAGCTGCCCAAGGAGGAGAACGCGCCCCTGGTGCAGGTGGGGGGCAACACGCTGTTGGAGATGATCAAGAAGACGCAGTTCGCCATCTCCAGCGACGAGACGCGCTACATCCTCAACGGCGTCTTCTTCGAGCCCCAGTCCACCGGCAAGGTCCGCATGGTGGCCACCGACGGCCACCGGCTGGCGCTGGTGGAGCGTGAGCTGCCGGGCGACTTCAAGCTCAAGAGCGGCGTCATCATCCCCCGCAAGGGCCTGATGGAGCTCAAGCGCCTGTTGGACGAGGCGCCGGACGCGGAGTGCCACCTGGGCTTCGCGGAGAACTCCGCGCTGTTCAAGAAGCCGGGCCTCACCATGGTGATGCGCCTCATCGACGGGCAGTTCCCGGAGTACCAGCGCGTCATCCCCAAGGAAGGGGAGAAGGTCGTCCTGGTGCCCAAGGTGCGCCTGCTGGAGGGCCTCAAGCGCATCGCCCTGCTGTCGGCGGACAAGAGCAACGCGGTCCGCATCGGCCTGGAGGAGAACAAGCTCATCATCACCGCGAGCAACCCGGACCTGGGCGAGGCCAAGGACGTGCTGGAGCTGGCCTACCGGGGCAACGGTGTCGTCATCGGCTTCAACGCGCGCTACCTGATGGACGTGCTCGCCGTGACGGAGACGGACGAGGTCTCCTTCGAGCTGGGTGACGAGCACAGCCCGGGCGTGCTCCACGCCCCCGGCGACCGGAGCTTCACCGCCGTCGTCATGCCCATGCGCGTGTGAGGTGGCCGGGCCTGTTCAGGGCCCGCACCGTTCACTCGTGACGCGTCGGGCCCCTGGGGGGCCTGACACCCGGCCGGTGCCTTCCTATGGTGAGGGCATGGCCACGCACCCGGACAACCTGCGCGCCCGGCTGGAGGACCGCGCGGACCTCCTGGAGGCCACGCGCCTGCGCTACCGCGCCCTGCGCGGCATGCTGGGGGCCTTCTTCTGGAAGGAGCGGGTGCGCTCGCAGTTCGAGCTGCTGCTGGAGGTGGCGCGCACGCAGCCGGAGGTGGACGCCACCCTGGCCGCGCTGAAGCGCCGCGCCGCCGCCGAAGGGTGGCCGGAGAGCGCCGCGCCCGTGAAGCTGATGCGGCAGGTGGAGCGCCTGCGGGAGGACGTCCAGCGCGCGGCCTTCAAGCGGCTGCCCGAGGCGGACCGGCCCGCGACCCTGGGCGAGGCGCTGCTGAAGCTGGAAGAGACGGTGCTGGAGGCGGGGCCGCTGCTCGGGCGCCACATCTGGGCGCGGGCGGTGGAGCTGCTGCCGCGCAACCTGCCGGAGCTGCGCGCGGCTTGCGCGGCCGCGGAGGTGTTCGCACAGGTGTTCAAGCGCCCTGCGCCGGAGGGTGTGCTGCCCTTCACGGTGCAGAGGCGGAGGCGCTCCAGCGGGCCCTTCCGCTGGCGGAGGCCGCGCTGGCCGCGCTGTGGCAGCGGCTGGAGCACTTCGACACGCGCGGGCAGGTGAAGGGGTTCCTGCAGGCCCGTGTCTCGCGCGCGCCGCAGCGGACGCCGCGCAGCGGGCCGGAGCTGCTGCTGCACGCGGCTTTCTGGCGGGGCGTGGCGTGGGCGCGGCTGCGGGCGGTGTTGGAGGAACGGTTGGAGCCGGTGGTGCCCACGGACGCCGAGGTGCCGGCGCTGCTGGTGTGGCTGGCGGCGCGTGAGGGGCGCTTCGAGAGTGTGGGCGCTGGGGCGGGCATGTCCGTGCCCGAGGCGCCTGGTCTGCGGGAACTCGGTGGTGGCGATGCGCGGGCGGGCGGGCCCGTTGCGCACTCGAGCGCCACTCGGCTGGGCAGCATGGACGTGGCCGGAGAGGCGCGGCTTCCGGCTTGCGAGGCGTTTGGTGAGGGACGCGCCGGGCTCTTCGAGCTGGCCGCGCAGTTGGCGGCGTTGTCGCGCGAGCGCCCCGTGGGGACGTGGGACGAGGAGACGGCGTGGGCGCGGTTGTGGAACGCGGCGCAGCGGGCCCGGGGCGAGCAGGGCGCGGACGTGGAGCGGCTGCGGGACACGCTGCGGCTGTTCATCCTCCTTCGTGGTCAGGGGCAGACGCCCGCGCGCCTGTTCTCTCCCGAGCGGGCGCGAGTGCCCACGGCAGACGCGGGGGCCGACGCGGGCTTGGGTGGGATGGACCTTCCCGCGCTGGTGCACGCGGCACGCGCCGCGGCGTGGCGCGGGCGCTGACGTCCGTGGTGGGAGTGCCCG
>JBKGHI010000435.1:0-4285 GCA_046520405.1 Myxococcus sp. 1LA
GGCGTCTCCACGTAGGCGCGCAGCAGCGCGTCGGTGACCAGGTGGCCCAGCACGTCCAGCCCCGCGCCGCGCGGGTGCACCAGGTCGTCATGCATGAAGCCGGACGCGTGGAAGCGCGCCAGCGCCCCCTTCCCGCCCATGGCGGCGTAGAAGTCGAAGAAGGCACACCCTTCGGCCAGCGCCACCTCCCGCTCCGCGGCGTTGACCGCCTCCAGCGAGGGACGCTGCGTCAGCGCCTGGGCCTTGGCGTCCGGCCCCTTCACCGCGTCCATGGGGCCCACCAGCAGGCACGCGCTCCCGGGCGCCGCCTCGCGCGCGCGGCGGAGCAGCGTCCCCAGGTCCGCGCGCAGCTTCTCCATGTCCAGGCGCTTCCATTCAATGCGCTTGGACTCGTTTCCGCCCAGGAAGAAGACGAGCAGCTTGGGCGCGCGCTCCGCGAGCTGGGACTTCAGCGTGGCGCCGTCGATGCGCGCATAGAGGCTGGCATCCGACGAAGGAACGCCCAGCGTGTCCAGGACGATGCCGGGCCGCGCGTGTTGCAGCACCACGCCCTGCACCACCGCGCCCTGTCCCTCGGCCACGACCTCCAGCGTCTGCGCGTCCTCGGGCAATTCGAAGTGGGTGGCGCGCGATGCGCCGCTCCCCGTGGGCTCGGTTGTCGCCAGCACCTTGCCACCACTGGAGATGCTGAGCGCGCCCGCGTCCGGCACGTCCAGCCACCACAGCGTGCCACGCGGTTCGCCATCCAGCTTGAAACGGCTGCGGGCCTTGGCGCGGGTGGCCACGTGGTACACGCCGGTGATGCCGAAGGCATGCGGCGGCGCGCGCAGCTCGCCCAGGGTGCGCGGCTGCCAGCCACTGCTGCTGGCGCTGGTGCGGCCACGCCCGCCGTAGGGGGCCATGCGGTCCACCAGCAACACCCCGCGGCCCGCGCTCCCGAACGCCGTGGACAGGTCATCCCGCAGGACGTCCACGATGCGGTCGCCGGCAATCAACGAGTTGCCGAAGGCCTCGATGACCACCGGGCCCGTCTCGGTGCCCGTGGCCAGCGCGTCCAGCGACGCGAAGAAGGACGCCAGCGCCGTGCGCGCGCAGCCGTTGCCCAGGGGCGCCACGCAGGGGTCTTCCACCTTCGCACCGGGCGCATCCAGCTTCTCCGCCAGGGCCTGCACCTCCGCGGTGCGCGCGGGCCGGACGGGCATCACCCGGTGGAACGTGGGTGCGGGTGTGGGCGCGGGCAGCGGCTCTCCGGGAAGCGCGACGGGCTCCGTTGACGCGGGAGCAGGGGGTGTGGCGGCGCGAGGCGGGGACCCGATGTCACAGGCGGTCAACAAGCCACCGAGCAGGACCGGAACCCAGGTCCGCCGGCCGCCCCGCCCGACTTCCGAATGCGTCATGTAGGCGGCAGCGTAGACGAAAGCCCCTGGGTCCGCATGTTCCCAGCCGGCGGCTCCCCGCCTGCTGGAGGAGCGGCCTCACGGCACGCACTCCGCGTTCCTGGCCGCGGCGGAGTGGATGCCCGTGAGTCAACGGAAGTTGTTGGAGAAACGGCCCGGCGCAAATGCAAGGTCAAGCCCCGAACATCCTCCCTTCACTTGCGACCGAGATACCCCAAATTATCCGCTCCCTCTTATGGAGAAACGGAACAACAGGGTCGCCAACTGGACGCGGTTGCACCGACGGTTCGGCGACCACGTGCGCAAGCTTCGGACGGCCCGCGAGCTCACGCAGGAGGTCCTCGCGGAACGCAGCGACCTGTCCGTGGATGCCATCCGCCGGATTGAGCGCGGTTCATTTTCTCCGTCCCTGGACACCCTCGGCAAGCTCTCGAAGGGGCTCGACGTGTCGCTGAAGACGCTCTTCCAGGGCTTCGAGCGCGAACGCTCCAACGCCGTGGCGGAGATTTGCGACTTCCTCTCCCTGCGCTCGGGCCGCGAGGTGGAGTTGGCCTGGCGCGTCATCCAGGCGATGTTCGAGGAGCGCTGAGGCCCGCCCGGCCCCGTCACGTTCCCATCACCCTGTGTCGGTACACCCGGATTCGCGGCTCATGGAGAGCCGCGACGTGGCTGTCTTTCACAGGAGCAATCATGAACACGCTGACGAAGTTCCTCGCGGGTGCCTCCTTCCTGTTCGCGCTCACCTTTGCCCCTGGCGCGCAGGCTCAGGAGTGCTACGAGGTCTGCGACTGCTCGAAGCCGTGCAACACGCTCTGCCAGGATGGCGGCGAGCGCTCGCGGTGCGGCACCGCGGGCCTCTCCTGCATCGGCAACTGCGCCAAGAACGACCCGCGGGCCTCCGCGGACGACAAGAAGGCGTCCGACAAGGCCGCTCCCGCGTGCGGCAACCAGCAGACGGACAAGGCCTCCGAAGAAGCCGAGAGCTGAGCCCCTCAAGGGCTTTCCAAGGGGGTCAGGACGTTCCCACCCGTCCTGGCCTCCGCGGTCCGACATCACCCCCACAGGTCGTTTTGAGGGCGCGCCAACCCCGGTGGTAGCGTGCGGCGCCTGATGACCCCGCTGATGAATCGAGTCGCGCGCCTGCTGTGGGCCCTGACGGTCCTCGCGGTGGTGGGCGGTGCCGGCGTGTGGGCCTACCGGCACGCCTCGCTGGACACCGCCACGTTGCTCCAGGAAGGAGGGCGCTACCTTCACGCCGCGCTGACGCCCCTCTTCGCCGGGAGCGTGGCCCTCGCCTTCGGGCTGAGCTACGCCTCCGGCGTGGTGGCCCGCCGCGAGCGTCACCGCCCGGCGCCTTCGAAGCCGCCGCCCACGGGCCCCAGCCTCTCCCCGCTCGAGGTCCTCACCCACGACACGGCCACCGCCGTCAGGACCCTGCTGGTGGATTTGGGGCAGCGGCTGCGCCGCATCGCCGCGAAGCCGGACCCGGACATCATCGGCTTCAAGAACCTGTTGATGGACGGCGCCATCCGCCTGGGCGCCAGCGACATCCACATCCATCCCCTGGAGGCGGGGACGCGCATCGCCTTCCGCATGCACGGCGTGCTGGAGGAGGTCCTCTCCTTCCCGCGCGAACACCACGCGCGCCTCATCAACCGCATCAAGGTGCTCGCGAAGCTGCCGCTGTACGACCTGGACAAGCCCCAGGACGGGCACTTCCCGTGGACCACGCAGGACGGCCCCGCGGACATCCGCGTGTCCATCCTCCCCACCAACCACGGCCCCGCGGTGGCGCTGCGCATCGCCCGCACCGGCGTGCGGCTGCCCCAGTTGCCGGCGCTCGGCTTCCCGGACGCGCTGCTCACCAAGTACCAGGAGCTGCTCGCGCTGCCACAGGGGCTCATCCTGGTGGCGGGCGCCACGGGGAGTGGCAAGACGACGTCGCTGTATGCCTCGCTGGGCCACATCCAGCAGTCCCGCGGCGAGCTCACGCGCATCGCCACCATCGAGGACCCCATCGAGTTCGACGTCCCCCTCTTCGCGCAGACGCAGGTCAACGCCGCGCAGGGCTTCACCTTCGCGCAGGGCCTGCGCGCCGTGCTGCGGCAGGACCCCAACGTCATCATGGTGGGCGAGATTCGCGACTCGGAGACGGCGCGCACCGCCATCCAGGCGGGGCTCAGCGGCCACCTCCTGCTCAGCACCATCCACGCCAACTCCGCCGCCGGCGCGTTCAACCGCCTCATCGACATGGGCGTGGAGCCCTTCCTCCTCGCCTCCGCGACAGCCGCGACGCTCTCCCAGCGCCTGGTGCGCGGCCTCTGTCCCCACTGCCGCGCGCCGCAGCCGCTGACGCCCGAGGAGGCGGTGCGGCTGGACGCGGCTGGCATCGCGCGAGGGAATTTCTTCGGGCCCGTGGGGTGCGAGCGCTGCGAGGGCAGCGGCTACCTGGGCCGCACCGCCCTCTACGAGATGCTCGTCATCTCCCAGGCCATCCGCGACGCCGTCAACGCCAAGGTGCCCAGCACCCGCATCCAGGAGATTGCCGTCCAGGAGGGCATGGTGCCCCTGCTGGCCGCGGGCGTTGAACGCGCGCGGGCGGGCGACACGTCCCTGCGTGAAGTGTTCCGCGTCGTTGGCGGCTGAGCGCTCTTCCCAAGGAAGCGACCCACGTGAACACCCCTCCCTTTCCCCGCGGCCCGCTCACGGACACGTCCGCCGAGCCTGATACCTGGTCCGAGTCCCTGATGGGCCGCACCGAGGAGCTGGCCCACCTCCAGGCGCAGACGCCCCGGGAGGCCGAGCCCCCCGAGGCGCCCCGGGCCCAACCCCGCCTCGAGGTGGCGGAGGCGCCCCGCAAGCGGCACGTGTCCGCCCCGCCCCCGCCG
>JBKGHI010000436.1:0-4261 GCA_046520405.1 Myxococcus sp. 1LA
GTTGCCGCGCGCTACCAACTCGCGGCGTGACCTAACCTATTCGGCGCTCTAGGCGTGATGGCCGTCCAGGGGCACCTCAAGCACCGCGTCCACTACGTGTTCGACGCGGGGAACCTCGCCATCCACCTCGAGAGCGCGTACGACGCGTTCCGCGCCCACTGCAAGCGCATCGACTATGAGGGCGAGGTCGTCGACCTGAAGGCGCTGCGACGCCTCATCCTCGAGAACAAGAAGCAAGGTGGCTTCGTCCTGGTCGAGAGCGAGCGCGTGCTGTTCGACGGCCGCGAGGGGCGCCGCCGGGCGGTGCTCGTCGACCTCGCGAAGACCAAGGTCGTCACGGCCGACGACTTCCCGACGCCCGACGAAGGGGGCGGCGGCGGCCTCCGCGAGACCTTCAAGTCCCGCCACGGCTGGCGCGACGACTCGTAGCCGGGGTCTTCACGGCCTCGGCGTCCCCAGGCGCACCGAGACGGCGGCAGTCGCGGAGGAGGGTGGCGGCGTTCTGCAGGCCCTCCTCCTGCTTCTTCGTCGCCTTGCCCTTCGTGCCGTCCTTCTTCTTCGTCGTGGTCGTGGCCACGAACTCGAGCTGCGCGAGCGACTCGTCGAGCTCGATGTTCTCCGGCGGGATGCCGAGGCGGACGAGGCCTTCGCCGCGCTGTACGCGGAGCAGGGCCTTGCGCTCCTCCTCGACGAGCCCGGGGACGTCGAACTTCCCGAGGTCCGCGCGCAGGTCGTTGAGCGCCGGGTCCTTGTCGCTGCCGTCACGCAGGCGCGACTTGTCGATCCACCCGTCGTCCTTGCCGTTCTTGCGGGCCGCCGCGAGCAGCAGCAGGCGTAGGAACTTCAGGTCGCTCTTGCGGAAACCGCCGAAGTCGTGGCCGTTGATCTCCACGACGTGGCGATCGCCCGGACGCGTCGCGAGCCGGAGCCGCACGTAGTCGAGGTCGAGCATCGGGTCCTCGATGACCCGCGTGCGGTACTCGGGCGTCAGCTCCTCGAGCGCGCGGGCCAGGTTCATGCCTCCGCGCGTGTCGAGGGCGAGTTCGAAGGGGACGATCCTGTCGACGGCGGTGAGCGACGTCGGCGGCTTCTTCGCCACCAGCACGATCATCCCGTCGACGCCCAGCTCGACGCGCGTGCCCCGACAGAGCTGCTCGAAGCCGAGCTTCGGTGCGCGCAGCCAGACGACGGCCACGTTGAGCCCACGCCGGCGCACGAGCCCGACGCCGAGGAACGGCTTGGGCACCTTGCCCGTGAGCGGCGCGAGGCCGTTCCGGGCGGCGAGCTTCGCAAAGACGTCCTTCGCGCGGCACCGCAGCCCCTCGACCTCGGTGCGCTCGACCCACGTCCAGCCCGGCCAGCAGGGCGGTTCCTCGGGGCACGCCACCCCGACGAGCTTCTCCGAGGCGCGGAGGTCGTAGTTCAGGTTCGGCAGGCAGCCGCGCTCGCAGCCGGGCGGCTCGTAGTCGTCGTCCTTGCCGTACTCGAGGACGCGCTCGCGGACGCAGAACACCGGCTCCGCGCCTGCGGCCATGACCTCGGCGTACGAGACGCGCGAGTCGTCACTGCGCCGCAGCTTCGAAAGCAGCAGCGTCCAGGGGAGAACGTCGTCCGCTGGCATGGATGCCCCACTCCTTCAGGTAGCGACGGATGACGCGGTCGCGCTTCGTGTCGTTCAGGTTCGAGCTGTTCGGGTTGAAGAGGCTGACCGTGCGGTACTTCTGACGGCCCTTGCCCTCGAAGCGGAACTGCAGCCGGACGCCGTGGATCTCGTCGCTCGCGAGGTTCACGCCGTGCTCCTCGAGGAGCGAGCGCACGCCCAGCACGGTGAAGCCCGCCTTCATCTCCACTGTCACGCGCTTGACGTCGCGACTCGCCGGCTTCGCGACCACGCGCACGATTGAGACTTCCTCGATCTTGTCGAAGCCGCGCACCGGGAAGTCGAAGTCGTCGTCGCGGAGCGGATCGAACGAGAACTTCGGGCTCTTGGTCGTGTCCTCGAAGTAGCTCGTGTCACCGATGAAGAGCTGGGCGAACAGGTCGCGCAGCTTCTCGCGCTCGGCCACGCGCGGCGCCTTCACGAGGAGCGTCGACGTCTCGAACTGGAAGACAGCCGCGAGCCGCACAACAGGCCGCTGCCAGTCCGGCTCCACCACGCCCTTGTCGGTGAAGCGATCGAACGGGGCGACCTCGTCCTCGTGGTAGATGAAGAGCGCGAACTTCTCGTCGTTGGCGAAGTCCTCGACCTGGCAGCGTGCGCCGAACGCGGTCTCGCGGAAGTGGCTCGCCATCGCTGCCTTCATGGCCGCCTTGGCCTGCGCGGTCGGCTTCAGCGACACCGCGTAGCGCCCGTGGAACTCCGTGAGGTGTTCCATCATATCGAGAACGTGGGCCTGGTGCGCCTCGAGGAAGCGCGGCTCATCGGCCACGAATAGGCGCACCGCGAGATCCTGCGCCGACCACGCGCGGCTGTCCTCGACAAGGTGGGAGTGCCCGTTGGTCCAGACCTGCAAGGCGAGCCGCTCGAGGTAGGGGCGCGCGTGCGGCCCGCACAGATCGTTGACCGGCAGGAGCTTCGTCTCGAGCGCCACCCGCTCGGTCTCGGGGAGCGCCTTCCACGCGCGATAGACCTGCTCCCCCACCGGTCCCTGGCCATCGAGCACGAGTTCGACGGCGGCCCACTTGAGCAGGACCTCGAGGGCGTCGGGGGTGAGGTGGCGGAAGAAGGACTTCGGGTTCCATTCGCGGTTGGCCATGCGTTCTCCGGATGGGTGACTGTTGCCTAAACAGGGGACATCGAGAGCGAACGAAACCGCTCCCCCCACACTTCAGAAGAGCCGTCCTTGCGCGCCGTCGACGACGAGCTTCAGGGTCTCCAGGCGGATCTGCATCGCCTGGTTCGACACGTTGGTGAAGCCGCCGTGTGCGATGACCTCGGACGCGAAGTCGCGCAGCTCGGAGATGCGCTCGTCGGCCTTCTTGCGGGCGAGGAGGTTGTCGATGGCGAGCGGCCCGCCGCTCACGTGCTTCACCGCCGCGCGTACGTCGCTCGCGGGCATGAGCAGGAACGCCGAGAACTTGTCGGCCTGGAACTCAGCCGGGTCGCGCTGGCCGTCGCGGCAGACGATGGCGGCCGTCGCCTTGGCGCCCGGCTCGCGCGAGAACAGCGGGAACGTGACCTTGTCCATCTCGCGGAGCGGGCGGTGGAGCTGCCAGTGCCCAATCTCGTGGCCGAGGGTGAAGCAGTAGCGGCCCTCGTTGCCCTCGAGCGACGAGTCGATGACCACCAGCGCGTCGTCGAGCCACGTCGCGCCGAGCACGTCGAACTTGCCGAGCTTCTTGCGGAGGTCGCCCATCTCGAGGGTGAGCCCGAGGACGCCCTCGGCGATCGCGTCGACCGGGATTGGCGGGCGAGGCGCCTCGCCTTTCCACTTGGCGTACCGGCGCAGCAGCTCCTGAGCGGCGCTCTCGATCTGCGCGTCCGAGAGGAACGGGACCTTGGTCGACATCACCGTTTCCCCTTCTTCTGCTGTGCGTCGAGGAGCTTCATCAGGTCCGCGCCGGAGAGGTTCTTCTCGCCGACGGTGCGCAGGAACTCCGGCATCGTGGGGTCAGCCTTGATGACCTTCTCGACGTCCTCGGACACGCGGCCCGCGAGCGTCATCAGCTCGTCGAAGCCGTCGTTCAGCAGCGTCGCCAGCTTTCGGATGACGTTCTCGGCTGGCTGGCTCTTCTCCTCCATCGTCTCGATGCGCGACAGGTACGTGGGCGAGATGCCGACCTTTGTGGCTGTCTCGCGGAGACCGAGCTTCAGCTCAGTCCTCTTGCGGCGGATGCGTTCTCCAAAGCGTTCCTTCACGTGTCCTCGCTCAGCACCTCAGCAGTAGGGCCTGATGTACTGTTGCCTAAATACTAGACGGGTAGGGGCAGTCAAGGGGGCAAGCGTTCGCTGGACGATCTTCCTGTCCCACCGCACGCGCCGGGCCCGCGTTTCCCACCCGTGAACGCGACCACCCCGACGCCGCCGCCGCGCGCGGCTCTAGCCGTCACGGAGAGCGCCGACGAGCGCCGCGCCGACGTCGAGCGCCGGCTCGATGAGGCCGCCGACGTCATCGCCGAGGCGCTCCTCGACATGTGGCGCAAGGAGCAGCGCGCCCGGCGCGCGGCCGCGCGCGGAGGTGCGTCGTGACGTCCGCGCTCTCTCCGGTGTTGATGGTCACCAAGAAGCGCAGATTTCTGGTCATGGGCGAGCCGGAGTTCG
>JBKGHI010000437.1:0-4228 GCA_046520405.1 Myxococcus sp. 1LA
CCCAGGCTCGCGCGGGCTGAGCGGGCGGCGCGCCGGGCGAGCGGGCGGGGAAGGGCCGCCCGTATACGCCGGGCATGGTGGATGCGAAGCTGGCATCTGTTCCTCCAGGACGGGAGTCGCGCGGCATGCCCTTCTTCATCCCATTCGCGGTGGGTGGCCTGGTGCTGACGGCACTGGGGCTGGGGGTGCGGAAGGTGCTGACGGAGACCAGCGCCACCACGCCGGAGGACGCCCGCCTGGGTGAGGCGCGTGAGCGGCACCGCGTGGCCGTGGCCGCGCTCCGGGCGGATCGGCTCCAGGTGCGCGACGGCGTGGCCACCTACGGCGCGCTCCAGGCGCGGGTGCACACGGAGGTGCTGGTGCCCTTCGGCGCGCTGCTGGAGCGGCTGGAGCGCTGGGGCCACGTTCGGGACGCCGAGTTGCTCGACGCCGAGTCTCTGGAGGCGCTGCGAGCGCTCCTCCAGGAGTCTCCCTCCCGCGCGGCGAGGCGCGAGTGGCCCCTGCTGGGCGCGGGCGTCATCGTGCCCGTCGAGCTGGAGCCCGTGCTGGCGTGGCTGGACCGGGGCTGGCTGGACGAGGACGCGCCGCGGGTGGTGCTGGATGGGACGCCGCTCTACGAGACTGCCTCGGCGCGCTTCATCCTGGCCGGGTGTGCTCCGGAGGAGGGCGCGCGGGCGCTCGACGCGGCCTCCTCGCTCCTGGGCCGGACCACGGCCTTCCTGGGCGCGCTGCACGCGCGGCTGACGGCGCTGGAGCAGCGGGTGGCGGGGCTGCATGGGCGGGCCTCGGTGCAACTCGCCTACCTGGACGCGGCCAGCTTCGAGGGCGGCGCCGAGGCTCGGGAGCGGCTGGCCCGGCTGGCGGTGCTCGTGGGGCGGCTCGCCGTGCTGCTGCGCGCGCCGGTGCTGAGCCCCGAAGGGCGGCTCGCGCCGCTGCGCTCCTCGGGCGGGCGGAGGACGTGCCGTCCAACGACTGATGCGGCGGTCCGGGCCGCGTCAGACGTAGCGTTCAGCCAGCTGCGACACCTGCCCCGTCGCGTGGCTCACGGCCGAGGCCGCCTGCTGGGTGGTGTCCAGGTGCCGCAGCGTGTCCGTCGTCAGCTCGTCCAGCTCGCGCACCGCGGCGAAGAGCTGGTCCACGCCCGCGTGCTGCTGCGACACGGCCTCCGTAATCTGTCGCACCGCCGCCGCGGACTCCTTGGACAGGCCGGCCAGCTCACGCAGCCGCTCGCCGCTGTGGCGCAGCGGCTCCAGCGCCTCGGCCACGCCCTCCGCGCCCTGGTCCGACATCGCCGTGGCCTGCTGCGTGGCGGTGGCCATGCTCTCCAGCAGCCCGCGCACCTGGTTGGTGGCCCGGACGGACTGGTCCGCCAGGTCGCGCATCTGCCGCGCCACCACGCCAAAGCCCTTGCCGTGCTCGCCCGCGCGCGTGGCCTCAATCGCCGCGTTGATGGCCAGCATGTGGGACTGGTCCGCCAGCGACTTCACCACCTCCGACACGCGGCCCACCTCGCGGGCGCGCTGCTCCAAGTCCAGCATCTGCTCATGCAGCCCGGTCGCGATGTCGCGGATGCTGGCGAGGCCCTTCTCCGTGCCGGCCAGCGACTCCTCGCCCAGCCTGCCCACGGCGGCGGCGCGCTCGGCCACCTGGAGGATGCTGGTGGCGCGCGAGTGTGTGACGTGGGACGCCTGCTGGATTTCCTGCGCGGTGGCGCGCGCCTGGTGCAGCGCGGCGGCCTGCCGCGACAGCGTCTGGTTCTGCTGGGAGCTGGCCAGGGACAGCCGGTTGCCCGCCTCGGCCAGGTCCCCCGCGGAGGCGCGCAGCGAGCGAGGCATCTCCTGGAGCCGCTGGTAGAGCTGCCACGTGGAGGCCGCCAGGTCGCCCACCTCGTCCGTGGACACCCACTGTGGCGGCGTGGCGCGGCCCTCCACCAGGCCTCCAGGGACGCGCCCACCGCGCGAGCGCCCGCGCCAGCCGGCGGGCCGCCCAGGCCGCGGTGAGGATGGAGCCCAACGCGGCATATCCACCGAGCACCACCACCGGCTGCACCAGCTCCGCCTCCAGCGGTCCCACGGTGGCTCGCACGCGCTCGGCCGCCGCGGTGTCGCCCTTCGCCGCCAGGTCCGCCGCCAGCGCGCCCATGCCGCGCTCCAGGCGCAGGTGCATCGTGACGATGCTGGCCAGACAGGTGATGAGCAGCGCGGAGACCACCATCGCCGGCAGCAGCCAGAGCTGGCGCGGCGCGAAGCCCTCACCCGCGGGCTTCGTGCTGGGGGCGCGCTGGTAGGCATCCAGCACCGTGGGCTGCATCACCCGTTCGAACAGCATGTACGCCAGCGGGCTGCTGAAGAGGCCCGCGCTCACCGCCACCGCCACGCCAATCATCACCACCGACGCCGGCCGGTCCAACAGCAGCACCGCGCCGCCGTTGAAGAGGATGCCGCCCAGCGTCCACGACACCATCATCTCCACGAAGGCGATGGCGGAGGGGATGCGAATCAGCCGCTCGACCCGCTGCGTCCCCTGCGAGGCCATGGCGCGCTTCATCAGCCACGGCATCACCACCAGCGGTTGCACCACCGCGCACAACCCGAGCACCACCGGGGTGATGATGCCCAGGAAGATTTGGAACTCCCTCGCACCCGTGAGGTCGAGCAGCTGCATGTCGACATACACGGCGGGTGTGAAGGCCACCGTCGTGACAACAGACCGCAGCAGGTAGAGCCGGCGAAGCAGGGCGCCTGGAGTCGGAAGCGGAGGGGTGGCCATCGGGAAGCGGTGCTCCTGGGTAACGGTGACCCCAGCGTGCGACCCGGCGGGCTCGCCGTCAATGTTCAGTCACACTCCGTCTCATCCAGCCTGTGTGGAAATACCGACATGTCAGTACAGCGCCGCGAGACAGGCTCGCCCGTGGGGCGGGCAGGGGCGCAAGGCCTCCCTGCCCGCGGTTCCAGCAATGCCCACACTCTGTCTCCAACGCGCTGTCTGGTTTGAAAGGAGACCCGTCATGGGCGAGTGGACCGACAAGGCCAAGGGCAAGGTGAAGGAAGTGGCCGGCGTCGCGAGCGGCGACCGTGAGCTGGAGGCCGAGGGCAAGCGTGACTCCGCCAAGGGCGCCATCAAGGGCAAGATTGAAGACGCCAAGCGCGCCATCAAGGACGCGGTGGACTCCGACAAGCCGCGCCGGGACGAGCCCTAGCCGTCCTCCCACCCGGTCTTCACCGGGCACCTGCATGTGAAGGATTCGGGCCGCGGGGAAGGTTTCCTCGCGGCCCGTTTCATTTCGGATGAGGACCAGGATTTCACACTCCCCCCGTATCCAGTGCTGGACGGCTTTCCATGCCGTCGCAGGTCCGAACGAGGGGGAAAGCCTCCATGCATGTGTCGCGAAATTCGACGTTGAGGGGAGACGTGTGTCCGCCCGGCGCGCCCGCGTCCGCCAGGCGCGGGCAGCCGCGCTGGCTCCACGGCCTCATGGCCGCGCTGGCGCTCTGGGGTTGCGGCGAGCCCGCACCCGAGGCCACCGCGCCGTCCGATGCGCCCGTCGCCACGCGGACCGTCGAGGACGGCCTGGCCTGCACGCCGGAGGACATCGCCACCGGTGATTGGACGTGTACCGGCGGCTTCACCTACAGCCTGGAGTGCTTCGCGCAGCAGACGAGCGCGGCCTGTGGCGCCGACACCAGCCCGAAGTTGTGTACGTCCTATGGCACCTGTCAGCACACGGACTTCGGCTACGCGTTGGGCGTGCACGAAGCCGTGCTGCCGCTGGGCTCGCGAGGCGACTTCTCGTGTGAGAACCACGCCCGGACCTACATGACGGCGAACGCGCCCTCGTCCACGTGGGGCGGCATCACCTGGCTCTGGTACATCGGCGGCAAGCCCGGTGGCGGAGGCTCGGAGTCCGCGCGCGCGGGCGGCGAGCCCTTCAAGGGCGCGGCTCCAGGCGTGGGGGAGGAGTTCTGCTACATCACCTTCTACAACTACCCCACGGCGCTGGGGACGGGCACCGGCCCGCAGTGCGGCACGGTGGAAGCGGCGTGCACGGTGGCCTGCCTCAACCCCCAGACGTGTCAGGTGAATGGCGCCTGGGTCACCAGCGCGTCGCAGTGCGGAACGATGGTGGGCCCCTGCGGCCCTGGCAGCGGCCCGCAGCTCAACGGCACCTGCCGCGACGTCAGCCACGGCCTGGCGGCGGACGCGGAGTGCGGCGCGGGCTTCGTGGAGG
>JBKGHI010000438.1:0-4214 GCA_046520405.1 Myxococcus sp. 1LA
CGCATCCGCCGTCGCCGCGCTCAAGGCGCGGGGCACCAGCCGCGTGGACACCGGCGTCTGCGCCGCCGCGGGTCCCACGGCCAGCAGTCCCACCAGCCATCCACTCAACGCGGCGTGAGCCGCTCGCACATTCGAAGGTCGCATCGCTCGTTCACCTTTTGCTCGTTGCGCATCAAACGGACTGCACGGCGAAATGCAAGTGAGAAGGAGTCCTCAACGACCCGCTGCCCGAGCCGGAGCACGCGCGGGAGCAGAGGCCAGGCCGTGGAGATAATCCAAGGCGACCTTCAGAGGATAGTCCTCCAGCTTCGCGGTGACGTCCCAGGGCTTGAGATTCTCCGGCAGGCCCTTCGGCTCCGGCGCGGCGGGCTCGGTCGTGGCCACGGGCTCGGCGCGGAAGTGGCGCTGGAGGTCCTTCTCCCGCACCACGTCGCGCGGCACCTTGCCACCCGGCGCATCGGGGACGAGGAAGTCCGGGGTGATGCCCCGCTCCTGGATGCTGCGGCCCTTGGGCGTGTAGTAGCGGGCGATGGTCAGCTTCAGGCCCGAGCCATCCTCCAGTTCGATGACCGTCTGGACGCTGCCCTTGCCGAAGGTGGGCGTGCCCAGGATGGCCGCGCGGCCATGGTCCTGGAGCGCGCCCGCCACGATTTCAGACGCGGACGCGCTGCCCGCGTTGACCAGCACCACGACGGGGTACTCCTTCTCCGTGTCGCGGTCCTTGCTGCGCTCCACCGTGGCGCCGCGCCCGTCCCGCCCCCGCGTGGAGACGATGGGCAGGTTGCCCGGCAGGAACCGGTCGCTCACCGCCACCGCCTCGTTCAGCAGCCCGCCCGGGTTGTTGCGCAGGTCGAGCACCAGCCCGCGCAGCTCCTTGCCCCCGTTGAGCGCGCGCAGCCGGTCCAGCTCCTTTCGGAGGTACAGGTCGGTGCGGTCCTGGAAGTTCTTCACCTTCACGTGGCCGATGCCGCCGTGCAGAGCGCCCTCCACGGACACGATGCGGATGTGGTCCCGGATGATGGCGATCTCACGCGGCGCGCTGAAGCCCTCGCGCATGATGGTGAGCAGCACGCGTCCGCCGGCCGGGCCGCGCATCTTCTGCAGCGCGCGCCCCACGTCCATGCCCTCGGTCCGCTCGCCGTCGATGCCCACCAGCTCGTCGCCGGCCTTGATGCCCGCGCGCGCCGCCGGCGTGTCGTCGATGGGCGCCACCACCACGATGCGCTCGCCCTTGCGCGCGATTTCGATGCCCAGGCCGCCCCACTCGCCCGAGGTATCGATTTTCATCTCCCGGTACACCTCCGGGGGGAGGAACACCGTGTGCGGATCCAACGTCTCCAGCATGCCCTGGATGGCGCCGTACATCAGGCGCTGCCGGTCAGGCGACTCCACGTAGTTGTTCTCCACGTAGGAGAGCACCCGCGCGAAGGTCTCCAGTTGGCGGTACGTGGCGTCGTCGCGCTCCGCCTGCGCCGCGCGCGCCGCCCCGCCAGCGTCCTTCCCGGGTGGCTCCGCGGCATGCGCCCAGGGAGCACTCAGCAGGAAGAAGGCGGTCAGCGCCGCGCGCCACGGCAGGGAGGAACCCGTCACGTCAGTACGTCCTTTCCCGGGGTGGCCCCGGAAGGCTCCGTACCAGTCTACCCGGCCCTCACAGCTCCGCCGAGTCAGCGAAACGCACCAGGTGCGACACCAGCTCGTCCGGGCGCTCCAACTGCGGCACGTGCCCGAAGCCGTCCACCACGCGCACCTGGGCGTGGGCAGGCAGGTGGGCGCGGTACCAGTTCAGCGTCTCCGACGGCAGCAGCCGCTCGCTGCCACCCCACAGGAACAGCACCGGCATGGCCAGGTTGCGCACCTGCTCGGGCTCCAGGCAGGCGCGCGTGGCCAGCGCCTCGGCGGTCAGCGCCCGCACGGTGGGTGTGTCGTAGAAGTGGCGCAGCTCGTAGGCGAACAGCAGCGCGGGCAGGGGCGGACGGTGGAACAGCCGCCGCGTGAACGCGCGCGCCTCCGCGGGAGACTTCACCGCGAACGAGTTGAGCAGCGCGATGTTCTCCGCCTCCGGCAGTTGCGCCCCCGCCGGTGCCACCAGCGCCAACGCGCGGACCCATTGGGGGTGATCCGCCGCCAGGTTCACCGCCATGGCGCCCCCCAGCGAGTTGCCCACCACGAAGGCCGGCTCCTTCACCACCTCTTCCACGTAGGCGCGCAGCACCTCGAACTGGTTGCGCACGCACACCTCTCCGCCGCAGTACTCCACGGAGAAGCCGTGCCCCGGCAGGTCCGGCGCGAACACGCGAGAGAAGCGCTTCGCCATCCCGAAGAGCGTGCGCCCGAAGCCGTTCGCCGAACCGCCCAGCCCGTGCACCAGCACCACCGGCGGCCCCTTGCCCTGCCCCGTCAACGCGTAGTGGTGCACCGTCTGGCCACTGACCTGCACCGTCGTGGACTGGACACCTCGCGCCACCAGCATGTGCCGCAGCGCCTTTTGCATTCCGCCCATCAGGTCCATGCGTTCGCCCGCTCCTCGCAGAAGAGTCTCACGACAATAACAACGCCCCCGCGAACTTGCCGCAATGCGTCAGGGATTCGGCGACAGCCACAGGGCGGGGTCGACCGCCTGCCCGCCCTTGCGCACCTCGAAGTACAAGTAGGCCCCCTTGAGAGAGCCAGTGTCGCCCACCTCGCCCACCAGGTCCCCGGGGAGCACCATCGCGCCCAGGGCCGGAGTGATGGTGGACAGGTGGGCCATGAGGGTGTGGTAGCCGTC
This sequence comes from Myxococcus sp. 1LA, assembly GCA_046520405.1. GTDB lineage: Bacteria > Myxococcota > Myxococcia > Myxococcales > Myxococcaceae > Myxococcus. The sequence continues at coordinate 2,768 of JBKGHI010000438.1, forward strand.
GCCGTGGTCCAGGATGAGGAGGTTGCCATAGCCGCGCAGGGCGCCGGCGTAGGCGACGGTGCCCTCGGCCACGGCCCGCACCGGCGTTCCCGCCGCGGCGCGGATGTCCAGGCCCTTCTGGACGGTCACGGTGTTGAAGCGTGGGTTGACGACCTTGCCGAAGCCCACCTCCACGATGCCGGGCACCGGCCGGGGGAGCTTGCCGCGCAGCGCGCCGAAGCCGCTCGTCGCGGGCAGCTCCTTCAGGTCCTGCACCACGCGCGTCAGCTCCGCGTCGGCCTGCTCCAGCTCGCGCACCGCGCGCCGGGCCAGCTCCGCCTCGCCCGCGAGCGTGCCCACCACCTCCTCCAACCCTTCCTGCTGCAGGCGGGCCAGCCGCTCCTGCTCCTGGAGGAAGGCCATGCGCGCGGCGAGCGAGGCCTGGAGCCGCTCCAATTCGCGCGTCGCCTGCCGCTGAAGCCGCGCCACGCGCTGCACCGTGCGAAGCAGCTCCAAATCGCCGGACATGCTGGCCTCCAGCGCCCGGGCGCGCCACACCAGCGCGGCGAAGTCCTCGGCCGACAGCAGCACCTCCAGCGGGCGGCGGCGCATCAGGCGGTACAGCGTGCGCAGGCGCGGAGACAAGCGGCGCAGTTGCAGCTTCAGCGCCTCGGCCAGCACGGCCTGCTCGCGCTCCGCCAACAGCACGCGCCGGCGGAACACCGCCAGGTCCCCTTCCAACGAGCGCACGCGCCGGCGGGAGAAGGCGGCCATCTCCTGCATCAGCTCCACGCCCTCCAGCACGGAGAGCTTCTTCGCCTCCACCAGCGCCAGCGTCGCGCGCTGCGCGCTCAGCCGCTCACGCACCGCGGACTGCTCGGCCTCCTCGGCCGCCGTCGCCGGAGCCGCCGCCACGGCCACCGAGGCCCACAGCCCCAGCATCCCCAGGAAAATGCCCCGGCTCATACGCGGAGGAAGCGCCCCACGGCGACGAAGCTGCCGCCCAGTCCCAGGCCGCAGCCGGCGCACAGCAGCTCCAGCGCCAGCCGGGGCTCCACCCACGGCGCCGCGACACCCGGCCCCAGCAGGAAGGCGAAGAGCGCGCCCAGCGTCGGCCCCAGCACCCGGCCGAAGGCCCACAGGCCGAAGAGCGCCACCGCCGCGCCCAGCACGCCTTGAAGCAGGCCCTCCAGCAGGAAGGGCGCCTTGACGAAGCGGTCCGTGGCGCCCACCAGCTTCTGGATTTCAATCTCCCCGCGCCGCGAATAGATGGCCAGCTGCAGCGTCGCCGCGACGATGACCACCGTGGCGCCCAGCACCACCGCGAAGGCCACCAGCGAGCCGAAGCGCAGCGCCCGGGCAATCGCGGACAGCCGCTGCACCGCCGCCTCGCCATAGTCCACGCCGGCCACGCCAGGGGCCGCCCGCAGCGACTTGGCCAGCGCCAGGAGCGCGTCCGGGTTGCGGC
>JBKGHI010000439.1:0-4210 GCA_046520405.1 Myxococcus sp. 1LA
GGCGTCGGCGCGGCGCGAAGCGCGTGAACGGCGCGGGCCACCGCCCCCGCCCCACCCGCCGCCTCCAGCGCGGTCCGCAGCTCCACCAACGTGCCAGCCGACGTCCGAAGCCGCCAGCCCCGCGGCGTCACCGCCCGGCTCCATGCGCGTGAAGCCCAGCGCCGTGGCTTCCGCCAGCGAGGCCACCTTCTGCACCCCGGCGGACTCCGCGGAGGCCTTCAGCGTCCGCGCCCGCTCCACCGCCGTGCGCACCACCGCCGCCCGGTCCGGCACGTCTGGCGAGCACAGCGCGCTCAGCCCCGCCTCGAGCAGATCCAGCACCTCCATGCCCTGCGCGGCCGCCTCGGAGGACGCCGACGGCGGAACAGACTCCGCGGACTCATGGCCCAGCGCGGCCAGCAGGGACGACAGGCCCTCCACCGCGGGCGTCTGTCCGGCGTCGCCCCGGGCCATGGCGCCTTCGATGGCGGACAGGCCCCGCAACATGGCCTCCACCGTGTCGCGAGGCAGCCGCTCCTCCTGGTTGAAGGAGGCCAGCCCGTCCTCGATGGCGTGCACCACCTGCTCGATGTCGTCCAGGCCCAGGCTGGCCGCGGAGCCCTTGAGGCTGTGGACCAGCCGCTTGAGCGACGGGAGCAGGTCCGGCTCACGCCCCTGCGCCGGGCCCTCCAACCCCAACACCTTCGACCCGATGGCCTGAATCTGCTCGCGCGTCTCCGCGGAGAACACCGGCCAGATGCTGCGCAAGAGCTGAGGATCCATGGCGCGTGCCTACTCCCCTTCGGGCCGCGTGGCGGACGGGCCCCCGAGCTGCTCCAGGTCCAGCACCGTCAGCCGGTCCGGCGTGAGGAACAAGAAGGGGCCGGGCGGGGGCTGTGACAGCTCCACCTTCGGCAACTCCTTGCGTCCCTCCACGGATTCGGCCGCCAGCCCGAAACTCTCTTCACTGTCCCCTGACTCGACCACCACCACCTTGCTGAGGTCCGACATGCCGCCCCCCTCCAGCCCCAGGAGCTGACGCAGGTCCAGCACCGGCACCACGCGAGAGCGGCTCACCAGCGCGCCCAGCACATGCCGGGGCGCGCCGGGCAACGAGCTGATGCCGCGCGCCTCCAGCACGTGGTCCACGTGCTCGATGCGCACCGCGTAGCGCTCGCCGCCCACCTGGAAGGCCAGCACGGAGAGCACCTCCTGGCGCTCCTCGTGGCGGGATTCGGCCAGGGCGCGGGCCCGGGCGCTCAGCACCTCGCGCCGCTTCTCCGGGCTCACCCCCTGCCTGCCGTCCAGCAGCGTGTGCGCCTCGGAGAGCTGCCTTTTCAGCCCGGCGTAATCCATCTTGGCGTCGTCCTTCGACATGCGCTCAGTACCGGGTCGCGGGCAGCTTCAGGATGTCGCGCACCTTCGAACGAAGGTCGTCCACGGACACCGGCTTGTTGAGGAAGGCGCTGGCGCCCACCAGCTTGCCTTTCTGCCGGCTCGCGTCGTCCTTCAGCGAGGTGAGCATCATGAAGGGCGTGTTGTGCAGGTGCGGGTCCGCCCGCACCGCCGCGCACAGCGCGAAGCCATCCATCTCCGGCATCTGCACGTCGGAGATGATGAGGTCCGGCTTGAGCTCACGCGCCTTGGTGAGGCCCTGCGCGCCATTCGGAGCGTCGAAGAACTCCAACCCCCACCCCATCAGGTACACCTGAAGCAGGTTGGTGATGGTCTTCGTGTCTTCGACGATGAGCACCTTTGCGTTCATAACTGGTACCTACCCACCAGGTCCGAGAACCGTTTCGAGAGATTGGTCAGATTGCCCGCCACCTGTTCGATGCGCCGGGTGCTCTCCACCGAGTCGCCCATGGCGGAGGTCAGCTCGCTCATGGCGGTGGAGATCTGCTCCACGCCAATGGTCTGCTGACGCGTGTTGCCGGCAATCTGCCGCGCCGCGCCCGAGGACTCGCGGATGACCTCCGACAGGCCCAGGATGGTCGTCCCCGCCTCGCTCGCCAGCTCCATGGCCGCCTGCGCCCGGCGGCTGCCCTCCTCCGTGGCGCTGACGGCCTGACGCGTCCCCTTCTGCACTTCATTGAGCAGGCCGCGCACCTGCTCCGCGGCGATGCGGGACTGCTCCGCCAGCGTGCGCATCTCCGTGGCCACCACCGCGAAGCCGCGGCCGTGCTCCCCGGCCTTCGCCGCCTCGATGGAGGCATTGAGCGCCAGCAGGTTGGACTGCTCGGCCACGTCCTTCACCGTGCTGATGATGTCGCCAATCTGGAGCGTGCGCTCGCTGAGGTCGGTGATGGACAGGGCAATGGCCTTCACCTGCTCGCCCAGCTTCTCCATGCCGGAGACGCTCTCGCTGACGACCTTCTGGCCCTCCGCGCTGAGCGTCTCGGACTTCTGCGTCTGGGAGATGACCGAGTCCGCGTAGGCCGTGGCCTGCTTGGACGTCTGGGCAATCTCCGCCACCGTGGTGCTCGTCTCGTTGATGGCGGAGGCCTGCTGGTGGGCCATGGCGGACTGCTGGGTGGAGGTGGCCAGCACGCTCGTCGCCTCGCGCTCCATCTCCGCCGCCGCGCCGCGCAGGTCCTGCAGCAGGTGGGAGAGCGCGTCCGTCATCACCGCGAAGCTGCGCGCCACGTCGCCAATCTCATCCGAGCCCTGGAGATCCACCTGCTGGCGCAGGTCCCCCGCGGCGATGCCCGCCGCCGCATGCGCCAGCCGCTCCAGCGGCACCACGAGCATCCCGGACACCAGCCAGGCCGCCACCATGCAGGCCAGCAGCACCAGCAGGCTGATGATGGCCGTGAAGCGCGTGGCCTCGCGCAGCGTCTGGCTCAGGCTCTCCTCGTGGAGCGCCAGTTGGAGGGTGCCCAGGTGCGAGGTGCCCCCGGGCGCGAGCACGGGCGTCGTCGTCTCCACCAGGCCCGTGCCCTTCACGGACCTGCGGCGGAGCACCGAGGCATCGCCCTCGATGGCGGCCGGCGACTGGGCCTCGCCGACGAAGCGCTCCGCGGCGGCCTCGCCGAGCAGCGTGCCGTCCGCGTCATGGATGCGGACGTAGGCGACCTCGGGCCCCAGGCTCAGCGCGCCTTGCACCAGCTCCTGGAGCCGCTCCGGGTCGCGCCTCGCACCCATCATGGGCGTCAGCGTCTTCGCCAGCTCCACGCTCACCGAGTTGGCGCGGCGGGACAGGTCGTTGCGAAGCGCGTCCCCCATCTGCATCCACGTCGTGGTGATGAGGATGATGGCCACCAGCCCCCCCGTCGCCCCGGTGAGCCCGAGGATCTTCATCCGCAGACTGAGCCTGCTCCCCGGCGCGCGGCCCGGCGGTGTCAGGTGCGTCTCTTTGACGTCCACGTTGCCTCCCACCTCGTGAGGAGCACGCGCCTCTCAGCGCGCTCCTTGCCAGCCAGCCTGCTCGACTGGCGCCAGGGCCTGCCTCAGACCACCGGCCGTCATCGTCTCCACCCCACGCAGCAGGTGGTCATCCTTCAGTCCGTCCAGCGCGCGCAGGGCGTTCTGCCGAGCACGTTCCGCGTCCTCGAACCGTTCCATCCGGCCGTACAGGGCCACCAGGGTGGCGTGCCCCAGCGCCAGCCGGGGCTCCAGGTACAGCGCCTTGCGGACCGCCTCCACCGCCCCGTTCAGGTCGCCACGGACATCGGCCACCATGGAGAGCAGCAGGTACGCCTCCGGCACGAGCGCCTTCGCGGCCTCGCGCGCCAGCGCCTCCGCCTGGTCGAAGTGTCCCGCGCGCGCGGCGGTGATGGCGCGCTCCAGCGGAGCGGTCTCCTCGGTCGCGGGCGCCGCCCCTGGGGACGACGGACGGGGTGCCGCCTGGGTGGAGTTGTCAGAAGCGGGCGTTCCCCAACGCGGCACGGCAGGGGTCGCGCGTCTCAGCTCGGAAGAGGTCCCTACGGGACGCGCCGCCCCAACCGCGGGCGCGGACTCCGGCGAACTCGCGCTTCCGGCCCGGGCCAGACGCGGAGCCCCAGCCTCTGACGCGGGGGATGAACGGCCCTCTCCCCCACGCGAGTCAGACAGCTCTAGCGAGGCCCCCTGCGCCGCGAGGCGGAGGCCAGCCCCCAAAGCCGAAACGCGGCCACCGGAACCAGGCGCCGTGAGGCTTGCCATGGACCGCGAGTCCGCGGCGTCAACCTGGGACGGCCCGGACGCTGCCGCCTCGCCCAGGGCCAGCGCCGAGCGCCAGGCCGACGAAGGC